>DAHVAN010000134.1 GCA_027314595.1 Actinomycetota bacterium | reverse complement strand
GCGCCGGACGACGAAGAACATCCGGCCGGACCGCCGCCGAGCGACGCACCAGGCGAACCGAGGAAGTCACCTACACCATCGAGATCACGAAGTCGAATCTCCCACAATGGGACACAACTCCGGAAACTTAAGGGCAGTGCCAGGTACCCGGGCAGCGGCTGCCCGGGTACCTGGTTTGTCAGTGCCATTACGGCAACGCGCCAGCCGTTAACGTAAGGCCTTAACGTAAGGCCATTGCCCCGTCGCTGTCGGGCGCCGCTATCTGGTAAGCGACCGGCTCCTCGGGAGTCCACTGCTTCCAGGGCGGACGCCCGTCCCTGGCCAGCGCGATCAGCGCGTTCTGCTCCAGCGCGCCGACGGCCCGGTCGGTCCCGGTACCGTCGCTTCCCTCTGTATCGATAAACAACGACGCGAGATCGGTGCCGTGCACTGGCCGTGCCGCTAGGGAAGGATTAGTTGCGGCGAAGTTTGAGTTGGTCGGTGCATAGCAAAATTTCTGCAACCAAACATTTCCACCGGAGCTGTGAGCGGCCTGCAGCAATCGGTCGGTGGGGTCCCAGAAACACTTCTGCGAAAGCATCCTGATCTTTTCTTCCTGGTCAGCGGACGGATCGCCGCCGACTAGCGTGTCATAGGCGCGGTCGAACATCTCGTCGCCAAAGGCGGCGTACAGTCCGGCCTCGTCCGAGGTCACCGACATCAGCACTGGTACGTGGACAATGAGCCCTCCGCTGATCGTGTCGAGCAGCGGCTTGGGCACGATGGTGCCGTCAATGAAAGGATCGTAACGGACGGGCACGCCCCGTTCGAGCAGCTTCCCGTGGATGTGGCGAAGACCCACGTTCGCGAGCCGGGCCAAGTCGTCCGGCGAGTTCGCCAGTGACCCAGCGGCCGCGATGAATTCCTGGGTGAAGCGCACGGCGGCGTCCTCGGGAACCGGCGCCTCGGCGTTTCCGCTGTAGATCGCGGCCTTGTGAAACAACCCTTGAGCCGAAGGCGTGCCGAGCAGCGTCGCCACGTCGCAGCCGCCCGAGGAAATGCCGAACAGCGTGACGTTGGCCGGGTCGCCGCCGAAGCCGGCGATATTGTCGCTTACCCAGCGCAGAAGCATGACATGGTCAAGAACCTGGAGGTTGGCGCTATCCGCGAAGGCCTGGTCGTGGCCGCCCAGGTAGAGGCAGCCCCACAGGCCGAGGCGGTAGTTCGCGGTTACCACGACGACGCCGTGGCGGGCCGCGAAGTGCCACGGGTCGATCCAACTGCTGGCGCTGCCGTTTACCCGGTTGCCGCCATGCAGCCATACCAGGACGGGGAGGGGGCCTTCCTGGCGCTGGCCGGGTGACCAGACGTTCAGGTTGAGGCAGTCCTCGTTCTCGACGAGGCCGTCCATCGGGACCCGGTACAAGCCCTTACCAAGCAGGATCGGCAACTGCCAGCTGACCTCTCCCCAGCGATCGGCGGCGATCGGGCCGCCCGGCTTCACCGGGACCGGCGGCCGGAAGCGCCGCTCAACGCGACCATAGGGCAGGCCGCGCCAGTTGGGCACTCCCCGGTCAAGGAAACCGTGCACCTGCCCGGACGAGGTCTCGACTACGAGGTCACTTTCGATGTAATCACGCATCGTGTCGTCTCCGAATCCTCAGGAAACTATTATTCCAGCCAGCAAATCAGCACGGTGCCGGGATGTTATTACATAGCTTCTTCGAGCGGCCCGAGGATGTCAATAGGGGATCGTCTATCCGGCGGTGCAGGGGTCAGCCGGTGAGCCCCCTATGAATGATTTGGCAGACCCCTAGGTGTGGTGCCGATACTTGCCCGGCTAAAGGCGCCTCGGCAACTATTAGCTGTTCCTATTTTAGTGCAATTAGAAGTTGCCCGGAGGTCTTAGTGCAGCTTATGAACCTGGCGGACGAAGTGAAGGCGCCGGTCGGTCATGTGCGCACACTGCTTGTGGACAACTACGACTCCTACACCTATAATCTTTTCCAGCTGATAGCGCAGACAAATGGCGCGGATCCTGTCGTTGTCCGTAATGACGACCCGGTGCTGAATGACCGCGCGTTCATTCAGCAGTTCGACAATGTCGTTATTTCTCCGGGGCCAGGTCACCCGGGGTCCATTCGCGACTTCGGTGATGCCGCCCGGCTGCTGTCGGTGCCGGACCTCCCGGTGCTCGGAGTATGCCTCGGGCACCAGGGGATCGCGCTGTTCCACGGCGCCGAGGTCCGGTTGGCGGGGGTGCCGAGGCATGGCCACCTGTCCCGGATAAGCCACCTTGGCGAGGGGATCTTCGAAGGCGTGCCGCAGGACTTCACCGGCGTGCGCTACCACTCCCTCGCGGTGGACTCCCTGGCATCGACCTCGCTGGAGGCGGTCGCCTGGGCCGAGGACGGCGAGATCATGGGCATCCGCCACACCGAGTGGCCGCACTGGGGCGTGCAGTTCCACCCGGAATCGGTGGCGACCGAGCACGGCGCGCGGCTCCTCGAGAACTTCCGCGACCTGACGAAGCGCCGCAGCGTCGAGCGCCGCGGTCCGTCGGCGGCGCCCGCGGCCAATGACGAATCCCTCGTCGTCCGCCTGGCGACCATCGAGCGGGAGGTCGATGCGGAGACCGTTTACCTGGGGCTCTACCGGGAAAGTGCCAACTCGTTCTGGCTCGACAGCAACCGCTGTGAGCGCGGCCTGGCGCGATTCTCGTACATGGGCGATTCCGCGGGCCCGCTCGGCGAGGTGCTGAGCTACTCGGTGACCGACGACGCGGTCGTCGTGGAGTCGTCCGACGGTGTTCAGCGCCTTACCGAGGGAAACATCTTCGACGTCCTGAACAAGCGCCTGGCCGAGTCGCGAGTCGAGCTGGACGTGCCGTTCGAGTTCAACGGCGGGTACGTCGGCTACTTCGGGTACGAGATGAAAGAGCACTGCGGCTCGGCCAACCGCCACAAGGCCGAGACCCCCGACGCGATGTGGATGCGAGCCGACCAGCTCATCGTCATCGACCACGTCGAGGCCCGGACCTACCTGGTAGCGCTGTGCCGCCCGGCGGCGGCCGACATCGCCGAGGCCGATTCCTGGCTGGCGCGGACGGCAGCGGCCATTGACGCGCTTGAGAAGGCGGCCCCTGCCCCGGCCGAGCCGGGCATGAGCCCGGCCCTTGACGTCCCGGCCTCCTTCGTGCGGAACCGGGAGATCTACCTCGCCGACATCGCCGAGTGCCACCGGCAGCTGCGAGCGGGGGAGAGCTACGAGATCTGCCTTACGAACATGCTCCGGACGGCGGTCCCAGGCGACGACCTCGACTTCTACCTGCGGATGAGGCGCACGAACCCGGCCCCCTACAGCGCGTTCCTGCGGTTCGGCGAGCTGCGGATCCTGAGTTCCTCGCCCGAGCGCTTCCTCCGCATCGACCGCCACCGCATGGTTGAGAGCAAGCCCATCAAGGGCACTGCGGCCCGTGGTGAGGATCCCGTGACCGACGAGTCCCGGCGGCGGGAGCTGACCGAGAGCGCCAAGACCCGGGCAGAGAACCTGATGATCGTCGACCTCGTGCGCAACGACCTCGGCCAGGTCTGCGAGGTCGGGAGCGTGCACGTCCCGAAGTTCATGGCGACCGAGTCGTACGCCACCGTGCACCAGCTGGTCTCCACGATCCGCGGCCGGCTGCGGCCAGCGGTGAGCGCCATCGACTGCGTGAAGGCGAGCTTCCCTGGCGGTTCGATGACCGGGGCGCCCAAGCTGCGCACGGTCGAGATCACCGACCGGCTGGAGTCCGAGGCCCGCGGGATCTACTCAGGGACGCTGGGCTACTTCGGGTTCAACGGCTCCGCCGACCTCAGCATCGTGATCAGGACGGCGATCTTTTGGCGCGATGTCGTGCTGATCGGCGCGGGCGGAGCCATCGTGCTCGACTCGGATCCGGTCGACGAGTACGAGGAAATGCTGCTGAAGGCCAGGGCCGTGCTACGAGACCCGGCGCGGTAGCTGAAGTGAGGAGACTGCGGACGAAGATCGCGATCGTCGGCGCTGGCCCGTCCGGGCTGTACTTGTCACACGAGCTGCGCGGCCACGGCATCGACTCCGTCATGGTCGAGCGCTGCAGCCGCGAGCACCTGGAACGACGGGTGCGCGCCGGCCTGCTCGAAGAGGGCACGGTGCGGCTTCTGCGCGCTTCCGGGCTGGGCAGCAAGCTGGACAAGGAAGGCCTGGTGCACGACGGTTTCCAGCTGCGCTTCGAGAACAACCTCCATCGGATCTCGACCGCGTCACTGATCGGCGAGCCGACATACATCTACGGGCAGCAGGAAGTCGTCAAGGACCTGCTCGCCGCCCGGCCGCTCGACGACGAGACGCTGTACTTCGACGCCGAGGACGTCCGGCTCGGCGGGATCACCAGCGACAATCCCTGCGTCGCCTTCACGGTCGGCCCGGACCGAGTCCTCGTCGAGGCCGACTTCATCGCGGGCTGCGACGGGTACCACGGCGTATCCCGCCCCAGCATCCCCGCGAGCACGCTCACCTTCCACAGTCGGCGCTACCCGTTCAACTGGATCGGGATGCTGGTCAGCGCGGCGCCCTTCGCTTCCGAGCTGGTCTATTCCGTGCACCCGGGCGGCTTCGCGCTGCAAAGCATGCGCACGCCGGAGATCAGCCGCCTCTACCTGCAGACCGATGCCCGGGACGAGCTCAGTGACTGGCCGGAAACCCGGATCTGGGACGAACTCGGGCGCCGGCTGTACGTCGACATGAGCGAAACGCGGGCGCGGGGCGCGATTCTCGAGCAGGTCATGGTTCCGCTCAGGGCGACCGTGACGGAGCCAATGCGGTACGGCAGGCTTTTCCTGGTAGGAGATGCGGCCCACATCTTCCCGCCGACCGCCGCCAAGGGACTGAACGTCGCGCTGGAGGACTCGAGCGCGCTCGCCCGCGCCCTCATCGCGTGGTACGACCGCGGCCAGGGCGACCTCCTTGAGGGCTACTCAGCCGCCCGCCTCCGCTCGGTCTGGCGCGCACAGGACTTCTCATCCTGGCTGACCTGGCTGTTCCACCCGGCCGCGGACGCGTCTGCGTTCGACTACAACCTCCGGACCGCGAGCCTGGCGCGGCTGGCGGAGGCGGGCAGCACCGCCGTCGCCTTCGCCGATGAGTACGTCGGCTACTCCAGGCGCAGGTAGGGACTGGCCGCCGCCTTGCCGTCCCTGGTAAGCGCGCATACCGGAATTCCTGACTCATAGAAAGTGGTGGGCAGATTGCGTACCGACCTGGTCCGGCCGCTGAGCGAGATCCTTCAGGCGAACGCTGCCCGCCTGGGTGGCAAGACCGCCTTCTCGGACTCCCGCGGCCGCGTGAGTTACGCCGATCTGGACCGCGACACAGGCCGGCTCGCCGGGCACCTGGCCGCTCTCGGCGTCGAGCCAGGGGATCGCGTCGCGCTGTTCCTTGGCAGCTGCGTCGAGATGATCGAAAGCTACCTGGGCGTCGTGCGGGCGGCGGGGATCGGCGTGCCGCTGTCGCCGGACTGCACCGAGGACGAGCTGCGCCACTTCCTGAGCGACAGCGGCGCGAAGGTCGTCATCACCCGGGCCGCCTACGCCAGCCAGGTGCGCCGGGCCGCCACCGGCAGCGACGTTCGCGAGCTCATCGTGGTTGGGAACGCGCCTGGCGTGACATCCTTTGCCGACCTGCTCGGGTCGGAGCCCCGTGTCCCCGCACGGGACAGCCTCGGCCTTGACGACCCGGCCTGGATGCTCTATACCTCGGGCACCACCGGGCGGCCGAAGGGCGTGCTGTGCACCCAGCGCAGCTGCCTATGGTCGGTCGTCTCCAGTTACCTGCCGATGGCGCGCCTCACCGAGCGGGACCGCGTGCTGTGGCCGCTGCCGTTGCACCACAGCCTGGCCCACTGCGTCTGCCTGCTCGGGGTGACCGTCGTCGGCGCCTCCGCGCACATCGTCAGCGGATTCGCCGCCGACGAACTGCTTGAAACCCTGCGGCAGGAGCCGTTCAGCATCCTCTCCGGCGTGCCGGCCATGTACCACATGCTGGTCGCTGAGGCCCGCAAGCAGGGCCATGAGGTTCCGGGGCTGCGACTGTGCCTTGTCGCCGGCGCGGTCACCTCCGACACCCTGCGCGATGAGATCGAGGAGGTGCTCGGCGTCGTCGTGCTCAACACGTACGGCAGCACGGAGACCTGCGGCCCGATCACCATGAGCAGCCTCGACGAGCCGGCACCGGCCGGGTCCTGCGGACGACCAGTGCCCGGCCTTGACGTGCGCCTGGTAGACCCGGCCAGCGGACGCGACGTGCCCCCGGGCGAGGAGGGCGAGGTCTGGGTTCGGGGGCCGAGCCTCATGCTCGGTTACCACCAGGCCCCGGCCGAGACCGAGAGCAGGTTCTCCGGCGGCTGGTACCGCACCGGCGACCTGGCGCGCGGCGACGACGCGGGCTTCTTCAGCATCACCGGCCGGATCAAGGAACTCATCATCCGGGGTGGCGTCAACATCCACCCCGGTGAAGTCGACGAGGTGATCGGGCAGGTAACCGGGGTGGCGGACTGCGCCGCGGCCGGCAAGCCCGACGACATCTTCGGCGAGGTCCCGGTTGCCTTCCTGGTAAGCGGCGACGGTGGCCTTGAACCCGCCCGGGTCCTCGCCCGGTGCCGCGAGCGGCTGTCCGTCCACAAGGTCCCGCGCGAGCTGTACGAGACCGAGCGCATCCCGCGAACCGGCTCGGGGAAGGTCGCCAGGCACCTCCTTCCCGGGACGCCGGCGAGGCTGCTCGCCATCAGTGGCACCAGCCGGGCGGTAGCGACCACGCGCATCTGGGCCCCGGCCGGTGACGGCCAGGAGCACGCCGCGTCCCTGCCCATCGCCGCGAGCGGGCTTCCGCGCGACGACGCCAACCCGTGGTTCGGGCCGTCCGACACCGTGCTGATCTCGGGCGCCGCGACGACGCTGGGCGCCGCCGTAGCGGACCTGCTGGCCGGGCAGTACACCGTGAGCAGGCTCGTGCTCGCGGACACGGCCGAGTACGCGGACCAGCTCGGCTGGCTTGCCAACGGCATCGTGCGCCGGACCGGCATCGCGGTCGTCGTGGGAACCGCCGACGAGCTGGACGCCGCCGTCACTGGCGTAGTGCACGTCGATGACCCCGCGCGCGGCGGGGCGCTGAACGTTGACGACCTGGTGACCACGGCGACGGTCCGGATGATCGTTCTCTGCTCCGGCGCCGGCTCCGTCCCCGCCCGCTTCGACGCGCAGGCCCGGCAGCACGACTCCCGCGACCGGCGCGTCCTGTCCCTGGCGTGCGACGCCTGGGCGGTCACCGGTGGTTTCCTGCGCACCGGCATGTCAGACCCGCTATCGGCGGCCGAGCTCGCCGGAGCGTTCGACGCCGCCGTCCGTTCGGCGGGCACCACAGTCGCGATCTCGGAGTTCGGCCCGCAGGACGGGCAGCCGGCCGCCAGCGGAGCCGCAGACTCGCTGCGTGACCTGGTTTACCGTGAAGTGGCGGTGGTTGTCGCCGACGAGGCGTTCGACCGGCAGCGCCCGTTCAAGGACCTCGGCCTCGACTCGGCCCAGGCGATCCGCCTCCGCGACCGGCTCGTCTCGCTGACCGGACTCAACCTCTCGGTTTCGGCGCTGTTCGACTATCCGACGCCGTCGGTCCTCGTCGATTTCCTGCGCTCGCAGCTGGCGGGGACGGCTCCCGTGCCCGCGGCGCCCCCGGCGGTGGCGGTTCGGGTGGACGAGCCGGTGGCGGTAGTGGGCGTGGGGTTGCGGTTGCCGGGGGGTGTGGACGGTCCGGGTGCGCTGTGGGAGATGTTGTCGTCGGGGACTGATGCGGTGGGTGAGTTCCCTGCTGATCGCGGGTGGGACCTGGAGAGCCTGTTCGACCCGGACCCGGACGCGGCGGGCGTGTCGCACGCGCATGTCGGCGGGTTCTTGCGTGACGCGGCTGGTTTTGACGCTGGTTTCTTCGGGATTAGCCCGCGTGAGGCGTTGGCGATGGACCCGCAGCAGCGTTTGCTGCTGGAGACGTCGTGGGAGGCACTGGAGCGGGCGGGTATCGACCCGTCGTCGTTGCGCGGCCGGGACGTGGGCGTCTACACCGGCCTGATCGCCAACGACTACCAGGCGGCGGCCGCTGCGGCCCCTGAGCTGGACGGCTACCGGACGACCGGTGATGCCCACAGTGTGGCGTCGGGCCGTATTTCTTACGTGCTGGGCCTGGAGGGCCCGGCTGTGAGTGTGGACACGGCGTGCTCGTCGTCGCTGGTGGCGCTGCACCTGGCGGTGCAGGCGCTGCGGTCCGGTGAGTGCTCGATGGCGCTGGCCGGCGGCGCGACCGTGATGGCCACTCCGGAGACGTTCGTGGAGTTCTCGCGGCTGCAGGGGATGGCCCTTGACGGCCGCTGCAAGGCGTTCGCCGACGATGCCGACGGGATGGGCTGGTCGGAAGGCGCGGGCATGCTGGTACTCGAACGACTGTCGGATGCGCGGCGTCTGGGTCATGAGGTGCTGGCGGTGGTGCGGGGCAGTGCGGTGAACCAGGACGGGGCGTCTAACGGCCTGACGGCGCCGAACGGGCCGTCGCAGCAGCGGGTGATCCGGCAGGCGCTGGCTAATGCCGGGATGACCCCGGCCGAGGTCGATGCGGTGGAGGCGCACGGCACTGGTACCGCGCTGGGTGACCCGATCGAGGCGCAGGCGCTGCTGGCAGTCTACGGCCAGGACCGGGGCCCGGACGGCGAGCCGTTGTGGCTGGGGTCGGTGAAGTCGAACATCGGCCATACCCAGGCGGCGGCCGGGGTGGCCGGGGTGGTGAAGATGATCCTGGCGATGCGTCACGGGGTGCTGCCCAGGACGTTGCACGCCGGGACGCCGTCGTCGAAGGTCGACTGGTCGGCCGGCCAGGTCCAGGTGCTGGCCGAGGAACGGGCGTGGCCGGAGACGGGCCGCCCGCGCCGGGCGGGAGTGTCCTCGTTCGGCTTCAGCGGCACCAACGCGCACGTGATCCTGGAGCAGGCCCCCGATGCCCCCGTGATGGCCGACGCGCCCGTGGCGCCAGGGGCGCCTGACACGGCGGCGCCCGAAAGGGTCCCGGTGCCGCTGGTGGTGTCGGCCCGGTCCGCGCAGGGGTTGCGGGCGGTGGCGGGGCGGCTGGCGGGCTTCGTGGAGTCGGAGCCGGGCTGGGGCCTGGACGAGGTCGGCCGGGCGCTGCTGGGCGACCGCCCGGCGTGGGAGTACCGGGCGGTAGTGACGACCGCCGACCGCGACAAGGCGGTGGCCGGGCTGCGGGCGCTGGCGGAGTCGGATCGCGGGTACGCGCCGGCGGTGTCGGCGGGCGGCGTGGTGTTCGTGTTCCCGGGGCAAGGGGCACAGTGGGTGGGGATGGCGCGTCGGCTGTGGGCGTCGGACAAGGTGTTCGCCGCAGCGATGGAGGAATGCGACGGGCTGCTGGAGTGGTCGCTGCGGGGCGTGGTGTACGGCACGACAGGGGCTCCGTCGATGAAGCGGGCTGATGTGGCGCAGCCGACCTCGCTCGCGCTGATGGTGTCGCTGGCGCGGTCGTGGGAGGCGCGCGGTGTCACCCCGGACGCGGTAGTGGGGCACTCCCGGGGCGAGATCGCCGCGGCCGTGGTGGCGGGCGGGGTAACCCTGCCGGACGCGATGCGCCTGGTGGTGGCGCGCAGCGAGGTGATCGAGACGCGCCTGTCCGGACGGGGCGCGATGTTGTCGATCGCGGCGGGCGAGGCGCAGGTCGCCGAGCTGATCAGGGGCTGGCCGGTTGAGATGGCGGCGGTCAACGGCCCCGGTTCGGTGGTGGTAGCGGGCGACCCGCAGGCCGTAGCCGGGGTGCGGGACAACTGTGAGTCGGCGGGGGTACAGGCCGCGCTGCTGCCGGTCGACTACGCGTCCCACTCCGCCCAGGTCGCCGAGTTCGAGAGCGAGCTGACGGCGGCCCTGACGACAGCACTGACCGAGCCGATGGTTCCCCGGGTGCCGATGATGTCGACCGTGGACGTGGGATTGGTTGCCGGGGAACTGGACGCCGGGTACTGGGTCAGGAACCTGCGCTCACGGGTGCGGTTCGCGGGAGCGATCGAGCGCTTGGCGGCCGATGGCTACCGAGTATTCGTTGAGGTCAGCTCGCACCCAGTCCTCACGGTGGCCATTGAGGGCGTGCTTGAGCAGGCCGGTATCGAGGACGCGCTGGTGACGGGCACGCTGCGGCTCGGTGAGGACGAGCCGACCCGGTTCCTGAAGTCGATGGGCGAGCTGTGGGCGGGCGGCGGCCCGGTCACCGCCGCCGCCCTCGCGGCCCAGATCCCAGGCACGGCGGTCCCCGGCCGGCAGGTGCCACTGCCCACCTATCCGTTCCAGCGCGACCGCTACTGGCTTACCCCGGGCAACGGCGCGGCGGGCCTGGCCGGGGGCGGCCCCACGGGGCACCCGCTGCTGGGCGCGGTGGTGGAGGTGCCCGGCGGCGTCATGCTGAGCGGTCGGATATCGCTGAGTTCGCACCCGTGGCTGCGCGACCACGCGGTGGCGGGCACGGTAATAGTCGCGGGCGCGGCGCTGGTGGAGCTGGCGGTGGCGGCGGGGGACCGGGTGGGCTGCCCGGTGCTTGAGGAATTGGTCATCCAGGCGCCGCTGCGGATCCCGGACTCCGGTGCGGTTGAGGTGCAGGTGCACGCGGGCGATCCGGATGAGGCAGGCCGTCGGCCGGTGACGGTCCGCTCGCGCCCGGCCAAGGCACGGGGATGGGAGCGGAACGCGGAGGGATTCCTGTCATCCGACGGTGCCCCGGACGGGGCGGGCCTGGGGGCGTGGCCGCCGGCGGGGGCTGAGCCGGTGCCGCTTGAGGGTTTTTACGACCGGCTGGCGGAGGCGGGGTACGGGTACGGGCCGGTGTTCCGGGGCCTGACCGCCGCCTGGACCCGCGGTGACGAAGTGTTCGGCGAGG
>DAHVAN010000132.1 GCA_027314595.1 Actinomycetota bacterium | reverse complement strand
GCCGGCCGGCGGCGTCCCGTGGCGCGGGCTAGGGGAGCCGCGGGAAGACGGTGCCGTCGAACAGCTTGCGTGCTGTCCGCACCACGCCGGACCGCAGCACGGCGGGCGGCGTGGTGGTGCTGTCGAGCTCGACCTCGACCTGCAGCGCCCCGCTCGGGTGCTCGACGCTCAGCCGCGAGCCCTCGGGCGTCGCGGCGAGGTCGCCGCCCACCGCGCCGGGAAGCATGATCGCGGTGGCGACGCTGACCGCGCCGAGGACCCCGATGGACTCGTGCACCCGGACGGGGATGAAGGTGCGCGTGCAGATCGTCCCGCCCGCGGCCGGCGGGGCCACCAGCGAGATCTTGGGGACAGTGGTGCCGCTGACATCGCCGAGCCCCATGGCCTTGCCCGCCTCCAGCCGCAGCGCCTGGACCCTGTCGTTGAGTTCGGCATCCGATTCGAGTTCGGCTATCGACTCGTATCCGGTCTTGCCGAAGCTGCTTGCCGCGACCACGACGACAGGCATCCCGTTGTCCACGCAGGTCACCGTGATGCCGTCGAAGACGTCGGTGATGCTGCCTGTCGGCAGCACCGACGCGCCGGAGTCCGAGTCCTCGAAGTCGAGGACCACGGCCGCGGCGGTTCCCGGGACGCCGTCGATCGCGGTGTCGCCGTCGTAACGCGGCCTGCCGCCAGGCGTCGGGAAGGTGGCGGTCACGATCCCGTCGGTGTTCACCATCCGGATGCGGACCCTGGTCTGCTGTTCTCCCGCGGGGACAAGGCCGCGCTCGACCGCGAAGGGGCCGATGCCGGCCAGGATGTTGCCGCAGTTCTGCCGGTCGGTGACGATCGGCTGGTCGACGACGACCTGCAGGAACAGGTAGTCGATGTCCATGCCGGGGGTCTGGGACGGGGAGACGACCGCGACTTTGGAGGTGAGCGGGTGGGCGCCGCCCACGCCGTCGATCTGCCGCGGATCCGGGCTGCCCATGATCCGCAGCAGCAGGTCGTCGCGTTCGGATGCGTCCGGCGGGAGGTCCGACGCGAGGAAGTACGCGCCCTTGGAGGTGCCGCCGCGCATCAGCATGCAGCGGATGCCGTGGCCGGCGCCGGGCCCGCTCATGACGCCGCCTCGCCCGCCCGGCGCGCGTACTCCGCGGCGGTGATGTACTCGACCTTGGCGAGCTTGGCGCGCAGCCCGTACATGTCAAGGCCAAGCTGGCCGTCGGCCAGCGACTTGCGGTTGGTGTCTTCCTTGGCGATACGGGCCGCCGACGCGCTGACTGCCTTGCCGACGTCGAGCCGGGGCACGCAGACCACTCCGTCGTCGTCGGCCACGATGGCGTCGCCAGGCCTGATGACCTGACCGCCGACCGTGACGGGAACGTTGACCGAGCCCGGCGTCTCCTTGACCGTGCCCTGGGCGCTGACGTTCGCCGTCCAGGCGGGGAAGCCCATCTCGCGCAGTTCGGCGGTGTCGCGCAGGCCGGCGCCCATGATGATGCCGCGCACCCCATGGGCCGCCAGCGAAGTCGCGATCAGCTCGCCGAACAGCCCGTCGGTGCTCGGCGACGTGGTCGTGACCACGATGATGTCGCCGGGCCTGGCCTGTTCGACGGCGACGTGCAGCATGAGGTTGTCGCCCGGCCAGCACAGCACGGTCAGCGCGGTGCCCGCGATCCGCGCCCCGGTCTGGATCGGGCGGATGCCGGGTCCGAGGTAGCCGTTCCTGCCGATGGCCTCGTGCACGGTGGCGACGCCGTAGGCGGCGAGCTTGCCGACCTCCGCGAGATCGGCTCGCGGTGGGTCGGTGACGACGACGTTCAGCATGGCTGTTCCCGTCTCTTCCTGCCGTTAGGCGAGTGTGGACCTGCTTATCTCGGTTGTCCCATCAGATACCCATCACGTGTCGGCGCCCTGCTCGCTGCCCGGGTTCTCCCCGTCCCCGGCCGATAGCAGCGCGCCGATGACGCTGCTCAGGTGGCGCCGGGTGGCCTGCTCGGCGTCGCCGGGACGACGGTCGGCGATGGCGTTGAGTATGGCCAGGTGCTCGGCCAGCGATGTCTCTGGCCGGCCCGGGCGCAGCGCAAGCCGGAACTGGTGGCGGACGATCTGCGCGTGCAGCCGCTCGAGCAGGCCGACCGCGACAGCCTGCCGGGAGATGACGCCAACCCGGCGGTGCAGTTCCCTGTTGAGCTCGGAATACTTCAGGGGATTGCCGTCGGCGACGGCGCGGGTCAGGTTCCTGCCGAGATCGCGGAGCGCGGCGGCCTCCTCGTCAGTCACGTTCTGCGCCGCCTTGACGGCGCACAGCGCCTCCAGCGCCATCCGGCATTCGGTGATCGCGACGGCTTCGGAGAGGCTGACGACGCGAACGCGCGCGCCCCTGTTCGGCACCCGCTCCACGAGCCCTTCGGCCGCCAGGTCGATGAGCGCGGCGCGCAGGCTTGCCCTCGTCACCCCGAGCATGCCGGCGAGTTCCTCTTCGACCAGCCGCTGGCCAGGAGCCACGTCACCGGTGAGGATCGCCTGCCGGAGCGCGGCGAGGGCATGCGTCCGTGCGGGCTCCCCAGTCTGAGGGCCGCCCGGCGTAGGTCTGGGCATGGCGGGAGGCTACGAAATCGCCGTTAAATTGTCAACAATCTTGCGGATAGCCTCGTCGCCGCCCCAGATCGCCCGCCTTCCCAGTTGGCGCGCGGCACAATATCTGCTCCGCCGCCCCGCGCCGCCTTTCTCCGCGCCTGCGCGGTTCTCCGCTGCCTGCGCGCTGCCCTCCTTCCCGGCGCTGCTCGCCATCCACGCACCCACGCCACCGCAGCCCCCCCGCAGCGACATGGGACAAAACCCTCATATCAGGCGCCGGAGGAGCCGCGCTGGGTGCCTGGACAACTGCCCTCCGCGCAGTGCCTCAGCACTGCGCGGAGGGCCTAGCTAGAAGTTACACGTGCTCTTCCAGGTGATGTCAGCGGCAGTTGTATCGTTGCTGAAGTTCGTATTCCAGGTCACGTTCATGGCGGAGTCGTCGAACACCGTCCAGTCGCTCACGTTCAGGTGGTAGGCAGGAGTCTGAATCGTTCCCGTTTCCGATTTCACGGTCAGGTTCCGCCACGCGAGGTGATGGTTGGCGAAGAGCGATTGACAGTTGGCACCGATGTTTTCGAGCGGCTGAACGTCGGTGGCGGTGCTACCGGACGAGGCGCCAGCCTCAAGCTCGCCGACCACGGAGGAGTATGCGGGCGAGCTGCCGACCGTGATTTGCGAGGTCTGACCGTCGCTGACGTCTGCTATCTGCAGGTTCCACGTGCAGCCGCCGCCGCCGCTGCCGCAGTTGTATCCCTGAATCAGTTCATGAATTGTTTGCAGGGGCTGGACAGAATAGAAAGTGCCCGATACGGAATTTCCTCCCCAGTAGTAGTAGGCGGCCATTTCGGTGTCGCCGCTGAGGGGATTCGCAGATCTATTTCCATTGTCCGAGACTATTCTCCCCCAGCCGAGAGCTGGCTGGAGAAGCGATTGAGCGCTCTGGCTGTAGAATCCGGTCCACTGGTATTCGTAGAGACCGTGCACCGTATTATTCGGGGGGTATGGGGCTGCCATGTCCACCGACAGGTAGTCCAAGTGGGGCAGGATATCCGCTTCGAAGCCAGCCACCCAGCCAGGACCGTTGCCTGCGAGGGTTCCTCCGGACGCGGCCGTCGACTTGGCTGCGGGGGCGGTCGTCGCGGGGGCGGCGTTCGATGGGGTGAGTCTCGGGTACGGGCACCGCTTCATTGGCAGAACCCTGCCATCCGGCAGGATGATCCTGCCGTGAATGGAGTCCACGTACGAGTGGTTCGGCACGTTGTACATGCATGACCGGTAGACGAGTCCCGCGGGGGTCTGGCCCCAGAAACTTGACTTGCTGGCCCTTTCGTAGTAATTCGAGTTTCGCAGGACTGCGACGCCCTTCGCCGGGAGATGGGCGGCGAGTCCGATACCCGATGACAGAACCTTGCCCGCGGTCGCAGACGGCGTTGGTGCGGCCTGTGCAGCCTGGCTGGCAGGAACGCTAATGAGAACAAGTGAGCCAACGGCTAGGATTGTTGTCCGTATTCGATGATTTCTGTCCATGGCGCGGATGGTATACCTCGACTCCCGACATGCCTAGACTAGGGGCACGCGGCCGAGCCGCCGGGATTTGCTGGTGTGGAATCATGCTGCCTCAGGCTCCGGGGCGCAAGCCCCGGGAGCTGCATTTCCTGGGTTCCCCGCGCGGTGCCTTAGCGCTGCGCGGGAGACCGGGAGCGGGGGCGGGCGGAGCCCGGCCGATCTAGCGGAAGTTTCCGGGCTAGCTCATGATGGAGCTTCGTTTGCCCAGGTGGAAGGTGATTTTCGAGGCGCCGGTCTGTAGTACCTAACTTTCGGTTCGGTTCGGTTCGGTTCGGCTCAGCGCGTGGGGGCGTAGGCGTCGAGGCCGAATAGGTCGTAGAGGGATTGCGCGGTGGCGTCTTTCTCGGTGAGCATCCGCCGGGCCCGGGGGCGTCCTCGCTGGCCCTGGTAGAGCAGGACCGTTTCCTCGATGCCGGCGAGGCTCGACAAGAGCGCCCGGACCGAGGGGTGCATCCCCGCGCGGCCGGCCTCGCGGACCATGAGCTTCGCGGCCATGAGCGCGAGGACGCAGGAGAAGGCGTGGACGCGGATCTTGGATTCGGTCCAGTGGAACATCGGGGGAACGAGACCACCTTCGGGTCCTTCATCTGGCGAAAGTCGCCTTCGGCGACCTCCTGGGACCGGTACTCGGCGATGATCTGCGCGGTTCCCGCCTCCTCGGTCCTCTTGTCGGTGAAGAGGATCCGCTTGCCGAAGATCTCGGTCTCGAGCACTGCCCGGGCGTCCTCGTTCGTCGAGAAGCTGAGGCGGAGCCCGGCCGGGGAATCACCGGCGAGCGTCCAGGTGATCACCCGGGAGAGCCACCGGGGGCTGAGGACCTGGGCGATCTCGGCGGCCCGAGCCCGCAGATCCGCAGGTCTACATGCCTATGGTGGCGCTTGCTGTGCTGGATCCTGGTGGCCTGTTCGTCCGGTGTGGCAGGCCCGCATGCCCGCGTTCGCGGGCGGCCGTGCCCGCGCGGCTGCCGGCCTGGGTGTCCGGCGCGCGCCCGGTCCGGGG
The DNA here is from genome assembly GCA_027314595.1 of Actinomycetota bacterium. Taxonomy (GTDB): domain Bacteria; phylum Actinomycetota; class Actinomycetes; order Streptosporangiales; family Streptosporangiaceae; genus Trebonia. The sequence goes on along the minus strand of DAHVAN010000132.1, from coordinate 19 downwards.
GTGCAGGGGCCCGGGCCCG
>DAHVAN010000128.1 GCA_027314595.1 Actinomycetota bacterium | reverse complement strand
TGAGGTCGTACGCCTCGAAAATCTCCATGATCTCCCTGTCAGACTTGGTCACAGGTCCCTCCGTGTCGAGCGGGGTAAGGCGAACCACCTCAAACCCACTCACACCGGAGGGACCGCCTGCATCACGACACGCCGTGACCCCGGCGGGAGAACCGGCCGTCAGCCTGGACGCCAGATGGCCACAGGCCTGGAATTCTGATGACCGCGTACCGGGAGTTAACTGACCGCACACCTGTATTTTCTCGTGACCGCTAGCACATGGGCAGGCAGACCCGGAAACGCGGCTGGTCCGCCTGCCCGTCCCGGCCGGCCTTGCGGACGTCACCGGGCAGCTCCGCCAGATGCAGCGGCAGAAAAGGGCCGCGTTCGAGGCGGGTGACCTCGACAGCGCCGCGGCGCTGCGCGCACGGGTCAGACAGCTGCGCGCCGAGAAACTGCGGCTGGAGCAGGAGTGGGCAGCCGGCGTTGACGTCCAGGCCGTCATCGTGGAGAACCAGCGAGTGCACCGTGAGCCCGATCGCCTGCGCGACCTGCTCCGCCAGCACGGCATCGAGCCGGACGGCAGCGCCGCGCGAACCGCCTGAGACCCGGTCCGGCCGAAGCGGGCATGCGTTCCGCGGCAAGCGATCTCTGGCGCGAGAAGAGTTTCGCGGGTGTCAGGGGGACAGCCCGCGTTCGGCCGCCACCTCGCCGGGTGTCAGATCGTTGAGGGATGACACGACGTCCGAGAAAACCGTCGACCGCTCACTGTCCAGATCAGGCACTCTCGTACCCGTCGCCACATTCGGCTACGTAACACAACTCGCCGATTCCGTGGCCAGTCTCCGGTTTCCAGGAGCGCCCGACATCACTGAACCGCGCCTTCGCAGGATGCAGGCGCCGGTGCCGGATCACCGCCGTTCGCATGGCCGGTCGGGTCCGGGGATGTGGGGGTCGCGCGAATCCCGGCAAACGATACCCATCCTGACCCGTCAGCCAAGTGGAACCAGATATCGCTATTCCACGGAGGCGTATTCGTCGGATACGCTACCGCTCCGTATACCCATCCGTTAACAGCTATCGACATGTTCCCAGGAAAACTGCCGACCTGCGTCGAGAGCACGCTGGGTTGCGCTCGTATCGCCGCACCGAGCGGTGCCCAGCGATTCTGGGCGAAAACTTGGAATCTTGCGCATCCGCCTGACATTCCTGCGATCTCGCTGGAGCCCGTCGCCGCCTTTGCCGACGGGTGGACATAATGCCACCACCACGGCGCCGAGCCAAGGGTGGCGATGGCCAGCAACACCGAGAAGATGATGCCGGCCCAAGTATCACGCGATAGCCGCATGACCGAATTATGCCGCCGCCTATACCCAGGCTTTACACCACGCCCTTCCCGTGTGACACGCCAGCATCCATGGCCGCACCCTTCACATCTTTGACGCTTAGCGACCATCGGGATTTGAGAGGTGGTCCGAGGGTGTCCGGTACGGCAGCCGCCATTCGCGGTCTGAGCTGCGCAGATGTGGCTGGCGGGGCGCGTGATTCGTCTAGGGGCAGCCGCCTCATGATCATGTCTGTGTGGCAAACAAATCGAACAAGGCGGCTGCCGGTGCCAGGATAGGTGCTGAGCTGGGGAAACGGAAGCGGAACGAGCTCCTGGGGCGGCTCCGGCCGCATTTTGCGAGGACTGCGGTGTTCCTGCAGGCCAGCGCTTACCTGCTGGCTCTGATGAGTGGCCTTCCGTCACGGAACGGGTGGAGTATCGCGGAGTTCATCGGGGACAAGGCGCCTGATAAGACGCAGAGGCTGCTTAACCGGGCATCGTGGTCTGCGTTCGCGGCGATGAGCGAGGTGCGGAAGTTTGCGGCGGAGGGCCTGGACGAGGCGGCGCGGAAACGCCGCAGGCGGCGGGGCCGGATCAGGGTCGGAGCGCTCGATGAGACTGGGCAGGAAAGAAAGGCGAAAACACTGCCGGTGTCAAACGTCAACATATGGGCTGTGCGGACGGGGTTACGAATGGTGTCAATACCGTGCATCTTTCCTATGCCCGGGAGAAAATCGGCCACGCGCTGATCGGTTTCCGGCAGTGGATCCCGGAGGAGCAGGTGAAGGACGTGCGGGCGTTCCTGCGGATGGCGCTGCCGCTGGGCCTGAAGTTCCTCACCAAAGGTGAGCTTGTATTACAGTCACTGTTTCACGTTGGGTATCTGATCGATGCCGACGGAGTGACCGATGAGGTCGGGGCTGCGGTGACTGTGAGTAGCTGCCGGGGAAACTGCCAACGAGGGTGAAAGCCGGGCGGCCGTGGGCCATCCTCGTGATTTGCGGAAAAACAAGCAAAACCCACGGCCGTACCGGCCAGCGTAGATGATGTCCTGGGGTGCGATGATAGGGCGAACGCGCTGGTCAGGGGTTTCCTGTCCGGGCTGCTGCGGCAGCGGCGCAGCGCGGGGGCCGCGATGGACTACGTGCTGGCGCTGGGCCGGGACGTGCGGGCGAACTGCTGGGACCTGGCGGAGCGGGCCGGGCACGGCGGGCCGCACCGGATGCAGGCGCTGCTGCGGAGTTACCGCTGGTCATGGGAGGACGGCAGGGAAATGCTGCCCGGCCTCGCGCAGCAGGCGCTGGAGGATGACCCTGATGACGAGATCGGCCCGGGCATCGCGGTCGGCGAGACCGCGGACCTGAAGAGGGGAAAGGCGACCGCGTGCGTGTCGCCGCAGCACGCGGGGGTGACCGGGCAGGCCGAGAACTGCGTGACCTGTGTGTTCGCCGCGCTGGTCACCGCGAGCGCGCAGGCGCAGGCGTGGTTTGACCTGTACATGCCGGAAGAGACCTGGGCGAAGGACCCGGAACGGCGCGAGAAGGCGGGAATCCCGGATGGGCTGGCGTTCGCGACCAGGCCGGCGCTGGCGATCGCGCAGGTCAGGAAGCTGGCATCGCTCGGGATACGGTTCTGCTGGGCCGCCGCCGGCGAGGTGTACGGCCGGTCCGGGGCCTTCCGGGACGCCTGCCGGGCCCTGGGCCTGTCCTACGTGGTGATCATCCCCTGCGGCTACCGGGCGACGCTCGCGGCCGGGACTCCCGCCATCCGCGCGGACGAGGCCGCCGCCCGCGCCGTGTTCGAGAACCGCTCAACCGGGAACGGGACGAAAGGCCCCCGCTACAGCGGCTGGGCGCTGATCGCGACGGAAGACCCCGGCGAGTTCCTGCTGGTCCGCCGCCTGGACCGCGACAAGAACCAGTACACGTTCTACCTCTGCCATGCCGCCGCCGGCCGGCCGGCCGACCGCGATGACGTACCTCGTCACCATAGCGGGGCGCCGCTGGCCAGTCGAAACTACTTTCAGGACCGGGAAGGACGCCTTCGGCTGGGACCAGTCCCAGGCCCGCACCTGGGACGCCCTGCACCGGCACACCCTCCTGACCGCCCTCGCCCAGATCCGCGCCATCGCCTGCCGCAACGCCATCACCAGCGGAGACAAGGACGGAAACCCCCTCCCGGCAACAAAGCACGCTCCCGCCGCCGAGAACACGGACGACCACGACACCGGCACTGGCCTGCTGGTACACCCCGGCGCCACCGTCGTGCCCGCTACCGGCGGCCTGCCCTGCCCCGTCACGATCCCCCCGGTCCTCCTGTCCCCCGCCGAGACAACCCGGATCACCCGCCTGACCAGGGACTACGCCGAAGGGCGCCTGCCCCGCGCCCGCCTCGCCCTCCACTACCGCTGGTCAGCCTGGCAGCGCCACCACCAGGCCCGCGCCCGCTGGCACCACTACAGCACCCGCCTCGCCGCCCCCGCCACCTGAACCCAGCCCGGCGAAAGGAGGTGACATCATGTAACCAGACCCCGGGAACCACTCGCCACGCTGAGCTGCATCCCGCTCACCCAGCGAAAAACAGTGACTGTAATATACAGCAACCTCAAGTCGCTGATCGACAACCCCGTCCAGCGGATCATGCCGATTGCGACCGTCCTCGTAAGCGGCGACAAGCGGTCGCTCGAAGGCCGGAGCAGGCTGTATCAGAAGGTCAGCGACCAGTGGACGGAACTCTTCGAAGCCACTCTCGCCGCGCACGGCATCAGGCTGCGACCTGGGATCGACGTACGGGAGGCGGCCGACATCCTGGCGGCGCTCGCTGACGGACTGGCGATGCGGAAGACCGGCGATCCAACAGCACCGGTCATAAATCAGGCGCCTGGCGACTCCCTGCTGGGCCGTGCCGCGATGATGATGCTGCTCGCGGTGATGGACACGGGCGACGGGCAAAGCCTCGAAGACGCCCTTCGCGACGCGACCGCGCCGCCGAAGGCGGCCCAGGATCCCGGGCGCTCTGTAACCCCTCGGCAGTAACACTCACGATCCGGTGCCAGGGCGCGCTGACTCCGGTTACCGTGGCCGCATGCCACCGCGCCCGTCAGGTTCCCAGCGTGGCCTGTTCGACAACCCGGTCCGCGCCTTCAGCCTGGACGAACTCACCGAGACCGTGCAGGCGCTCGAACGCAGTCAGCCCGGCCGCACGGTCGGCGAACTGACCAGCGCCGTGTTCGCCGAACTCGCCATGAAACGCACCCGGCGCGCCGCCGACCTCGTCGCCGAGGCCATCCGGATCGCCCGGGTCCGGCAACCCCGGGCCGAGATCACCGGTTCCCGATGGCAGGCAAGCACGTCCGAGGTCAGGGAATGGGCCGCCGGCAACGGCTTCCAGATCGGCACCGACGGCACCATCCCCGAGCAGGCCATAAGGGCATACAACCAGACACATCCCGGCCGGCCATACTGACACGGGGTCGCCGCGCGGCGGGGTATCGTGGGCTCCTTCGGGAGCGCGGCTACCGCACCGTTCTGAACAAAGCGGTATATAACACCATGAGGACGATAGACGTCCCGTTCCGGGCACTTTGCCCCTGGTGGGCGGGATCGCCGCGGCTAGGTTGAAATCGGCGGCATGCCGTGCGGGTGCGGTGATGCCGCCGCTTCTTGGCGGCCGGGACGCGACTCAGGGGGCCGCGGGCCCAGCGGGGGCATGAGTCCCGGGGTCGGCCGGGATCGCTGACCGCCGGGAGTCGTGCCGATCCGGACTGCCGGCAACAAGGTCCTCAAGCCGATCAAGCCTGGGGGGCGAGGTGACCGGGATGGTCTTCACGCCCGACAGCCGCAAGCTCTACATGAATAACTCCTGGGACGGCAAGGTGATACGTCAATACCGCGACCAACACCATGGGCAAGCCTCTACGCCGCGGACCGCTGACGCCCAGTATTTTCAGGTACTGCGCAAGCGCGCGGCCGGTCACGTACGATCGTGCCCGCCGGGGCCCCCAGTGCAGCGAAGGAGACCGAGATGCCGCGTATCGACGTGAAGATCCCGACCAGTGACGGCGTGGCCAGGGGGTCGCTGCACGTACCCGACGGGGAAGGACCGTGGCCGGGTGTGGTCGTGTTTCCTGACGCTTTCGGGTTGCGAGACACCATGCGCGACATGGGTGACCGGCTCGCCCGCCTCGGGTACGTCGCGCTCGTCCCCGACGTCTTCTACCGGGAAGGTGAGTGGGCGCCGTTCGACCCGCGCACCGCGTTCTCCGATGAGCGGGAGCGCAACCGGCTCTTCGGGCTCATCGGCAGCCTGGGCAACGAGCGGACCATCGCCGACGCGGACGCCTACGCGGGCTTCCTGCTGGCCCGGCCGGAGGTACGCGGCACCGCGATCGGCACCACTGGGTACTGCATGGGCGGGCGGATGTCGCTCCTGGCGGCGGGCGGCATCGGGGACAAGATCGCCGCGGCCGCGTCGTTCCACGCGGCACGGGTCGCCATCCCGGACGACCCGGGCAGCCCGCACCTGGCGGCGCACCAGATCCGCGCCCGGGTGTATGTCGCGGGCTCGATCGAAGACCACGGGTTCACGGCCGAGCACGCCCAGCTGCTCGACAGCGCGCTGTCCTCGGCCGGGGTGGAGCACACCGTGGAGTTCTACCCGGGCCACCACGGGTTCGCCGTGCCGGATTCGCCCGTCTACGACCAGGCGCTGGCCGAACGGCACTGGGCGGCTCTGGGCGCGCTGTACGCGGCGGAGCTGGCGTGACCGGCTGGCCGGCTGGCCGGCTGGCCGGCGGCCGGCGATCAGGAGGCCGCCGGCTCAGGGCACGGTGCGCTGCCGGGTGAACTCGGCGATGGCCGCCCAGTCCAGGTCATCGCCTGCCTGCGCGGCGGTGGTCTCGAAGATCTCGCGCAGCACCGGGGCGCAGGGCAGGTTCACGCCGGTGTCGGCGGCGGCGCCGACGGCGAGCATCACGTCCTTCAGGCCAAGCACGGCGCTGAACCCGGCGGGGGTGTAACTGCCGCGGGCGATCGCGTCGCCGTAGCCGCCGTAGACAGGTCCGGGGAAGACGCTGTCGTTGATCATCTCGACGAACTGCCCGGTGTCCAGGCCGTTGCGCTCAAGCAGCGTGATCGACTCCGCCAGCGCCTGCAGGGCGTGGGCGATGAGATAGTTCACGCAGATCTTGGCCAGGTTCGCCGCCGACGCCACGGCGCCGTACCGCCAGACCCGCCGGCCCATGACCGCCAGCATCGGCACGGACGCCTCGACTGCCTCGGGGGCGCCCGCGGCCATGATGGTCAGCGCACCCGCGGCGGCCACCCCGGGCCGCCCGAGCACCGGGGCGGCGACGTAGCCGTACCCGCCGCGCGCGGCGCCGGCGGCGAACTCCTCGGCGGCCCTGACGCTGATCGTGGCGTGATTGACGTGGATGAAGCCGGGCGGAGCCGCACCCAGCAGCCCAGGGGGCAGCACCTCCCGCAGCACGTCCTCGCTGGCCAGCATCGAGAACAGGTGACCGGTGGCGATCGCGTCGCCGGGTGAGTCCGCGCGGGTCGCCCCCCGGGCGACCAGATCACCGGCATGGGCGGCCGTCCGGCTCCAGACCGTGACGTCATAGCCCGCGTCGATCAGCCTCGCCGCCATGGGCGCGCCCATGTGCCCAAGCCCGATAAACCCGACCCGCTCGCGGTCCTGGACCGGCACGCCGATGCCGTCATCAGCCGATGCCGTCATGCGAAGTCCCCTTATCAGACCGGGGCGCCCGGCTGTGCTTCCACCCGGGACGGCACGGCCGCCGCGGCCCGGGATCGCCGCCGGGTCAGACCGAGCGCCGAATCGGCACTCCACGCGCCCGGGCCCATTACCAGCAGGGCCGCGAGCAGGCCGATGAGGTAGACGTTCAGCTCCCAGCCGATCTTCTGCGCCGTGACGAAGAAGCCTGCCGCGTAGGAGACGGTCGAGATCGCGATGAGCATCTCGATGAGCAGGCCGGTCGCCGCCACGATGGTCAGCAAGCCCAGCGCGATCGCGATGCCGCCGAAGAACTCAGCGATCCCGGCCACGTACGCGAATGCGTGCGGGGCCGGGATGCCGACGGAGCGGAAGAAGGCCGTCGTGCCCGCGATGCCGCCGCCCCCGAACCAGCCGAACAGCTTCTGACCGCCATGGGCGACGAAGCAGAGGCCGAGCGCGGCTCGCATTATCAAAGCGGCGGCATCGACCGAGTGCCAGCTGGAATGGATCGCCCGCAAGGGCCGCCCAACGAAATTAAGCACTGCGCTCTCTCCTCTCACTGAACGCTCCCTATGTTCCATAAGGGAACACGCATCGGGTTCTGTCAACAGTTGGCGCACCGCGGACTTGCCTTCCAGGCTCAGCCGGCTAGGGCCGTGCGAGCGGCGGCGCGGGCGGCCGCCGGGGCGGCCGCGGCGAGT
>DAHVAN010000125.1 GCA_027314595.1 Actinomycetota bacterium | reverse complement strand
GCTCGCCGCGGCGGCGTTCGCCGGCGCGGCCGGGCTCGCGGTCGTCATCGCGGCGGTGCCGCTCGACCCCATTCCGCGCGGCGCGCCCACCGCGGTGGTGGCCGCCATCCAGGGCAACGTGCCGCGGGCCCGGAGCCTGGCGACTCAGCTCAACGACTACATGGTCACCCAGAACCACGTGAACGCCACGGACAAGCTGGCGCGGATGGTCGCCGACGGGAAGATGCCCGCCCCCGACCTGGTGATCTGGCCGGAGAACTCCACCAACATCGACCCCACCAAGTACCCGCCCGTCTACGACCAGATCGCGGGGGCGGCGGCCGCGATCGGCCGCCCGATCCTTGTCGGTGCCGTGCTGCAGGACCCGCAGCGCAACGCGGGCCTGCTGTGGCTGCCAGGCAGGGGCCCGGTGGCGATGTACGTCAAGCGGCAGCTCGTGCCGTTCGGCGAGTACATCCCGTTCCGCGGCCTGCTCAGCAAGATCACCTCGCTGACGAAGCTGCAGCCGGAGAACTTCACCGCCGGCCACTCCAATTACGTGTTCCACGTCGGCCAGATCAGGCTCGGCGACGTGATCTGCTACGAGATAGGCTTCGACGCCCTGGTCCGCTCCGACGTCACCGACGGCGCCAACCTGCTGGCCATGCAGACCAACGACGCCACGTTCGAGCGGGTAGGCGAGACGACCGCCGAGACGGGCCAGCAGCTGGCCATGGCACGGATTCGCGCCGTCGAGCACGACCGCGCGGTGATCGTGGCGAGCACCAGCGGGTACAGCGCGATCATCGCGCCAGACGGGCACCTCATCACACGCAGCGGCATCTGGCAGCAGGCCGAACTCGAGGCGCGGGTCCCGCTGATCACCTACACCACCCTGGCCGACAGGGCAGGCCCCTGGCCGGAGTACGCGATCGTCGCGCTGACCGCGTGCGCGCTCGGCCTCGCCGTGGCGCGGTCCCCGAGATCACGGCGGCTGCCGCGGCCACGCTGGCCCAGGCGGCCCCGGCGCCCCGGCACGCCTGCCGCACCCGACGCATCTGCCGCGCCTGCCGCGCCTGGCCTTCCCGGCAACCCCCAGGCCGGGAGCGCGCAAGGCCGATAGGATAGGCAATCCCCCGAGGAGAGGATCCACCGTGCACGGCAGCCACCGCACAGCCCCGTGCCTGCCAACCCGCCGGACACGACGTCTCGCCGTCATGGCGCTCGCGGCCGCTGTCAGCCTGCTGGCCGCCGGCTGCGCGGCCGCCCCGGTCGCGACGCGGCTCAACGCGCAGGCCGTGGCCGGCAAGACGGCGAAGACCGTGGCCAGGTACCTGAAGATCACCCCGGCGCCCGGCACGAAGGACGCCAACCCGTCCGACGGCATCACGGTCCGCGCGGTCAACGGCGGCAAGGTGACCAAGGTGACCGTGCGCACCGGCGGCGACCCGGTGACCGGCACGCTGAGCGCCGGCGGCGAGAGCTGGCACAGCGCCTGGACGCTCGGCACCGCCCAGTCGTACACGGTGACCGCGGCCGGCACCGACAGCGCGGGCCACCCGGTCACGGCCACGAGCACGTTCAGCACGCTGTCTCCGGCGCGTGTCTTCCACACCGAGATCTTCGAGGGGGTGAACCAGACCTACGGCGTCGGCATGCCGATCATGCTGATCTTCGACCAGCCGATCACGAACAAGGCGGCGGTCGAGCGGTCGCTGTCGATCGCCACCTCCAAGCCGGTGATCGGTGCCTGGTACTGGGACGGCAGCCAGCAACTCGACTTCAGGCCGCGGGACTACTGGCCCGCGAACACGACGGTCAGCTTCACCGGCCACCTGAACGGCGTCGAGGGCGCGCCCGGAATGTTCGGGGTCCACAACCTCACCCAGACGTTCGACATCGGCCAGTCGGTGATCGCCGTGGCGAGCACGACCGCGCACCACACGCTGATCTTCGTCAACGGGGTGCAGAAGTACGACTGGCCGATCAGCACGGGCCGGGCGACGCTGCCGACGCCGGACGGCACCTACCTGACCGTGCACAAGGGCAACCCGGTCCGGATGATCGGCGGCGGCCCGAAGGGCAGCCCCGGCTACTACAACGAACTGGTCTACTGGGCCGTGCGGTTCACCTTCAGCGGCGACTACTACCATTCCGCTCCCTGGTCGGTCGTCGATCAGGGCTTCACGAACGTGAGCCACGGCTGCGTGAACCTGCCTCCCGCGGACGCCCAGATCTACTACCAGATGGCCGTCCCCGGCGACCCGATCACGATCACCAACAGCCCGAAAGCCGGCAACTGGGATGACGGCTGGACCGAGTGGTTCCTCAGCTGGACCCAGTACCTGCAGGGCAGCGCACTGCACATGGCGGTAGAAGCGGGGCCCGGCGGCAGCAAGTTCGTCAGCCCCTCGTCGCTGCCGCCGGACACGGCCACGGCACCGCTTGGCACCTCGGTGCCGGGCAATTACCTGGCCGCCTGAGGGGAACCGCGCCCCCGTTCGGGATAAAGTCCTTGATCTTCCGAACGGGACCGTGCCGCCTGCCCCCGCCCCGGCTGCTCGCGGCGCTGGTTACCGGCGCGCGGTCGTGGAGCTTGTCGTGCTGGAGGTCTGCTGGTTGACGTGCGTGGCGGGTGAGCCGGAGGAGACCGCGAGGATCACGCCGAGGGTCAGCGCCAGGGCGAGCGGGATGAGCAGCGGCGCGGCCGCCCGCGCCGTCCGGCGGCGCCGTGCCCGCCGCCTCTGGCCCGACCGGTTGCCGAAGCCGCCCTCGATCAACGTCACGTGGCTACCTCCGCCTCGTCGGGTCCCTGGGCGGCCAGCGTAACTCCGAGACCAAGCTGTTATCTACCGGTTAGCGGCAAATAGCCGTAAACGGTCACCGAATGCCGAACGGCGCACTGCTTCCGTCGCGAGCACGGCTCCGGGGAGGACGGTCAGGGGGCTTCCCACAAGGTGGCGATGCCCTGGCCCACGCCGATGCACATCGTCGCGGCGCCCCTGGCGGCCCGGGCGCCGCCGCGGCGGCGCATCTCGTGCAGCAGCGTGGTGACGATCCGCGCGCCCGAGCAGCCGAGCGGATGGCCGATGGCGATCGCGCCGCCGTTGACGTTGACCTTCTCCGGGTCGAGCTTGAGCTCCTCGACGACCGCGACGCTCTGGGCGGCGAACGCCTCGTTGACCTCGACGAGGTCCAGGTCGCCAGCGCGCCATCCGGCGCGGGCGAGCGCGCGGTTCATCGCCGGCACCGGGCCGATGCCCATGTAGTCCGGGTGCACGCCTGCCGCGGCGGCGCCCGCGTACCGGGCGATCGGCGTGGCGCCGGTGCGCCTGACCGCCTGCTCCGACATGAGCAGCAGGGCGGCCGCGCCGTCGTTGAGGGGCGAGGAGTTCCCGCCGGTGACCGTGCCGCCCTCGCGGAACGCGGGCTTCTTCGCGGCGAGCTCGGCCATCGTGAGGGCCGCGTTGACGCCCTCGTCGGCCCGCACCTCGCCGCGTGAGGTGCTCACCGGGACGATCTCGGCGTCGAACCTGCCCGCGTCCCGGGCGGCCGCCGCCAGCCGGTGGCTGCGCAGCGCCCAATCGTCTTGCCGCTCACGGGACACGCCGTACCTGTCCGCCACGTTCTCCGCCGTCTCGCCGAGGCTGACCGGCGGGTACATGTCACGCATCCGCGGCGAGACCAGGCGCCAGCCGAGCCTGGTGTCGGCCAGGTCCAGCGACCGTGGATAGGGGTCCGCGGTGCGCGCGACCACGAACGGCGCCCTGGTCATCGACTCGGTGCCGCCGGCCACGCAGATGTCGGCGTCGCCGGCGGCGATCGCCCGGGCGGCGTCGGCGACCGCCTCCATCCCCGACCCGCACAGCCTGTTCACCGTGGCGCCCGGTATCTCGACGGGCAGGCCGGCCAGCAGCACCGCCATCCGCGCGACGTTGCGGTTGTCCTCGCCGGCCTGGTTGGCCGCGCCCCAGTAGACGTCGTCGATGGCGGCGACGTCCAGCCAGGGGTTGCGCTCCGCCAGCGCCTTCAGCGTGCCGGCGGCCAGGTGATCCGGCCGGACTTCGGCCAGCGCTCCCTTCACCGTGCCGATGGGCGTACGGCAGGCATCCACAACGAACACCGGGCTCACGCTGACCTACCTTCTCCGCAGGACCTTCACCCACGATAGGCCAAACGGCGGCGGGCGCGGCAGGACGCCGATTCTGCGAAATTTCTGAGGTGGCATTCAGCACAACCTATTGGCCGTCAGGTACGTCTGTAGTTGGTAGACGAGCCGTGATCCGAAGTTTCCTGATTTGATAGATCATCGTCGTAAACTCCGGATCGGCCGCCTTGCATGGGGAACGGTGTGATCCGCTGCGATTACGGGTCATGTCGTCACGTGTTGCGTATTGGGCCATCGGACTGACGAACCAGCGAGGGGACTGCACAGTGTCACTGTTTGGGAGGATGGGCCGGCAGCCTGCACAGCTGTTCCGGCACCGTGGGATCACGGCGACCGCGGGCGCGGCGGTCCTGGTGCTTGTCGCGGGCGGCACGTTCGCCGCTGTCCATTCCAGAGCCAGCCGAAATCCGCAGGCTCTCGCTCCCGTCAGCAACAGCAAGCCGCTGACGCACGCCGCCAAGCTCAAGCCGGTGATCCTCGTCGGGCCGCTGAAGGTCGTCTCGGTCAGCCCGCTGGGCGGCGCCCGGCATGTCAACGGCACCAGCCCGATCACGGTGACGTTCTCGTCCGCGCTCGCGCCCATGACCCCGCTGCCCACGCTGTCCCCGCAGATCTCAGGGAAGTGGCATGTCTCCGGCGCCACGGCGACCTTCACCCCGTCGCTTGGCTACACGGCAGGGACCGCGGTCACGGTGAAGATCCCGGGCGGACCGGGAGGCGTCGAAGGCCTGGCCTCCACGGCCGGCGTGCTGCGCCAGACAAGGACCGTCAGCTTCACCACCGGGTCGTTCTCCACGGTCCGGCTGCAGCAGGTGCTCGCCCAGCTCGGCTACCTGCCGCTCACCTGGACCTCCAGCGGTACCGCGCCGGTCCCGGCCGGGAGCGAGAAGGCGCAGCTGTCCGCGGCCTACGACCCGCCCGCCGGCTCGTTCGCGTTCAAGCCCGGCTACCCGAGCGAGCTGACCAGCCAGTGGCAGACGGGCTCGGCGAACTCGCTCGACCAGGGCGCGGTGATGGCCTTCGAGTCCAACGAGGGAATCACGATGGACGGCATCGCGGGCCCGCAGGTCTGGTCGTACCTGCTCAAGGCCGCCGCGAAGAACCAGATGAACCCCAACGGCTACACCTACGGGCTCGTCAACCAGCACTACCCGGAGACGCTGACCGTCTGGCATGACGGCACGCAGATCGAGAAGACCCTGGCGAACACCGGCATCCCCGGACGGAGCACCCAGGACGGCACGTTCCCGGTCTACCTGCGCTACCAGTTCAACTACATGAACGGCACCAACCCGAACGGCACCAAGTACCACGACCCGGTGTGGTACATCTCCTACTTCAACGGCGGCGACGCGGTGCACTACTTCCCGCGCGCCGGCTACGGCTACTACCAGAGCCTGGGCTGCGTCGAGCTCCCGTACAACCCGGCGAAGTACGTCTGGTCCTACATGACCTACGGCACGCTGGTCACCGTCATCGGCCCCGTGGCCTGAGGCACGGTCCCACAGGCACGGTCAGCGGGCTCTTGCTGGCCGTGCCTGGCCGTGCCGGGCCGTCGTGCCGGGCCGTCGTGCCGGGGGCGCCGCGGCCTCAGGCCACCAGGCTCGCCGCGGCTTGGCTGAAGGCCGCGGCGAACGCCGATCCGGGGATCGCCCGGGCGACAAGCTCGGCTTCCCTGACCGAGTCCACATCGGTCAGTTCGGGCATCACGGCCACCCGCAGGCCCGCCTCGGTGAGCCTGCCGAGCTGCCTGCGGCCGGTGTCCGGCCGGGACATCGGCACGCCCGCCAGCAGCGACCGGTCGGGCCTGCGCAGGCCAAGCAGCCAGAACCCGCCGTCGGCGGCCGGACCGAAAACGGCATCCGCCTCCCCGCACACCAGCGTTCCCGCGGCGTCCGCGAGCAGCTCCGCAGTGACCTGCGGCGTGTCCATGCCGATCAGCACCATGGGCAGCGGCGCCGTCGCGTGCGCGTCGGCGAACGCCGCCGCGAGCCGCTCATCGAGCCCGCCGCCTCGCTGCCGGACCACGTCGAACCCGGGCGGGAGCCAGTCCCCCGCCGCCCCCTCGAGCGCGAGCACGCGGCGGGAGACCGGGGTGGCCGCCACCGCGGCGAGCGTGCAGGCGAGCGCCGCCTCGGCGAGCATCGCGGCCTCGGCCGGGGAAAACGGCGGCGTGAGCCGTGTCTTGACCCGCCCGGGAACCGGTTCCTTGGCGATGACGACAGCCTGCGCGGGCAGGGCGCCGGCGACGGCGTTCACGTGGCGCAGGTGGCCAGGACGCGGCGCATGTCGCGCACGGCCTTCACGGTGCCGCCGACCGTCCCTGTGACCTTCGACCTGCCGGTGCGCGGGTAGTACCGCACCGGCGCTTCGTAGATCCGCCAGTCCGCGGCGGCGGCGCGCATCACCATCTCGAGCGGGTAGCCGAACCTGCGGTCGCGCAGGCCCAGCGCGAGCAGCGCCTGGCGGCGGGCGGCCCGCATCGGCCCCAGGTCGTGCAGCGGCAGGCCGGCGCGGCGCCTGAGCTCGGCGGCGAGCACGATGTTGCCGAGCCGCGCGTGGACGGGCCACGCGCCCTGGGACACCGGCGCGCGGCGGCCGAGCATCATGTCGGCGACCCCGCTCGCCACCGGCCTGGCGACGACGTCGAGGTCCGCGGGGTCGAAGGAGCCGTCCGCGTCCATGATGCAGACGACGTCGCTGCCCGCCGCGAGCAGCCCGGCGTGACAGGCGGCGCCGAAGCCGCGCTGCGGGACGGCCACGACCGTGGCGCCGTGCGCGGCGGCGACCTCGGCCGAGCCGTCGGTAGAACCGTTGTCGGCCACGATCGGCCGGTACCACGGGGGCATCCTGGCCAGCAGCCAGGGCAGCGCTCCGGCCTCGTTGAGGCAGGGCAGCACGACGTCGATCAACGGACTGCGGGCCGGGTCCGCTGGGGTGCCTGCGGCGGTTTTCATGGCAGCAGACGCTAGCGGCGGGCCGTGGCTTTGGGTGATGAACGGCCCTTACGGAACAGTGACGGCTGCCCTCGGGCGCTCGCCCGGCCACCCCCGCGCGTGCTTGGCTCGCAGCTATGCGAGTACTGGTGACAGGAGCGGCGGGCTTCATCGGATCCCATGTGGCGCGGGCGCTGGCGGCGGCCGGCCACGAGGTCCGCGGCCTGGACTCGCTCAGCCCCGCCGTGCACGACGGCAGGCCCTCCTACATCCCCGGTGACGCCGATTTCCGCGTCGCCGACGTCCGCGACCGCGACGCGGTGTGCGACGCGCTCGACGGCGTCGACGCGGTGTGCCACCTGGCGGCCATGGTGGGGCTCGGCGTGTCGCTGGCCGATCTTCCGCTCTATGCCGACGTCAACGTGACCGGCACCGCGATCCTGCTCGACGCCATGGGCCGGCGCGGCGTGTCCCGGCTTGTGCTGTCCTCGTCCATGGTGGTGTACGGCGAAGGCGCCTACGAATGCCCGGCTGACGGCAGCGTGCGCCCGCTCCCCCGGTCCGTCGCCGACCTGGCGGCGGGCGCGTTCGAGCCGCGCTGCCCCGGCTGCGGCTCTGCCCTGTCGCGGTCGCCGGTGAGCGAGGACGCGGCCCTGGACCCGCGCAATGCCTACGCCACGAGCAAGGTGGCCCAGGAGCACCTGGCGGCGAACTGGGCCAGGCTCACCGGCGGGACCGCGGTGGCGCTGCGGTACCACAACGTGTACGGCCCCCGGATGCCGAGGGACACGCCGTACTCGGGAGTGGCCGCCGTATTCCGCTCGTGCCTGGAGAACGGCGTGCCGCCGAGGGTCTTCGAAGACGGCGCCCAGTGCCGCGATTTCGTGCACGTCCGCGACGTGGCCTGGTGCAACGTGCTCGGGCTCGCCGAGACCTGCGCGGCGGGCGGCGATGCGGGGACGCTGCGCGCCTACAACGTGGCCAGCGGCGCCCCGCACACGGTCGGCGAGATGGCCGCCGCGCTGGCGGCCGAGTTCGGCGGCCAGGTCGAGCCGAAGATCACCGGCGAGTACCGCCTCGGCGACGTCCGCCACATCGTCGCCTCCCCGGCCGCCGCCCTCCGCGACCTGGGCTTCCAGGCCAGGGTCGGCTTCGCCGAAGGCATGGCCGAGTTCGCGCGCGCCCCGCTGCGCGCCTCAGCCACCTCAGCCGCCTGAGCCACTTTAGGCCGCCTTAAGCCGCCTGAGCCGCTTCAGCCGTCCCCCGGCACCGTCGCCTCAGCCGTCCCCCGCCGCCCCGCCCGCCATCGCGACCGCCGATGGGAAGGCTATGACCGGAACAGGCCGCCCCGGCTCATGACCTTGGGCAAGGCGGCGGCGACGCGCCTGGCCAGGGCCGCGTGATCGCCATTCACCGCGTCGGCGGACATCGCGATGCCGCGCGCGTCGTCCGGAGCGGAACTGTCTTCCCACAGCTCGACGATTACCCGTCCCACGTAGGTCTTGCCCTGGGCCTCGCCTATAATCGGCCGGTGCCTGAAATCGGCCAGCGGATCCGGGGCACCTGAATTTACGCCAGCACGCCAGCTAGGCATCGTTTCTCCTCGAGGATGTGTGGGGCCGGCTAACACGCGTAGCAGTCACAGGCGAAGACACATTCGTCGCCCACGACCAGCCAGGCGCAGCTCGCGTATATGGCCTCGGGACTGCAATCGCAATCTCCCGGACATATGCAGCTGCACCTTTCGCCGGCGGCTATGCAGGCACTTGATTTGCACGAACACGGGCCGGCGGTCCCGCCAGGGCATTCCATGATCCTGAATTGCGGGCCACCCGTCATCGGGGCGGCCAGGGCACGCCCGCCTTTGCCGATCAGGCCGCTGCCCAGGAAGGCGCCCGTTACCGCTCCGCCGGCCAGTCCCAGGACACGGAACGCCGACCTGCGAGTGACCGCTCGCATCATCCGGTCGGCGAGCAACTCCCCCTTGTCCCGCGGTCGATAACGCATCGCGTGCCCCCTTGCCTGTTACGTCGTCTCGATGTCCAGCCACGCGGGCGTGTGGACAGGGATGGGTTCGGGTGAACCCTTGGCCGCCACCGGGCGCTCTTCCCTGAGCGCCCGGTAGATCCAGCCCGCTACCTGGGGGTTGGACGACTGATCGGCGACGCGACCGTGCTCATCGATGAGCATGGCCGCGGGAACCGCCCATATTCCCAGCGCGCCGCGCGCTGAATTGCCGCTGTCCCGTACCACGTGCACGTTCGCGTGCGCCGAATCGCAGATGCGCTGCCATGCAGACAGGAGATCCGCCGGATCCTTGCCCGCCACGACAAGCGCGAGCGCTACCCGGCCGGACCGCCGGCCCGCCTGGAGTATCCCGTCGACCTGCCCGAGGAGGGCCCGGCAACCGCCGCATGTCGGGCTCACGAATGCCAGCACGATCTCGCGGCCGCGGGGGATCTCGAAGGGCTCGCCGGTCCCGATCCGCTGCAACGCCAGTTCAGGAACCCGGTCGCCGGCCGAGAGCGCGGTGGTCGCGGGGGCGGCGGTTTCCATACGCTCCCTGAAGATCGCGAGATACCGCAGTATTCCGGCGCAGACAAGGCAAAGGATGGCGATGACAATCCATTGCGTGACGATGACAGCTATCCAGCTGGCGCTCATGGCTCAGTCGCCACTCCTTCCCGTTGCTGGCTTCGCGACGAACAGCACACTGCTCCGCTCGAGCACCGACAGGGCCGAGATGAACAGCAAGAGCAACCCGAAATAGATCAGCAGCGCCGCCGGATGCGCCAGTCCCGTCATGTACCTGCCGAAATATGGCGCTCCGGATACCGACAGCCCGGATCCCATGCCATCGGCCGCGGCAAGGACGCCGAGTGCCAGCAGGCCGGTATTGCGCAGGATAAGGCCGAATCCGATCGGCGTGGGGTTCACCGCCCCGAAACAAGAGCAGCTGAACTCGCGGCCCTGACGCAGCGACCGGTAGATGAGCCAATTGAAAACCAGGAGCAGCGAAATCACGGCAATGGAGGCTACCGGAAGCAACAGTCCGCAGATGATGCACAGGCCAAGGATCATTTCGGCGGCCGGCAGGACGCGGCTTGCGATTCTCGCTGTAGCGTCGCCGGACACGCCGTAGTTGCGTATGGTCGCCACCATGCGGCCCGGCGAAGTGACGGCTTTAGCCGCGCCAGAAACCAGGAACGTCGCACCAAGCACAGTCCTAGCCGCCAAGGGGAGAGAAGGGGGGAGCATGTCTTCTCCTGGGAAGGAAAATACCCTATAGAGTATCTTGGCTCTCGCCCGTTATCGTCACGTTCGGATAAAGTTAAGCCCATCTCGCCGCAACAGTCAAGATTTACACTGATGCCACAACAGTAGCTTGTCTCGCCGGCACCGCAAATTCTAACACGGCGTTCGATTTCTTGTTGGAAACGCCGGGCGCACCGGGCATGGAAAGCCCGGCCGGCGAGCCGCGAGCACACCCCCGCGGCCCGTCAGGCGCCCCGGGCCCGCCCGGCCTGGCGGCGCCCGTCTCCAGGGGGCGCGGCCCCCAGAGCGCGCGGCCGGCCCCGGCCCCGCGCGGTTTGTCGCATGCGGATCTTCTCCCAGGGCGCTTGCGTCACCGTCCCCGGCGCCGCGGTGGCGTACCGCCGCCGGGGCAGCGGTCTCACCTGCATCACCCGCTCACTTTGCCCACTTTCCTGCTGGACATTTCGGGCATTTCCGGCGTGAAACTGGTCATAGAGTGAGCAAAGTCGAAAAAAGTATTCATGATGAAGCCCCGGCATCGCCGGGGCGGGCAGCCGGGCGGGCGCGGCGCGCCGGGGCGGGCAGCCGGGCGGCCCCGGCATCG
>DAHVAN010000120.1 GCA_027314595.1 Actinomycetota bacterium | reverse complement strand
CGAGCTGCGGCGCCGCGGCGTCACCCACGTGGTGATGGAAGCCTCGGGCGTGTACACCGACCCGGTGTACTACGCCCTGGCCGAGCTGGACTTCGAGGAGGTGATGGTGATCAACCCCTCGCACGCCAAGGCCCTCAAGGGCCACAAGACCGACGCGAGGGACGCGATCCGGCTGCTGGACCTGTACGAGTGCGGGCTGCTGTCGGGCTCTTACATCCCGGCGCCGGACCTGAGGGAGGTCCGGGACCTGGCCAGGTACCGGATGAAGACCGTCCAGGCCCGCGCCCAGGAGATCCAGCGGCTGCAGAAAACGCTGGAAACGGCCGGGATCAAGCTGTCCTCGGTGGTGTCCGACGTCACCGGGGTCTCGGCCATGGCGATGGTCGGGGCGCTGATCGACGGCGAGCGCCGCGGCGCGGTCCTGGCGGACCTGGCGCAGGGCCGGATGCGGACCGCCGGGAAGATGGCGGACCTGTCGATGGCGCTGACGGGCAGGTTCACCGCTCACCATGCCATGATGTGCCGGCTGCACCTGGACCGGATCCGGCTCTTCGGCGAGGCGGTCGCGGACCTGGACGCCAGGACCGCCCCGAGGGTGGCCCGCTATGCCCGCGAGGCGGAGCTGCTCAAGACGATCCCGGGGTTCGGCGACGTGGTGGTGGCCGGCTGGCTGGGCGCGATCGGCCCGGCCCCGCACGAGCACTTCGCCACCGCGCAGCGGCTGGCCTCCTGGGCGACCCTGTGCCCGGGCAACTACATGAGCGCCAAGAAGAGCAAGGGCGGGCGGACCGGCGACGGAGGCGCCTACATCAAGCCGCTGCTGGTCCAGGCCGCCTGGGCCGCGGTCCGGGTGCCGGGCCGGATCCAGGCCCGGTTCAACCGGCTGGTCCGCAGGTTCGGCGGGGCCAGGAACAAGGGCGCGGCCAAAAAAGCGATCCTCGCCATCGCCCATACCCTGCTGAAGATCGCCTACCAGGTCCTCAAGTCCGGCGCCCCCTACGCCGACCTCGGCGCCGGGTATTACGACAGCCGCGAGTCCGCCCAGGCCAGGCAGGACTACCTAGTCCGCCAGCTGCAAAAGCTCAACCCTGGCTGCGTCATCACCATCGCCCCGTCGGAGGCTGCCTGATAGCCCCGGCCTGACCACTGTCCCCGAGTCCGGGAGCCGACTGGCTAGCTACCCGCCCGCCACCCTGAAGCCGACGGCACAAACCGCCGTCGGCTGCTGCCGCGCGCCCGGAACTCTCCCAATTTCGTGTCAGTCAATGTGTTGAAGTTCTGGATGCTCTTTTTCTCGACCGGGGACAGTTGCGGCGAGAGGACAGATGGCAGGTCGGCCTGCCTCGGCTTCTAGCTCGGTTAGTGCCGCACGGCGATCGCGAGCTGGCCGACGAAGGTGGCGGTGAGATTCGGCGATCCCATCGCGTCGAGCCGGTCCCGTACCCGGGCGAGGAACTCGCCGGCGCGGGCGGGCCCCATCGCGCGGGTCCCGGACTGGGTGGACAGCTGCGCGAGGTAGTCCGCAGCGGTGTAGGACCACCGCAAGGGATACCGGAAGCTGGCGACCTCATCGAAATAGGCCCGTGCCTCATCGGGGAAGTGCCACTTGCCGATCTGCTCCGGCGGAGGAGGCGGCTCCCCGGCGACCTCCATCGCCCGGTAGTCCTCTTGCACCTCGAACCAGAACGGCTCCGCGTCAGCCGGGCGCGCCCACCGGCACGAGCCGACCGCCATGATGCCTCCGCGAGCCAGGATCGCGGCCGGCTTGGCGTAGCGCACGCCCGGGTCGATCCAGTGCAGCGCGTTGAACACCGTCACCGCGCGAACCGGGACGGCGCTGGTGTTCTGCCAGTCCTCGAACGAGGACGTGACGACGCTGACGAGAGGGAACCCGGCGGTCCTGGCCCGCGCCAGGGCCGCGAGGGCCGCGCCCAGTTCCACCGCCGTGACCGCGAGCCCCCGCTCGGCCAGCGGCACCGTGGCCTGCCCGGTCCCGCAGCCGATCTCGACGACCCGGTCGCCCGGTCTGAGGCCGGCTGCCCGGAGCAGGTCGTCGAACAAGGCGCCCGGCAGTACCGGCCGGGTCCGGTCATACGCCTCGGCATCGGCGTCGAACCCGCCGCGCAGCTCTCGCCGCGAGCCGTCCTCCGGCACTGGCGAGTACGTCGTCTGATCCACGAGCCACGTAATAGGCCATCGGCCGCAGGCCGCGCAACGGAATTACCGGGATCGCGCGGCGCACCGGGCGTCAGAGGGTGCCGCGTCAGGCAGATGGTGCCCTGATTTCCTCGAGGATGGCGTCGGCCTGGGCTGGCGACAGGGCTGTCGGTTCCGCCGTGTCCTTGTCCACTCCGGTGATGACGACGGGTCCGAGGAGGCTGAACTCGAAGCCGAAGGAGCGCGCGATCAGGGTGGCGGCCTGGTTGGCCGGCTTTCCCTTGGCTGCGCCGTCCTCGTCCAGCCAGGCTTCCCAGCGGCTGGTGACCTGGATCCGCTCGGCGCAGCCGGTGCCGATGAGCGCCTTGAGGGAGCGCATGAACCGCGTGCCGCCGCCGGGCAGGTCCACTTCCCTGGGCGGCCCGTTGACGGGGATGAGGAGGGCCTTCACTGGTTGTCCTTGTGCCGGGCGGGGCCGCGCCGGCTGTCGAGCCGGGTGACGTTGCCGAGCGCGGCGATCTCGTCTCGTGCCTGCTGTAGTTCCAGGGTGAGCTGGTTGACGGCGCGGACGAGCGCGGGGACGTCGGCGCGGAGCTGGGCGAGTTCCCTGTTCTTGCCGACGATCGTCTGCCGGAGCTTCGCGATGGTGGCGCGGAGGCGGGCTTCGTCGCCGTTGTCGGCCCTGCGGTCGCGGATGCGCTGGTAGAACTCGTCTTTCAGGTCGGTGTGGCGCTGGGTGAGCGCGTTGCGCGGGACGCCGGCCTCGGTGGCGAGGGCGACCACGGTCAGCGCGCCGTTGGAGCGCTCGGGGGTGCCGGCGAG
>DAHVAN010000116.1 GCA_027314595.1 Actinomycetota bacterium | reverse complement strand
GGGCCCCTGCTCCGCCAGGGAGGCCCGCGCGGCACGGCTGAGCACTAGCAGCGCCCATACTCCGATGCCGACCGCGCCGGTCACCGGGCCTGCCGGGCTCGACCCGTTCGAGGCGGCGGAGGCGACCAGCCCGATCACGAGCAGCAGGGCGCCAAGCGCCGCGGCGGCGATCTCCGCTCCGGCGGCCCAGTCGCCGCGCACGACCAGTTCCCAGCCCGCGGCGCACACCGCGGCCAGGGCACACGCCCCGGCCAGGAACTGCAGCCACCTCCCGGCCTGCGCCAGGTCGCTTGACGCGCCGAGGGACGACGGTGACAGCGCCGCGTCCGACGCGATCAGGAATGCGGTACCAAGCACGAATACGACGGCGCCCGCGACGAGAAGGGCCGCCGGTGTCAGCGACTTGACGATGTGTTTCAAGGCGTTTCCCTTGTCGCATGCTCCCCACGCGGCAGTACAAGACTGCCACGTGCCTACCCGTCGCCGCGCCGATTAGCCATTGAACGCGGTAAAACGCACCGGCAAGGCCCCTAATCGACCAGATCGGCCCCTGGCGCCGCCTATGCCTGGGATGCTCTTCTCTCGGCGGTGAAGCGCTCGATCGCGCGGAAACCATGCCGCATGACCTTCGAGTAGCTGCCGGGCACATCGGTGAACCTCGCCGCTAGCCGCACCGCGCCCTGCGGGTCGGTCCTCCAGCGCGTGGTGATCCGCGTGTGCCCGGCGTCGACCGGGTCCAGCCTCCATTCGTCCGTGCCGCGGAAGTCGCCGGCGAAGTACTCAAGGACCAGCCGCCGGCCCGGATCGAAAGCGGCCACCCGTCCGGAAAAGCGTGCGGCGCCCAATCGCTGCGCGAGCCCCCCCTCGCCGCTGACGGCGATGTCGACCATCGCCCCGATCTGCGGAAGGGGCTTGTCCCCGCGCGGGCTCATCCGCAGGAAGGGGTGCCACCACTGGCTGCGGCCAGCCGCCTCCTCGAGGAAGGCGTCAACGATCTCGGCGGGCGTCGCCGCGATGATCTCCTCGTTCACCACGTCGTACGTGGTCATCTCGCCTCCTTGCCCCCGGTGGAGTCGCTGCCGCCGCAGCGGGCTTGCTGGCCAGGCGGTGGCCTCAGGGTTATCTTTCCCCTCTGCCCGGAGCTTGAATGCCCGGGGGTGCCTGAGCGGGACGGGGCTCGCTCGGCTTGCCCGCGCCCGAGGCGGTCGCCGTATCGTGGTTGCGCCTGCCCAGAGCCGCTGACCTGATACCAGCGGCCCTCGTCGTTCGGATAATCGATGACGCGGGACCTGGTGCGGGGCTCAGCCTCTTGCCGCCGCGGCGGGTGGCCGGGCAGAGCGCTGCCGGGCTGGCGGTCAGGCCGGCCAGCCCGCAGTCCACGATCGCGCAGGCCGACATCTGGGCCTCCCCTGGGACGGGGCTGCCGCTGCTCGTGGAGGTCTTCGGCCGCGGCGCCGCGCAGCCGGCGCTTTCGACGCGGATCCTGCAGGTCGGCCTCTGGACGCCGGCGGCCACAGGTACGGCCTGCTCGACGCGGCGGGACCGCGCCGCCCCCGGCTGCTGATACTGGACGAGCCGACCAACGGCCTCGACCCGCGCGGCATCAGGGACATCCGCGACCTGCTGACCGGCTTGAACGCCTCCGGCGTGAGCGTGTTCTTGTCCAGCCACCTGCTGCCCGAGGTTTCGGCGCTGTGCACCAGGATCGGCGTGCTCGACTCCGGCAAGCTCGTGCTGCAAGACCAGCTCGCGGCCCTGCAGGAGCCGACCGGCCGCGTCCTGATCTCTACCGATGATCCCGAACGCGCGGTCGCGACCCTGGACAGCCTCGTCGAGCGCAGGGACGGGGCGGACCTGCTGGTCCGGTCCTCCGATCCGGCGGCGCTGAACGCCCTCCTGGTGGGGGCCGGGGTGCCGGTCCGGTCGCTGACGGCGCAGCGGCGCAGCGGCGCAGCGGCGCAGCCTCGAGGAGATCGTGCTTGACGTGACCGGGGCCGGTTCGGACCAGTTCGGTGCTGCCCCGTGATCGCTGTCGAGCTGTTCAAGCTAGGCACGGGCCCGCCGCCGCCAGGAGATCATCTCGGTTTAAGATCACGGTGATTCAGCCTCGGCCGGAAGGATCAGTGATGGATTTCGCCTTCGACGCGTTGACGGAGGAGCTGCGCGGGCGGCTCCTGGAGTTCATGGACGCCTTCGTCTACCCGGCCGAGCCGGTCTTCGCGCAGCAGCTGGCCGCGCAGGCCGATCCGTGGGCGGTCCCCCCGGTTATCGAGGAGCTAAAGGCGCAGGCGCGCGACCGCGGGCTGTGGAACCTGTTCCTGCCCGGTGAGCACGGCGCGGGGCTGACGAACCTGCAGTACGCGCCGCTGGCGGAGATCAGCGGGCGCAGCCCGCACCTCGCGCCGGTGGCGATGAACTGCGCGGCGCCGGACACGGGCAACATGGAGGTGCTGGCGATGTTCGGCACGCAGCGGCAGCGCGAGCAGTGGCTGCGGCCGCTGCTTGACGGGCAGATACGCTCGGGGTTCGCGATGACCGAGCCCGACGTCGCGTCCTCCGACGCCCGCAACATCGCCACGAGCATCACCCGTGACGGCGACAGCTACGTCATCAACGGCCGCAAGTGGTACATCTCCGGCGCGATGAACCCGAACTGCCGCATCTTCATCGTGATGGGAAAGACCGACCCTGACGCCGAGCCGCACCGCCAGCACAGCCAGATCCTGGTGCCGCGGGACACCCCGGGCGTGGCCGTCAAGCGCGGCATGACCGTGTTCGGCTACACAGACGGCGCGGAGGGCGGCCACGGCGAGATCGTCTTGGACAACGTCCGGGTGCCAGCCGAGAACCTGATCGCCGGGGAGGGCGCGGGGTTCGCCATCGCGCAGGCACGACTGGGTCCCGGCCGCATCCACCACTGCATGCGATCGATCGGGACCGCCGAACGGGCCATCGAGATGATGTGCCAGCGCACACTGAGCCGCACCGCCTTCGGCAAGCCGATCGCGGAGCAGGGCGTGGTACAGGACTGGATCGCCGAGGCCCGGGTGCGGGTCGAGCAACTGCGCCTGCTCGTGCTCAAGACCGCATGGCTGATGGACACCGTCGGCAATCGCGGCGCGCACACCGAGATCCAGGCGATCAAGATCGCCACTCCCGCGACGGTGGAGTGGATCCTGGACAAGGCGATCCAGGCGCACGGCGGTGGCGGCCTGTCACAGGACTTCCCGCTGGCCCGGATGTGGGCCGGGATCCGCACGCTGCGCTTCGCCGACGGACCGGACGAGGTGCACAAACGGTCCCTCGCCCACCGCGAGCTCGGCAAGCACCGGCCGCCGCGATGACTCTCGCATTCCACGGGCAGGCGGCGATCGTCACCGGCGCCAGCCGCGGCATCGGCCTCGCCATCGCCGCCGAACTCGTGCGCCGCGGGGCGAAGGTGTGCGTCACCGCACGCCACCCCGAACCGCTGGCCGAGGCCGTGACCGGACTGGGCGGCCGCGACGCGGCCATCGCGGTGCCCGGCAGGTCCGATGACGCCGGCCACCAGGACGAGGCCATCGCGAGGACCCTCGAAGCGTTCGGCCGCGTGGACATGCTGGTCAACAACACTGGCATCAACCCCATCTTCGGCCCGATCGCCGACACCGACCCTGGCGCCGCCGCCAAGATCCTGGCCGTCAACGTGCTGGCCCCGCTGGCGTGGACCCGGCGCGCCCGGGACGCCTGGATGGGCGAGCACGGGGGCTCGGTCGTCAATGTCGCGTCCGTCGCCGGCCTGCGCGCCTCCCCCGGCATCGGCATGTACGGAGTCAGCAAGGCCGCGCTGATCCGGCTGACGACCGAGCTCGCCGCCGAGCTCGGCCCCCGCATCCGGGTCAACGCGGTGGCCCCCGCGGTGGTGAAGACCAGGTTCGCCGCCGCCCTGTACGAGGGGCGCGAAGAACAGGTTTCCGCCGCCTACCCGCTGGGGCGCCTCGGCACCGCGCAGGACATCGCCGGCGCGGTCGCGTTCCTGCTCTCCGATGACGCCGCCTGGATCACCGGCCAGACCCTGGTGCTCGACGGCGGCGTGACGCTGGGCGGCGGGCTGTAGGACTCCCCTCGCGGCTGGTCGGCCGCGGCATGTCGCGCGGCCGGCCGGAGCCGCCTGTACAGGCTCGCGCGCTGGGGGAATGCTAGGACCATGGACTTCGAGCACATCCTTGTCGAGCGTTCGGGCGATTTCGCCACAGTCACGATGAACCGGCCGCAGCGCCGCAACGCGCTGTCCCTTGAGCACATGCGCGAACTCATCGCGGCGTTCCGTGACCTCGCCGAGAGCGACGCCCTGGGCATCGTACTGGCCGGCAACGGTCCGGTGTTCAGCGCCGGGCACGACTTCGCCGATGTCGCGGGCGCCGGCCTGCCGACGGTCCGCTCGCTGCTGATGACCTGCACCGAGCTGATGACGCTGATGCAGCAGGTGCCCCAGCCGGTGGTGGCACGGGTGCACGGGCTGGCGACCGCGGCAGGCTGCCAGCTGGTCGCGAGCGCCGATCTGGCGGTGGCGAGCGAAGACGCCGGCTTCGCGGCCCCGGGCGGCAAGGGCGGCTGGTTCTGCCACACGCCCATGGTGGCGGTCGCCAGGAACGTGGGCCGCAAGCGCGCCATGGAGCTGGCCCTGTCCGGCGATGTCATCGACGCGCGCACCGCGCTCGACTGGGGCCTGGTCAACCGGGTCGCGCCGGCCGCCGCGCTTGACGACGCGGTCCGCGACCTGCTCGAGCGCGTGACCCGCGGTTCCGCCGAGAGCAAGGCGATCGGCAAGCAGGCGCTGTATGCCCAGATCGACCTGGATCAGCCGAAGGCCTACGCCTACGCCGTCGAGGTCATGGCCGCGACCAGCCAGCTCCCCGACGCGCAGGAAGGGATCGGCGCGTTCCTGGAAAAGCGCAAGCCGCACTGGCGCCGCGGCCGCTAGCCGCAACGTCCGGGCCTCGCCGGCCGGACGGCGAGCCGCGCGCGCGCGAGCGAACCCCCCGGGACCGCCGGTACCGCCGGGGCCGGTACCGCCGGGGCCGGGGCCCTGGGCGCCGGGCATTGGGCCAGACGCGCAAATGCCCCAGTCACCGGCCACCGGACGCCATGCGCAGGGCACCGGGCGAGGTGCGCCGGGGACAGGGCGGCGAAGACAGGGCGCCATCATTACTGCTGCCCCATCTGACGCACAGCACGCATGCGCGCCGTCGGCCCGACCGCCTGCGAATTATTGTGTGTTATCCAAAATTTTGGATAACCAGCATTATGGCGACAAGGCAGTTATGCCGACCCGTGTGTGGGGATGCCCGTGGGCGCTGCGCGTGCCGCTGATCGTGCTCGGCATAATTCACAGGCTCTCGAGGTAGGCGAGG
>DAHVAN010000112.1 GCA_027314595.1 Actinomycetota bacterium | reverse complement strand
GGCGCGGCGGACGCGGCGGGGGCCGGGATGGCTTACCTGAGGCGCCGGCGCGCGCAGCTGTCGGCGCGCGATGACGCGCGGCGGACCGCTGCCGCGAGCGCCCAGGCGGTGCACGCCGAACTCAGCGGGCACGCCGCGCGGGCGCGCCTGTACCCGCCCCAGGCGCCCGCCCTCAGCGGGAGCCGCGCGCCCATGCTGCTCAACGCCGCCTACTTGGTCGACCCGCGCGCCCCGGAAGCCCCAGGCGACGCCCCGGGCGCCCCGGGCGCCCCGGACGGATTCGCCCCGGCGGTCGCCGCGGTGGCGACGGCGCACCCTGACCTGCGACTCGATCTGAGCGGGCCGTGGCCGCCGTACTCCTTCACCGGCCAGGACGGCTGATGCACCCGGCGCGCAGCCGCGACCGGGCGCCGGCCCGGGCCGACCGCGTCGCGCTTGTTGACCTGCTTGACCGGCTGCTGGCCGGCGGCGTGGTGGTCAGCGGGGACATCACCTTGTCCGTCGCGGACGTCGACCTCGTCACCATCTCGCTGCGCGCGCTGGTCGCGTCGGTCAGCGCGCTTGCCGCGGAGCGCGAGCGCACCGAGCGCACCGAGCGCACCAGTGTCCCGGAGGACCAGCATGACCCAGGCAAACCGGTACCGCATCGACGCTGACGACAGGGAGCCGGCCGAGCGCGGGCTCGCGAGCCTTGTCCTGACGATCGTGGAGTTGCTCCGGGAGTTGATGGAGCGTCAGGCGCTTCGCCGGGTGGAGGAAGGCTCGGTCACCGACGAGCAGGCCGAACGGCTCGGCTGCACGCTGATGCGGCTGGACGAGCGGATGGACGAGCTGGCCGGGAAGTTCGGCCTGCGACGGGAGGACCTGAACATCGACCTCGGGCCGCTCGGCACGCTGCTGCCCGAAGACTGAACGGGCCCCGGCGCGAAAGGCGGTGGTCCTGCTGACGCGTCAGCAGGCGGTGCGCGGGCGGTCAGCGGACGATGACGGCGAGGACGCCGCCGAGGCAGGCCAGGCCGGCGACGAGCCAGGTGACGTAGTCGTTGATGACGCCGCTCTGGAAGCGCTGGTGCCCGCCAGGCCGAGCGGGGACAGCAGCGCGAACCCGGCGAGGAACATCCCGCAGTGGAAGACGTGCGATATCGCGGCCCGGTGGCCGAGCGCGGCGCCGAACACCGACCAGTACATCCTCGCGATGCCGTACAGCCCGAGCTCCACCATGACGCCGGAGAACAGCGCGCACACCGGGGTCGGCGCGACCGCGTGCGCGTCGGCGAGCCAGAAGTGGAACGGGACGATCGCGCCCTTGACCAGCAGCCCGGCGATGATCAGCAGGAACGCGACGACGATGAGGCCGCTGGGGCTCGCGGGGCGGTGCGCGGCGCCGGCGCCGGCCGGATGGGCGTCGATGCACCGCGCGATCTGGGCCATGTTAGGGAAGTGGGTGCCGACCTGGGTGAAGTAGCGCCACGAGAACACCAGCGACGCGGTCATCAGCACAGATGGGTGCCCGAACCTGGATCTCAAGCTGGCCGGTGTACCGGCAGCTCACCGGGATGGACCCGCTGGGCCGGGGCGCGGCGGCCAGGAGCGGTGCCAGCTCGCGCCGCGCGAGGAGAACTACCTCATCAAGAAGCTGTTCACGGCGATCGGCGCGATACAGATCGAGAAGCAGGCCCGCATTTGACACTCCTCCACCGTCCCCGGTCTGGGGACCTCGTTCGGCCGCGGCGGCGCGACCACCATGCAGCAGGACCTGCAGAACTCCGACTGCATCGTGATCGAGGGCTCCAACATGGCCGAGTGCCACCCGGCGAGCACCGGACCTATACACGCCGGAGATGGTCGAGGGGATCTGCGGCGTGCCGCAGGAGACGTTCCGCCGGGTCTGCGAGCTCGTCACCGAGAACTCCGGCCGGGACCGGACCACCGCCTTCGTCTACAGCGTCGGCTGGACGCAGCACACGGTCGGAGTCCAGTACATCCACACCGCCGCGGTGCTGCAGGCGCTGCTCGGCAACATCGGGCGGCCCGGCGGGGGAATCCTGGCCCTGCGCGGGCACGCCTCCATCCAGGGCTCGACCGACATCCCGACGCTGTACAACCTGCTGCCCGGCTACATACCGATGCCGCACGCGCACTCCAACGAGGACCTCGACGCGTTCGTCGCGGCGGAAGGCACCGGCAAGGGGTACTGGGCGGACCGGGGCATCTGCGCATCTGGCCCGGTAGAACCGGGGCGGATGCGCATCTGGCCCAGAACCCGGCACGAGCCAGTTGGCTGGCGCGGGACCCGCGGGTCCCGCGGGTCCCGCGGGTCCCGCGGGTCACCCGATGGCGCACATGTCCCACGGGGCGCCGGGCCATCTGGTCACGGCTGGCTCTTGCGTCACGGGCGGCCTGCTGACCGCGGGACCGGGCGCAGGCCCGGCGCCAGGCCGGGCCTGCGGGACCGCGCGGGTGCCGGGTGCGCGCGGGTGCCCGGACGAGGGCGGCGGCATCCCCGGGGGGCGGCGCTTACCAGCGTTCGGGGGCGCCGCGGACGGTCATGGCCTGGTCCACTCCCGTCAGGCTCAGCACGCGGGCGACTATCGGCTGCGGGTGCAGCAGCTCGAGTTCGCCGCCCTGGCCGCGCAGGGTGCGGGCGGCCAGCAGCAGGGCGGCGATGGACGCGGAGTCGGCGTACGTCAGCCCCGACAGGTCCACCGTCAGCAAGCGGGCACCGGCCCAGATCTGCGCGTCGAGCGCGCCGTTCAGCTGGTCGAGGGTCGTCAGGTCCGCCTCGCCGGACAGCACGAGCACCGGACCGCGTTCATCCTCGGCCACGCGGACTTGAAGCAGGGTCACGGGACCTCCCCGATCCGGCTCGGCCGCGGGTACGCCGGCACGGGCCGCCGTGGCCGCAGGCCTCCTGATCTGGTGCGGGAGACGCAGAGGGATGCCGTCATACATGGCCAGAACCTCTTCAGCCTCTGGGCGAGATGGTCGTGCTACTCTTCTCCCGGTGATCCTATCAGCATACTGAGTGGGGATTGAAGAGGAGTTGACTCGCCCGGAGGGGTAAATCCTTATTCAATACCTGGCCATATCCCGAGATCATGAGTAGGTACGCGTGAGCCAGCCAGGGGGGTCGGCGACCGGTGGTCGCCCCGTCTACAGCATCAGCGCGGTGGCCAGGATGCTCGATGTCCCGGTCGCCACGCTGCGGACGTGGGAAGACAGGTACGGGCAGGTGGTGCCCGCGCGCAACGCCAGCGGGCACCGGCTGTACTCGCGGGACCAGGTGGAGCAGCTCAAGTTCGTCCGGGCCCGGATGAGGGAGGGCGCCAGCGTGGCCGACGCGCACCGCCTGCTGGCCGACCGGGGCGACCGGGCCGACCGGGGCGGCGCCGGGACACAGCCGGTCGCCGCGCCGCGGCCCGCGCCCCGGATGCTGATCCAGCTCGCGGAGTCCGACGCCTACGCCGCCGAATTCGAGGAGTACTTCCTCAGGACCGAGGGATTCGAGGTCGACGTGACGCCGACCGACAGCGCCGCCAGGGAGGCGTTCGCCGCAGCGTGCCCCGCGGTGGTGATCATCGAGGTGCTCATCTCCGGCGGTGCGGGGCTGGAACTGTGCCGCCACTTCCGTAAGCACGCCGGCGTGGCGATCGTGGTGGTGTCGGCGATAGAGGCCATGGACGCGGCGGTCGACGCGGGCGCCGACGCGTTCTTGCGCAAGCCGCTGGATCCCCTGCAACTGGTGTCCACGGTCCGGGACCTGGTCCGGTCCAGTGCGCTGCTCGCCGAATAGGAACGGCTGATGGATGGCGACAAGCTGCGGAGCGGGCACCAGCCCCTGGACGAGATCCTGGGCGGCGGCCTGCCGGGCAACGGGATCAGCGTCATCATGGGCCTGCCGGGCACCGGCAAGACGATCCTCGCCGAGCAGTACACCTTCCGCAACGCCCGGCCGGACCGGCCCTCGGTCTATTTCTCCACGCTCTCCGAGCCGCTGGAGAAGGTCATCCGCTTCGGCCAGACCCTGGACTTCTTCGACGCCGCGGCCGTCGGGCGTTCGGTGTTCTACGAGGATCTGGGCCAGGCCGCCGGCCGTGACGGGCTCGCCGGGGTGGGCGAGCGCGTCGCCGCCGTGATCAGGGAGCGACGTCCCGGCCTGATCGTCATCGACAGCTTCAAGGCCCTGCACGCCCTCACCGGCGGTGACGGCGAATTCCGTGCGTTCCTGCACCGGCTAGCTGGCCGGCTGAGCGCCTTCCCTGTCGCGTCGCTGTGGGTCGGCGAATACGAGGCCGCCGAGATGGCCACGTCCCCGGAATTCGCGGTGGCCGACGCGATCCTCGAACTGACCGCCGCCGCGCGCGGCCAGCGGGAATTCCGGTCGCTGCACGTCAGGAAGCTGCGCGGCAGCGGGTTCCAGTCCGGCCAGCACGGATACCGGGTATCCTCGCAGGGCCTGCGCCTGTTCCCCCGGCTGGCCGACGTGCCGGCCTCGGGCGGCTACCGGCTCGGCCATGACCGGATCACCACCGGAATCCCCGGGCTGGACTCGATGCTGGGCGGCGGGCTGTGGCCGGGATCCTGCACGATGGTCGCCGGGCCTTCGGGCTCGGGCAAGACGATCATGGGACTGCATTTCGCCTACGGCGGCGCCGGGCGAGGCGAGCACGGCATCATCGCCACCTTGCAGGAGAACCCGACTCAGCTCGCCAGGATGCTCGGCGCCCTGAACTGGCCGCTGACCCACCCGGCCGTCGAGGTCATGTACTGCTCGCCCGTCGACATCTACGTCGACGAATGGGTGCACGACCTGCTGGAAGCCGCCGAGAGAACCCAGGCGCGCCGGGTCGTCATCGACAGCCTGCTCGACCTGCAGATGGCGTCGGCGGACGAGACCCGCTTCCGCGAGTTCATGTACTCCCTGGCCCAGCGGTTCTCCCGGCAGGGCATCAGCCTGCTCAGCACGTACGAGACGCCCAGCCTGTTCGCCGCCGGGCGGCTCAGCGAGTTCGCCATCTCCCACCTGGCCGACAACGCGGTCATGCTCAACTACCACCGCGACCACGGCACCCTGGGCAGGTCGCTGGCCGTCCTCAAGACCAGGGCCAGCAGCCACGACCCGGCCATGCGAGAGTTCAGCATCGGCCCCGAGGGCATCAGCGTCGGCGCCGTCGTCGCGCCCGGCCAGAGCCCGGCGGGCCGGACAGGGCCGGACAGGTTACCCGGCTTGCGCGGGAACCGGGTTTGCCCGTCCGCGCCGGGGGTAGCCGCGCAGCCGCGACGCATCCCCATGGCCGGCGCGCTGACATTCCCCGGGGCCAGCGCACCGGCCCGTCACCGGCCCATGTGCCGGGGCAGCGCACCGGCGGCGCGACCAGGCCCGCGGTAAAGCCTTCTCGCGCCCAACCGGGGGCCGCGGCGCGGGAGGCTCCGCCGCGGCCGCACGGCCAGCGGGCGGACAGACGCGAAGCAACGCCTCCGTTCGGAGTAAAGATCGCCCGGCGGCGAGTCACGCTTGGTGTTTGGTCCGCCGGCCGGCGCGCTGACATCCCGCGGGGGCCAGCGCGCCGGTCCGGGCCGCGCCAATCGCGGGTATGCCCTGGCGGACCGTTTGAACGGCTTGCCGCCGGGTAGCGCCGCACCGTGGCAGGAATGCGCAGTCCACGGCGGCACGCCACCCGCGCGGCGGCGGATACGCCCGTGACAGCAGGCGTGCGCCCGGTGGCCCGGGAACGCTGGTGTATCGTCAGTGCGGGTAGCGATATCTCGCCTGGGTCGCGATGGCGCGCTGGCACACGGAAAGGGGACCGCCGGCATCGCGCTCACCCGGGCGCGGCGGAGGTGCGCTGTGGCTGACACTCCGGCAGTCTGGTTGCCGGCGACAGGAGCATTCAGCCATGTCGGCTTTTTCTACCGGACCGCCGCGGAGTACGCCTCGACGGTCGCCGGGTACCTGCGCGACGGGCTCGCCATGGGAGAGCCCGCGATGGCCGCGGTCCCTGGCGCCAAGGCCGGCGTCATCAGGGACGCGCTCGGCGCCGACGCGCGTCATGTGGAGTTCGCCGACATGACCGCGATGGGACGCAACCCGGCGTGGATCATCCCCCGGGTGCGGGCGTTCACCGGGCGGCACGCGGGACGGCGCGTCCGGTATGTGGGCGAGCCGATCTGGGCGTCGCGCAGCGCCGCGGAAACCCGGGAGGCCACCCGGCACGAGGCGCTCGTCAACCTCGCGTTCGCGACGGCGGACGCGCTGATCCTGTGCCCTTATGACACAGCGGAACTCGCCCCCTCGGTGATCGCCGATGCCCGCAGGACCCATCCGCTGGTGCTGTCGGACGGCCGCCAGGAGACCAGCGCCGGGTACGCCATGCCGTTCCGGATACCATCCAGCTGCAGCCTCCCGCTGCCCGTGCCTGCATCCGATGCCATGTCTCACACGTACCGCACGAACTTGTCCGAGGTCCGGGCCATCGTGTTCAGGCACGCGCTGGCCGCGGGCCTGCCCGAGGCCCGCGCCAACGACCTCGTGCTCGCAGTCAGCGAGGTCGCCGCCAACACGCTGCGTCACACCCGGTCCTCAGGAACGCTGGACATCTGGCACGACGGGGACGAGGTTGTGTGCGAGGTGCATGATTCGGGCACGATCACCGATCCGCTCGCCGGGCGGCGGCTGCCCCCTCCCGACGCGTCAGGCGGGCACGGTCTGTGGCTCGTCCATCAGGTCTGTGACCTGGTCGAATTGCGCTCGGATTCCAGCGGGACCACGGTGCGCATGCACATGGCGATCAATCCCCCCATAGCGGGCTGCTGAGCAGCGCGAACTACGCGTTCCTGTGGTAGAACTCGGGGTGTGGACCTGCTCACGACGTCTGTCGCCGAGGTCGAGTCGGAAAGCGAGCCGTACACGCTTGTGCGGCTCGCCGGAGAGGCCGACGTGACCAACAGCGACGCGCTTCGCGAGGTGCTCGAGGCCGAGGTGGCCAAGCAGCCGCGGACCATGATCATCGATCTCGGCGGGCTGCGCTTCATGGACTCCTCCGCCCTGCACGTGCTCTTGCGCGCGAACCGGGCGATGGACCGCCAGGGCGGGGTGCTGGCGCTGGCCTGCCCGCGCGAGCCCGTGGCGAAGATGCTCCGGCTGACCGCCGCGGACCAGCTCATACCCGTCTACCCGACGGTGAGCGAGGCAATCGCCGGATAAATCCCGTGGCGATGTTTGACCGCGCGCCGCCCGGATATGATGGGCGGCAGTGGTGCCTACGACGCAGGCACGTTCCACGCCATTCGCGGCGTGCGTGCTTGCGCGGCCACGTTCCCCACTGAGAGCTTCCGGCCTGCGACGGCGCGCCGTGACGGCGATAAGCCACGAGGAGGCTCTCGATGAAGATCGCCCTGGTAGCGCAGAACGCGACCCCGTATCCCGGCGAAGGCGCCAGTCAGGCCGGCGACGACGTCCGGCTGCGCGAGCTCAGCCAGAACCTGGCGCGCAGGGGCCACCGGGTGACCGTGTACACAGCCAGGCGCGGCGCCCGCCCGGCGGACGGCGCCAGGCTGCACCCCGGGGTCCGTGTCGAACGCATCGGCACCGCGGGCAAGCTCGGGGAACCGGAACTGCTGGCGCGGGTGCCCGCCTTCAGCGAGCAGCTGCGCGCACTGTGGCGCCGCGAGCGTCCGGACGTGGTGCACGCGCTGCGCTGGACGAGCGGGCTCGCCGCCCTGGCGGCGGCACGGGACCTGCGGATACCGGTTGTGCAGTCCTTCGACTCCCTCGGCATCGCCGAACGGCGGCACGGGCTGATTGCGCGTGACGCCGGCACCGAGCGGATCAGGCTCGAGCCCGCGATCGGGCGCACCGTCGACGCGGTCCTGGCCGGAAGCTCCGACGAAGAGTCGGACCTGGCCAGGCTCGGGGTTCCCCGCCGGTCCATCACGGTCGTGCCGTGCGGCGTGGACACCGGCGAGTTCGCTCCCGAAGGCCCGGCGGCCGGCCGCGGCGGGCGGCCGCGGCTGGTGACGGTGACCGGGCTGCAGGAGCATGAGCACGACCAGCTCGCGACCCTGCTGCGCGCCCTGTCGCGGGTGCCCGGTGCCGAACTGATCGTCGCGGGCGGCCCTGACCGCGCGGGACTGCGCGCCGACCCGACATGCCGGCGGCTCACCGCGCTCGCCGGGTCGCTCGGCGTCGGCGGCCGGGTGGCGTTCGCCGGCCGGCTCGGCCGCGCGGCGCTGCCGCCGCTGCTGCGCTCCGCCGACCTGTTCGTCAGCATGTCCGAGTACGAACCGTCGGGCACGGTGTGCGTGCAGGCGATGGCCTGCGGCACCCCGGTCATCGCCTCCGCTGTCGGCGGCCATCTGGACGCGGTGGTCGACGGGACCACCGGCATCCTCGTCCCGCCCGGCCGCCCGGCGCTGCTCGCGCAGCGGATCAGGCAACTGCTCGCGCACCCGATGCTGCTCGAGGCCTACAGCGTGGCGGCCGCCGACCGCGCCCGGTCGCGGTACTCCTGGGACCGGATCGCGCACGAGACGGCCGCGGTGTACGACAGCGCCCTCGGCGCGGCCGCCCTCGGCGCGGTCGCCCTCGGCGCGGTCGCCTGACCGGGGCGGCGCGCCTGACTGCGTGCCCGCCGGGCGTCCTGTCCCCCCGCTTGAGCGCCCGGCGGGCACTATCGCGCCCCGGCGTCATGTTTGGCGCCGTCCCGCATGGACAGAGGGGCCTGGACGAGGGGCGAGGCACGGGCGGGACAGCCGCCAAGGGCCGGACAATCGCCCAGGGACCGAGAATACGGAGGCAGCGGTGGCGCGGATCGCATCGCAGGCGGCCTGGACTGGATCCATCGTGACTCCTGCGCCGGTGCCTGCCAGGACCATGCCGTGGCCGGCGCTGATCGTGGCGCCGCCAATTGTGGTCTGGGCGGGCCAGTAGGCCATGACGTCCTGGACGTGATCGCCGGTGAAGTCGCCGTGCAGGACCAGTGCCCCGGTCCAGTCGGCGGGGCCGTCGGAGGCGCCGCCGCCGTTGACCCAGTTGCCGATGCTGCCGATGTCGGCCGGGGCGGCGAGCTTGCCGTCAGCGGTGCCGTGTGCCAGCCACAGGCTGGGGTCGGTGCCGGTGCCTGTGAATAGCACGTCGGGGTAGGTGCCGCCGGTGAAGTAGCCGTCGGGGAGCGCCGCCCGGCTGGGCAGGTAGCTGGCGGCCGGGCTGAGGCTGGCCTCGCTGGGGTTGCCGGCCGTGCTGACGCTGCTGACGTACAGCGGTACCGGTCCGAGCTGACTGATCGTGACGGGCCCGGTCCAGCTGCCGGCGGCAGGGTCCCAGGTTCCCGCGCCGGGGCTGGACTTGCTGACGGTGGTCAGCGCCCGGTGCCGATCTGGTAGCTGTAGCTGGCCGGGCAGTTGCTTGCTCCCGGGCAGGTCAGGCTGGCGGGCGGGGTGAAGGTGACGGTGTAGCTGGCGCCGAAGGTCACGGTGCCCGGGTAGCCGCTGACCCCGGGCGGACCGGGGTCCGCCGGGTTGTAGTAGAAGTAGCAGGGGCCGGCCGCCTTGCTGATCTGGGCGGGGTCCGCGGGGTAGTCCTGGTTGGTGGTGGTGGCCTCGTAGTAGTAGGTGTAGGCGGTGGTGCTGCCGTTGGGCTGCCAGGACTGGATGGCGGCGCGGGGAATGGCCGGTGCTTGCACGTTCCCGGTTCCCTTGACCGCCAGGGTGTCCTTGAGCGTGCCGCCGGATGTGTAGACCCTGAAGGTCGTGGTCAGGCCGGTGTCCCCGTCGTCATCGCCGGCGGTTGCGTACAAGGTCACGTCATCGTTGCCGATCTGGGCCGGGCTGGTGCCGCTGCTGCGGCAGGCCCCGCCGGGCGTGCTGCCCGCCTCTGCCGGCGCGTTCGGCGGGTTGTACCAGGTGAACTGGCAGCTCGATGGACTTGGCGGTGTTCATCCACTGCCGCCATTGCAGGGCGGCTGTCCCGCCGGTGCACGCGTTGGTGGTGTAGTCCCAGTCGCACGGGGTGGTGGATTCGCTGGCGGCGCGCAGCCCGAACGCCTGGCTCCTGACGGAGTGGGCGATGTCGTATTCGATGGTGGTCGCGAGGCTTTTCGCGGATCCGCCGATGACCGTGACACCGCTCTTGGTGCCACTGTCGGTCCCGAAGACGACGTCGGCCTGGCTGTAGCCCGTGGTGCAGGAACTGCCGTACCCGGTGAAGGATTCTTCTTCGAGTTCCGATGTCCACTTGTTCGCATTGGCCCAGTCAGTGGCACTGCTGATCGCCGGGGTGGCCCACAGCTGGGTTGGCTGGGCGTTGCAGGCAGCGGTCCACACGTCCTCGAAGTACAGGTCGGCGGTGTCGACCGTGGCGTTGGCGGGGATGCCCGACGGCAGCGGCACCTGGACCATGGTGCGGGTGACACCGAGGCTGCCGCACGAGCTCATGTAGGGCCCGGTGGGATCGCAGAACCCGGTCTGCAGGCACGGCCCGCCGTTGGCGTTGAGGCAGCCGTTTTCCATCCAGTCGCCCTTGTTGCCGGGGTACCCGGAGTCGATCTGGGTCCATGCCGAGCCGTACTCGTCGGGGGCGCTTGCCTGGTAGGTGGGGTCGATGTAGACCGGGTAGACGACGCCCGGCCCGGTCAGCGCGGCGGCAGGCGGCGCCAGGGTGATCGACTGGCCGGAGACGGTGACCGGGACGGTGGTGACGTGCGCGGCGGCGCCGGGCCCGCTGATGCCGGAGACGGCCGGCATGCCGGACCCGGCGGCCAGGACGGTGCCGGTGGCGGGGTCGGCGACGGTGGGGGTTCCGGCCGGGAGCGGGGCGGAGTCCCACATGCGGGGCGCGTTCGCGGCGTAGACCGGGGCGCCCTGCGGGCCGGCCTTGAACGCCAGGTTCCCGGAACTGTCCGCGTAGGGGCTGCGGGGCCCGTGCCGGGTCCACAAAGACCTCGTGGAAGCGGTGACTGCCGTCCACGAAGGCCGCGTCGGCGCTGAAACCCTCGGCGGCGAGCTGCGCAAGCGCGATCGATGACGGAGCGAGCACCAGCGTGGCGATCGCGTCCAGCCCGGCGGAGCGCAGCAGCTCCCACCCGACATTGGACCAGGCGCTTTCCTGGAACGGATCGATCACGACGTGCCGCGGATGCGGCGGGTCGATGGTAACCAGCGCTTCCCCGATCGCGAGAGCCGAGCTTGCATACGCGAGCCCGACCTCCACCACCGTCGCGGCGCCTTCCGCGATCAGCAGGTCGCGGAGCAGGTCGCAGTCGCGTTCAGAGAGCGTGACCGTCTCGAATTCAGCTGAACCTGCGTCGACCGGTCGGCCGGTTTCCGTGGGGGCTGGACGCGCGGGCCTTGTGGCGGGACGGGCTCGATCCCCACAAGCCCGGGGTCTCGGGGTGATCGTCAGGGGCGTTCGACCCTCTTGCCGCCGGGCTGGCAGTTCGGGGGCTGCGTTCGGCGGGCGCCGGGCTTGCGGGCGCGGGCGAAGACGGCGCCGAAGCTGGCGGTGATGCAGCCGTCGGCCTGCAACTGCTGCTCCAGGGCCGCGAACAGCCTGGTGCGGAACTCGCCGGCCAGCGTCGGGCCCAGCGAATAGACGAAGCCCCGGTAGCCGTGGGACATCAGGTGGTCCCAGTAGTGCTGCGGGTCGCGGAAGTCGAAGGAGCGCTGGACCAAGCGCTCTTCGACGGCGGTGAAGCCGGCGTCCGCGCAGATCTCGGGGAGCGGGCGCGGCGGCGGGGTGGAAACCCCGGGGGTTCGCTCCCTGCTGGCGCGCTCCCCGAAGTCCCGGGTCAGCTCCTCGAAGTCCCAGCGGCTATCCGGCTTCCCCAGTCCCTTCGTGGAGAACGCCAGCAGGCCGCCAGGGCGGAGCACCCGGTGGGCCTCGGCAATGACCTGCTGGGGATCGCTGACGATGTGAAAGGCGAACCCACAGGTCACGGCGTCGAAGGAGGCATCGGGGAAGGCGAGGTCGTGTGCGTCCATCTCCCGGGTCTCGATCTGCGGCACGTCACCCAAGTCGCGGGCCAGGGCGCGGAGCATGTTCGGCGAGCCGTCGATGGCGAGGACCGCGCCGCGCGGGCCCACCGCCTGGGCCGCGGGGCCGGCGACCGCGCCGCGCCCGGCAGCGATGTCCAGCACCCGCTGGCCCGGCCGCAGGTCGCACCAGGCGGCCAGGTCGCGGCCGAAGGGCGCGAAGAACGAGATGTGCTGGTCGTACTCGCCGGCCACTTCGTCGAAAAGCCGCACCACGGCCGCCGTATCCGTCACGGGTCGCATCCTGTCACCCGGGCAACGTGCGCTCAACCGGATATCCCGCCGACGGCACAGTCGGTAGTAGCCGACAACTGTCGGCAATATAGCTGGATAGGGGAGCTGGCGACTGGGGGAGGGGCTTGGGTTTCCGCAGCGGCCCGGCCGTCCCCGTAACGGCTCTCGTCTCCCACACGTCAAAGCAAAGCGCGCCGCCAGCGCCGCCGCGCGCATATAGACGAACCGCCTGAGAACTTCCCCCTGGTGCCAGCTACCGCGAGAAAACGGCGCCAACAAGCGTGAGCGGACCCGCTTAGCCGCCCACGTCACGCCCCCTCGCTAGTGCCAGCCACCGTGAGTCGGCTCAGGGGTATCGATCTCTCCGCATATCGGGTCCGGGATCCCGTTCAGCATGCTGTGCTTGCGTGATGGCGGTGAGCGACGTGATGCCGGTGCGGTCGGATCGCTGCGGGCTGGACGAGTTGTTCGTCGCCTGGCAGGCCGGCGAGGCGCAGCGTTCCCGCCTGGGGCTTGAGGCTGGCTGGCCGTGCCGGTGGACGGCTTCCTGGCGTACTGCGGATGGCGACCTGGCGTGCGCCGTCCGGGACCTGGCAGAGGTCTCGATGGCGGGGCTCGTGCCGGTGCGGCCGTTCAGCTGGCGCCGCAGGCAGCGGCACCGGCCGGGGCTGCAGTTCATGGTGTCCACGGGGCGGCTGCACGGGTTCGAGTCGCTGGAGGAGCGGGCGCTTCTGCTGGCGCTGGACTTCACCGGGACGCTGCTGGAAGTCCTGTCGCAGCCGTTCGGGCTGAAGTTCGAGACCGACGACGGGGAGACGGGCAGGCACATCCCGGACTACCTGGCGGTGCTTCGTGACGGGTCCTGGTGGCTGATCGACGTCCGCCCGGCCAGCCTGGTCGAGGACGAGGACGCCGTCCGGTTCGCTGCGGCCGCTGAGGCGGCGCTGGAGGCGGGGTGGCGGTACTCGGTGGTGGCCGGCTGGCGCCCGCACGTGCTGACGGATCGTTGCCGTCCGCAGATCCGCGCCAGACCCGCCAGGGGCGACGCGATCCCCGGTGACGGGCGGCCTTACCGGAATAACGCGGCCGGGTTTGCGGCATTGCGGGCATACCTCCTGACCCTGGCCGGCGTTGAACGCCACCAGCACGGGCAGGGGCAGGGTCCCGGCCGACAGCAGGATGGCGCGGCGGCCATGGGCCGCCGCGCCACCGGTACCGTTATGCCGGACTTACGGCGCTACCCGGTACTACAGGAGACCGAGGGCCATGTCCACTGCCCGTCGGTTGCGACAGTGAAGCCCCAGTTATTGCCGCTGCCGTTGGGCGTTGCCTCCATCACATACTGGCTGGGCCACGTGGCGTTGACATTCCAGGTGGAGTAGACGTACGCGGGAGCGACCATGTTCACCGTCACGGTCCAGCTGTTCGAGCCGGAGACCGAGACGTTGAGGTTGTACCAGTTGCTCCCTACGGTTCCGGCCGACAGCGTCGCGGTGCAGCCACCGCTGCCGCCGCCACCGCCACCGCCGCCGCCGCCACTGCCGCCACCACCGCCGCCGCCGCTGCTACCGCCGCCGCCGCCGGTGTTCACCGTGACGCTGGAGTTGCCGCTGCCGCCGCCCCAGGCCTCGGTCGCGAGGATCTGGTAGTTGAGCGAGCCCAGGTTCATACCGTGGCTGGCCCACGCGTTGAAGAAGTTCTGCGTGGTGATGGTCCCGCTGGTGGTGTTTCCCTGCCGGACTGCCAGGTACTGCTCGAAGGTCGTGGTGCCCTGGATGGAGGGCTGGTTGACCTGCTGGTGCTCGTAGAGGTTGTAAGTGGCGCCATCGCTGGTCGTGGTGCCCATGAAGTTGCCCAGGGAGGGGCTACCGCCCTGGTCGTCCTCAATGACGTAGTACTCGACCAGCGGGTTGGTGGACCAGCCATAGAGCGAGATCAGCGTGGTGCCGCCGGAGGCGTTGGCGTTGCCGGAGAAGCTCACCGTGTTGCTGCTGCCAGGCTGCCAGCCGACGCCCGCGACGAAGTCGCCGATGCCGCTCCACTGGGTGGAGTAGCTGTTGCTCGAGTTCAGTGTGATGCAGGCCGAGCCCTGGCCGTTGGACCACATCTGGTAGTACATGCCGCCGTTGTTGCCAGTCTGGTTCGAGCAGATCGTCGTCGCGGCATTAGCCGCGCCGGGCAGGATCGCCGAGGAGGCCACGGCGAGGCCGACGGCGAGGGCGCCTCCGAGGAGGAACCTGGTGCGGCCGCGTCTGCGGCCTGTCGGGTGGGTGGGGGGATCGGTCATATGGTGCTTCCTTGCGTGGGGTCGCCGTGCGGCCGGCGACCAGCGGGGACCGGGCCGCGGCGGCGACCCGGATCGACAGTGATAGGTCCTGCCGATGCCGGCAGTATCGATCCGGAATAGCACGGCCGTCAATAACTTTCGGAAATATTTCGACACCGCTTCTTAATCACGGATTTGCCTGGGGACATGGGCCATAACGACCCTGTTGCCTGGCGATCAAGCTCGGGATGACCGACCGGAAGCCATTAGCTGGATGATTAAGATCCGGTCTAGTCACTGTAGAAAGTTTCGAAAAAAAATCGAAACTTTCGAGTTGCCTCAAACATTGAAGATCTCTCTCAGAATGGCCGATTAGGCCCCATCTTGCGCATACCTGGCATCCGGGAAAAGACTGCCCGCGAGGTGACCGGGGCGGCGGGCTGCCGAGATTGGCCGCGAGCGAACCGGGGGGCGGGCATTGACGCGAGCGACCAGGGGGTGAGCGATGATCATGAGCGAAGCGGAGGTAAGCGATGAGCTATGGCCTGACTGGACGGACCGTCGTCGTCACCGGAGCCGCGCGCGGGCAGGGCGCGGCGGAGGCGGAGATCCTCGTGCGCGAGGGTGCTCGGGTCGTCGGTGCCGACATCCTCGATGGCGAGGGGGCGGCGCTCGCGGAGCGCCTGACGGCGCGAGGGCCGGGACGGATGGAGTACTGGCCGCTCGACGTGGGCAGCGAGGAGCAGTGGGCGGGCCTGGCCGCCCACCTCGCGCAGGCCGGCGGCGAGGTGCACGGCCTGGTCAACAACGCCGGCGTCCCGTACCGGGCGCGGCTGCTGGACATGGACCTGGCGAGCTGGGACCGCGTGATCAAGGTCGACCTCACCGGCGCGATGCTCGGCATCAGGACGCTGGCCCCGCTGATGCCCGCGGATTCCGGCGCCGCCATCGTCAACATCGGGTCGATCGCCGGGCTCACCGCCCACTTCGCGCTGGCGTACACGGTCGCGAAATGGGGACTGCGCGGCCTGACGAAGGTCGCGGCGCTCGAACTGGCGCCGCGCGGGATCAGGGTGAACGCCGTGCACCCCGGCCCCATCGACACCCCGATCCTTGACGGGGCCGATCCGGTGTTCCTGCGCGCCTCGATGGAGCAGACGCTGCTCGGCCGCAACGGCAGGCCGGAGGAAGTGGCCGAGCTGGTGGTCTTCCTGCTGTCCGACCGCGCCTCGTACATCACCGGGGCGGAGATCCCGGTCGACGGCGGGCACAGTTCGCACGGCGGCACCAAGTCCATCACGGACGCGCTGGCCCGCGCCGGGGGCTAGAGGGCACGGGAGCTAGGGTTAGCCGCAATGACGGGGAGTTAAGGGCTTGCCGGGAAATAACCCGTAGCTTCCGTGTTTCCGGCATGCTGCTGTGCTCTGGGGGACCTGGATGAGACGGGGCGGGTTCTGGCGGCGAAGTTCGCGGTGATCTTCCCGCACCTGGATGAGCGGCAGCGGCGGCTGCTGATGGGCGCGGAGGCCCGGGCGCTGGGGCACGGCGGGATCAGGCTGGTGGCCCGCGCAGCCGGGGTCCGCGAGGGCACGGTGTCGCTGGGGGTTGACGAGCTAGATGCCGGCGGTGAGCCGCTGGGGAGGGTCCGGCGGCCGGGTGGGGGCCGCAAGCGGGCCGCTGACCTGGACCCGGGCCTGCTCCCGGCGCTGCTGGCCCTGGTAGAGCCCGGCGAGCGGGGCGACCCGATGTCGCCGCTGCGGTGGACCACGTAGTCGGCCCGCACGCTCGCGGCCGGGCTGGCCTCCCAGGGCCACAAGGTCTCCGCCGGCACGGTCGGCGACCTGCTAAGGAGCGAGGGCTTCAGCCTGCAGGCCAGCGCCAAGACCGTTGAGGGGAAGCAGCACCCGGACCGCGACGGCCAGTTCCGCTGCATCAGCGGGCAGGTCAAGGCCCGCCAGGACACCGCCGACCCGGTGATCAGCGTGGATGCCAAGAAGAAGGATTGCGACGCGTTGCCGCACGCGGTGAGTGAGTGCGTCGAGGGAGGCTGGCTGATGATGCCAGGGGCGTAGTCCGGGCAGTGCCCATGGCCCGTCCCCGCCCTGACGTGCGTGGCAGGGTCCTGCCCTGCCGGGTGCGGAGCTCAGGGAAAAGCCCGAGGGTCCCGTTCCGCCGGGGGCCACAGGCGAGGGGAAGGCTGGCTGGGGTGAACGATAGTGAACCTTCGCTGATACCTCGTGATCTTGACATCCTGGGATGGTCAAGGGCGCGGCATCCCCCGATGACCCCGCCCTGGCCAGCTACTGGGCCGAGCGGCGCAGGAAGGTTAAGCCCCCGCTGGACAGGTACACCCGGCGCCTGCTCACCAGGCAGGACGGGTGCTGCCCGCTGTGCGGGGACTACCTGCTGTCCGCTGAGCAGCCACCCCAGTCTCCCCGCGAATGGGAACGGTGGTGGCTGCACGTCGCCCGCAGGGCGGTAGCCGCCAGCTACCTCGTCCACCACGGGCGGCCAGGCCCGCCGGACGGTGACCGCACTCGCCTCGTGCACGCCTCCTGCCAGCGCGGGCTCGCCGCCCGCCAGCGCAGGGAACCGGAACCACAGCTGCAACCCGAGACGCCCTTGCGGCCTGCTTGAGCCGTGTGCCGGGCCAACTGGCACGCACGGATCTGAGGGGGCGGGGGCGCGGCAACGCGCCCCCGCTACCCGGCGCAGGTCGGCGACTTCCGCAACGCCGGCCGGCAGTGGCGGCCCAAGGGCCAGCCCGCGGCCACCCTGGTCCGCGACTTCCCCGAGGACGCCGTCGGCAAGGCAGTGCCCTACGGCATCTGCGACCTCACCGCGAACGCCGGGTGGGTGAACGTCGGCACCGACCACGACACCGCGGCCTTGGCCGTCGAGTCCGTCCGGCGCTGCTGGAAGGCCGCGGGCCAGGGCGACTACCCGCAGGCCAGGCGGCTGCTCATCGCTGCCGGCGCGGGCGGTTCCAACGGCTAGCGGGGCCGCGGGGCGGCCCGGGCGGGACCGGGCCTGCCGCGCGGGCGCGCCGGGCGCGCCGGGCAGGCCGGCCGTCAGGAGGCATGCCCGGTTTCCGGCCGGGCCGTGATCGTGAAGCATCGCGTCACCCTGGAGAGACTGTCGCCCGGCTTCCCGCCCGGGTCTTGCCGGGCCGGCCGCCTGGCACCTGCCCGCCCGCGGTCCCGGTCCGCCGCCCGCAGGCCG
The DNA here is from genome assembly GCA_027314595.1 of Actinomycetota bacterium. Classification (GTDB taxonomy): domain Bacteria; phylum Actinomycetota; class Actinomycetes; order Streptosporangiales; family Streptosporangiaceae; genus Trebonia. The sequence continues at coordinate 3,414 of DAHVAN010000112.1, read as the reverse complement.
CCGCGGCCGCCGACATGGCCTGTCCGCGGTGATAGCGGATCGGCTGTGCCCCTCTAGGGTGATAACCGATCCATTTTCTTTGCCGGGCGGCGCGAGCCGCCCGGCGGGCACCAGGTCCTTCGCCGTCGAGGGGGGCGCCTGCGCATCCGGCCCGGCAGGACCGGGGCAGCCGCGCATCCGGCCCGGACGCGGCACGAGCCAGCGGTCCGCGCGGGACGCGCGGGACGCGCGGGACGCAGGTTAGAGGCGGTCACCGGTTACCGGCCAGGGATATGCGCCAGGCCCCCCGGCAGCCGCGATGTCTCCCAGTGTCGCCCGGCGGCGGGGTTTCGCCGTGTGCCGCGGTCAGCGCGCCGCGGCGCCGCCTGACCGGCGGGGCGGGCGGCCCCCGCGCCCGCTGCCCGGCCGCAGCCGGCTCCCGCGTCACGCCCGGCCGCCGCACCGCGGGGACCGGGACCGCGCCGGACGCCCGGGCCGGAAGCCGCCCGGGCACGGCCGCCCGCGAACCCGGACGCCCGGACCTGCCACCGGACGAACAGGCCACAGGATCAAACCCCGCGCGAACTACCGCATAACCGGCATCAGCACCCGCGCCGGCCCCGGCTGCCACCGTCCCGCGACACGCCGGCGGAAATCGTCGACAACAGACGGCGGACCTAAACTTCCCGTCATTGCGCTAGCCCGCCCCGCGCGCCGCTTAGGCGGACGGGCTGGGCGGCACGAAGTCCGGGTCGAGCTCGACGAACGCCTCCACGATGGCGAGGTAGCAGAACGCCACGAGCGACCACCGGGCCGGCTCGCCGTCCAGGCCCGGGCCCGGGATCGGCGCGTTGAGCAGGCCGTCCACCCGGGCCGCGTCCGGGGTGTCGTGGACGGCGACCTGAACCTGCACGTTGCGCAGCGCGAGGCTCTGCACGAGCAGGCCGCCGGCCAGCATCATGTGCTCGGCCGTCCGCGCGGGGTCGCGCATCCGCAGCCCGATCACGCCGGCCAGGTAGCCGAACAGCCCGACCATCGAGTCGCGCGATCGCGTGTGCGCGTCCTCCAGCGCCATCGCGATCTTCTCCCTGGCCTGCTCGCTGCGGGTCTGGCCCAGCGTGGAGATCAGCGCCGTGTGCAGCAGCCAGGACTGGCTGCGGCTCAGCGCCTCGTAGTTGCGCGCCGCCCCGAGGCGGACCACCTCGCGCAGCAGGGCCTGCCGGCCGTGTCCGGTCGCGAGCAGCCGCTTGTTGTCGGCGAGCACCCGGTCGACCACGGCGAAGGTCTCGGGGTCGAAGACGACGTGGTCGGTGAACCAGCTTCCCGGCCCGGCCAGGTAGCACAGCAGGTCGTTGATGTAGTCGTCCTTGTACGGCCACATCCGGTACACCGAGCTGCGCGGCACCCGTGCCCGCTGGATGATCTCCTCCAGGCGCAGGTGCTCGAACGTCAGCGCGGCGCCCGACTCCAGCGCCAGCTGCCGCCCGGCGTCAAGCATGCGCTGCCTGACCTCTTCCGCCGGCACTCGCTCCGGGCGGACCGCCATCGTCATCTCCCAGCTTCCGTTTAACCGCGCTCAGTCACGTTGACCTGACGGAAAGTATCCCGACCAGATCAGTGAAACTCAAATGGTGATATCGCGAAAATACCGTACATGAGACACTAGACTTAATGTCTCAATGGGATTGCACGCGGACGGGATTGCGCGGCGGGTGCCCAGAGCGGCCCTAGCGGAGGGGGAGGGCCGGGGATCGGCCGGGCGCGGACTCAGGTCCGTGCCCGGCAGGCCTCGGTCCCGGTGCTGTCCTCGGTCCCGGCCCCGGCGGCCGCCCCGCTCCGCTCACCCGGGGATTCAGTACCTGATCGCGATCTCGAAGCCGTCGTCGCCGCGCTGAACCGGCGGATCTGGCAGCACGCGAGCCGTCACCGTGGCGATCCGGCGCGCGCTCCACGCCACCGCCGCCGCGTCGAGCAGGTCGTCCTCCGCCCCGCCGGCCACCCGCAGGGGCAGCGCGATGCCGGCGTCCCGCCCCGCATAGATCGGGCCATCCGCGCAGCCGCCCCTAACGTGCCCCTAACGTCCGCGGCCGCCCCCAGCCTCAGCCGCGCCGTTCGAGGCAGCGCCCAGTCCCGGTGGGTGAGCGTCGCCTGCGTGACGCACTCGAACTGGAAGTGGTCCTATCGCCGCGGACGGTATTTACTTGGCGCATGAGCGAGCGGCAACGCAACCGGTAAGCGCGTCGCCTTGGTCGCGGGCGCCACACGCGGCGCCGGCCGGGCGATCGCGGTCGAACTCGCGCGCGCCGGGCTGCACGTGTACGCCACCGGCCGCAGCAGCCGCGCCAGCGGCGCGTCGGAGATCGGCGGGCCGGAGACGGTCGAGGAGACCGGCGACCTGATCGGCGCGGCGGGCGGGTCGGGCACGGCGCTCGTCGTCGATCACGAGGACCCCGCGGCCGTCGAGGGCCTTGCCGCGGCGATCGACCGCGATCACGGCCGCCTCGACGTGCTCGTCAACGACATCTTCGGCGGCGACAGGTACGCCGAGTGGGACAAGCCCCTGTGGGAGCACGACTGGCAAGGCGGGCTGCGGATGCTGCAGATGGGCGTGCACACCCACCTCATCACCACCCGGGCGGTGATGCCGCTGCTGCTGCGCACGGCGGCCGACCGCGGCACCCGCGGGCTCGTCGTCGAGATGACCGACGGCACCTCGCAAGCCAACGCCGAGTACCGGCGGAACGTCGGGTTCTACTACGACCTGGTCAAGGCCAACGTCGAACGCATAGTCAAGGGCCTGGACGCCGAGCTCAAGGACAGGAACCTCCCGGTGACGGCCGTCGGCGTGACACCGGGCTGGCTGCGCTCGGAGAAGATGCTCGCGAACTTCGGCGTCACCGGGGAGAACTGGCGCGACGCCCTCGTCAAGACACCGGGCTTCGCGATCTCCGGGTCCCCGGCCTACGTCGCCAGGGGGATCGCCGCGCTCGCGGCCGCCGGCGACGCCGGCCGCTGGGCCGGCACGATCGTCAGCGCCCGCCAGCTCGCCGACGCCTGCGGACCGGGGCAGCTATCCCTGGTGCCGCGTTCTGGGCCAGATGCGCAGGCGCCCCGGTCTCATCGGGCCAGATGCGCAGGCGGCCCCTGCGGCAATGAGCCGCAGGGCATACCAAGTCTCGAACCTGCCAGCGGCGGCGCGCGCGAGCATTCCAGCGGCCAGAACGGCCAGGAACGGCATGAGGTAGGCTGCAGGCGGATTCGGGGCGCCGGCGGCCGCTGGAGCGCTCACGACGCTTCGACTGAGCCAGCGGCTGCGTCGGCTGAAGAATGCAACGCCGCACGCGGCACACGTGAAGGCAATCCACCCCGCCTGAGAGTGGAAGCCGTACAGGGCAATGGCGGGATACCCGGCACTGCCGATCACCATCAGGGCGG
>DAHVAN010000097.1 GCA_027314595.1 Actinomycetota bacterium | reverse complement strand
CGGGAGATCGAGGTCGAGGTGCCTGTCGCGTCCCCCGGGCTGCAGCGGGCGGCGGCGGACCTGCTCCGCGCGGCGGGCGCGCGCCCGGCCGGCCACGGCTCCAAGCTGGCCCGCGTGCTCGGGCGCTGAGGGGACGTACTGCTGGCGATGCGCAATCTCAGCCGCGGCGGCGCGCGGTCTCAGAGGGAATACATAGTATTTTCACACATGACACTGCTGTTGGCTTGCCATCCTTTGATGACGGATCCGGCTACGAATGAGCGGCGGACATGCCTGACACACCTGGCGGCACAACGCTGAACGGCAGCGCCCAGGCCGACACGGCCGGCGCCGCCGTGACGGCGGCCACCGCGGCGCAGGCGCGCGGCGCTGGCACCCAGCACGCGGACGGCACGCCGGTCAGGGTGCTCGTCGTCGACGACGAGCCGAGCCTGGCCGAGCTGCTGTCCAGCGTCCTGCGCTACGAAGGATGGAGCGTGCGCACCGCGGGCGACGGCGCCGAAGCGGTCAGGACGGGGCGGGAGTTCCGCCCGGACGCCGTCGTGCTCGACATCATGCTGCCGGACTTTGACGGCATTGAGGTCATGCGCCGCCTGCGTGCCGAGCTCCCCGAGGTCTGCGTGCTCTTCCTGACCGCCCGTGACGCGGTGGAAGACCGGGTGGCGGGGCTGACCGCCGGCGGCGACGACTACGTCACCAAGCCGTTCAGCCTCGAGGAAGTCCTCGCCCGGCTGCGCGGGCTGCTGCGCCGCGCCAACCTGGCCAAGGCGAGCAGCGAGGGGGCGCTTGCCGTCGCGGACCTGACCATGGACGAGGACGCCCGCGAGGTGCGCCGGGCCGGGGAGCTCATCGACCTGACGGCGACCGAGTTCGAGCTGCTCCGCTTCATGATGCGCAACCCGCGCCGGGTGCTGTCCAAGGCGCAGATCCTGGACCGGGTGTGGAACTACGACTTCGGCGGCCAGGCACACGTGGTGGAGCTGTACATCAGCTACCTGCGCAAGAAGATCGACCTCGGCCGTGACCCGCTCATCCACACGGTCCGCGGCGTCGGGTATGTGCTGAAGCCGGCTGGCTGATGCCGGCACTTCCCCGGCTCCTGCAGCCGTGGGCGTGGCCGTGGCCGGTGCCGCGCACGCTGCGCGGCAGGCTGATCGCCGGGCTGGTGGCACTGCTCGCCGTCGCGTGCGCCACGGTCGGCGTCGTCACCTACTTCGCCGTGCAGAACTCGCTGTCCCTGCAGCTCGACAGCCAGCTGCAGACGGCGACCGGCCTGGCGTACAACTGCTGGGAGGACCAGTTCAAGGGCGCCGCGGCGAGCTCGGTTTACGCGGGCGATCCCGATCCCGATCGCGCCCGCGGCGCCGCCTTCACCCCGGGAATGCTGTCCTCGTGCGTGGGGCTCAACGATTCGACGTTCGTCGCCGTCGTCTGGGACGGCCACTGGAACTCCACGCTCATCGGCAACGAGGCGTTCAAGCTGTCGGCCGCCGACATGAGGACCCTGCTCGGCGTCCCGGTGTGGCAGACGCCTGTTCCGCCGGACGGCCAGTACGGGCTGGACGGCCAGGGCTCGCTGAACGCCCCCACGAGCACGCGGTACCTCGACTCGGCCGACGGCGCGTACAAGCTGACCGCGCTGCGCGACCCCGACCACGACGGGTCGGTCTTCATCACAGGCCTGCCGCTGAGCGCCTTGCACGACATGCTCCGCGACGTGGCGGTGGCGGAGTCGGTGGTCTTCGGGGCGGTCCTGCTGCTCGCCGGAGTGCTCGGCACCATGTGGGTGCGGCTGTCGCTGCGCCCGCTGCGCCGGGTCGCGGCGACCGCCTCCCAGGTCGCCGACCTGCCGCTCGAATCGGGCGAGGTCGAGCTGCCGCATGGGGTGCCCGACACCGACCCGGCGACCGAGACCGGCCAGGTCGGGCTGGCGTTCAACCGGATGCTCGGGCACGTGCAGACCGCGCTGAAACGCCGCGCCGCCAGCGAAACGCGACTGCGCCGGTTCGCCGCCGACGCCAGCCACGAGCTGCGCACGCCGCTGGCCGCCATCCGCGGCTACGCCGAGCTCGCGCTGCTGCACCCGGGCGACTCCCCAGAGCCGGTCACGCACGCGCTTTCCCGCGTGCTGTCCGAATCCACCAGGATGAGCGTCCTCGTCGACGACCTGCTGCTGCTCGCCAGGCTCGACGCGGGCAGGCCGCTGAGCCGCGAGCCGGTGGACATGACGCGGCTGGCCATCGACGCGACAAGCGACTCCCGCGCGGCCAGGCCCGACCACCGCTGGGTGCTCGAACTGCCCGACGACCCGGTGGTGGTCACCGGCGACGAGCACCGGCTGCACCAGGTGCTCGGCAACCTGCTCAGCAACGCGGGGCGGCACACCCCGGAAGGCACGACGGTCACGGTCACGGTCAGCGCCGAGCTGCCGCCCGGCGAGCCCGTGGCCGGGCAGGAGTCGGCGCGGCACGGCGCCATCCCGGCTCAGCCGCGGATGGTGCTCACCGTCACCGACGACGGCCCCGGCATCCCGCCCGACCTGCTGCCCGACCTGTTCGAGCGGTTCACCCGCGCCGACACGTCCCGGTCGCACGCGACCAACGTGACGTCCACGGGGCTCGGCCTGGCGATCGTCGACGCGGTCGTCGCGGCGCACCACGGCGCCGTCCTGGTGACCAGCCGGCCGGGGATGACCCGGTTCACGATCGTGCTGTCCCGGCTCACCGAGGACGCCGAGGCCGCTCCGCAGGGGCGGCGGCCCCGGCCCGCTCGCAAGGTGCTGCACAGGCCCTGACGCGACCGCGCTCACTCTCCCGAACGGACCGGGGCGGCTGCCTGCGCGACCGCGGCTCGCGTGACCGGCCCGGCGCCGGGCCGGGCTGGCGCCTGGAGCGACCCGCGGCGCATCAGGGCGCCGCATACGATCGCGCCGGCGGCGAAGATCGCCGCGCACCACCAGAAGACGGTCGTGTAGCCGTGGATGAGCCCGGCCGCACTGAGGGCCTGCAGCCCGCCCGGGGTGCGCGCGGCCGCCGCCGCGCGCGCGGCGACGTAGCTGGTCGTCGCGCCCGCCGCGATCGTGTTGAACAGCGAGGTGCCGATCGACCCGCCGAGCTGCTGACCGGTGTTGACGGAGGCGGAGGCGACGCCCGCGTCGTAGGGCGCGACCCCGTAGGTGCCGGCGTTCAGCGCCGTCGAGAACAGGAAGCCCATGCCGACTCCGGTGATCATGAGCGGCCCGAGGACGTCTCCCGCGTAGTCCCCGCGCACGCCGATCCTGGTCAGCCAGACCTGCCCGGCCACCAGCACAAGCATCCCGGAAATGACGATGGGCTTGGGTCCGATCCGCGGCATCAGCACGATGTTGGACACGTTGGCGGCGACCGCGACGCACACCACCATCGGCAGGAAGGCCACACCGCTGACGACCGCCGAGTAGCCGAGGCTCACCTGCATGTAGTAGGTGAGGAACAAGAAGATGCCGAACATGCCGGCCCCGACGATCAAGATGGCCAGGTACGCGCCGCCGCGGTTGCGGTCGAGCACCACCCGGGACGGCAGCAGCGGGTGCGGGGCGCGGCCCTGCCAGAGCGCGAAGGCGGCAAGCAGCAGCACGCCGGCCGCGAGGAAGCCCCACGTCGACGGGGTCGACCAGCTGTGCGTCGCCGCGTTGGAGAACCCGTAGACCAGGCAGAACACCCCGCTCGAGACCAGCGCCACGCCGGGGATGTCGAGCCGGGCGCCTGCCGCCTTCGGCTGCCGGCGCAGCAGCATCGCACCGCCGGCGATCGCGGCCCCGGCGAAGACCAGGTTGATGTACATGCACCAGCGCCAGGACAGGTACGTCGTCAGCGCGCCGCCGAGCAGCAGCCCGACCGCAGCGCCGGCGCCCGCGATGGCGCCGTAGATCCCGAAGGCCTTGCCGCGCTCCTTCGAATCGCTGAACGTCGTGGTCAGCAGCGACAGCGCGGCAGGCGCCAGCATGGCGGCGAACACGCCCTGGCAGGCACGGGCGGTGACGAGCATCGCGAAGTCGACCGACGCGCCGCCGATCGCGGAGGCGACGGCGAAGCCGGCCAGGCCCGTGAGGAACACGACCTTGCGGCCGATCAGGTCCGCCAGCCGGCCGCAGAACAGCAGCAGGCTGCCGAACGACAGCGCGTACGCCGTCACGATCCACTGCCGGTCGACGTTGGTGAAGCCCAGCGCCCGCTGCGCGGACGGCAGCGCCAGGTTCATCACCGTCAGGTCGAGGACCACCATGAGCTGCGCGATGCCGATCACGACCAGGATCAGCCAGCGCCGCGGGTCGGGCTGCGCGTTCGCGCCCGGCCAGGCCTGCTGACCCGTCTCCCCCGTACCCGGCGCGGGTACGCTGGCCTCGGACATTCCCCACCCGCCTATCTGGAGGTTACCGCTCCGGTTATCGGGCCAGCATAACACGAAGCGGAGATGGAACCTCCGCTGCGGGGTACGCTGTGAGCATGACATCTCGCGCCGAGGGGGCGGTTGGCGAGTGCAGGGGTGAACGTCCGCTGCGCCGCGACGCCGAACGGAACCGGCAGCGCATCCTGCGCGCCGCGGCGCAGGTGTTCACCCAGCGCGGCCTCGACGCGACCCTGGACGACGTGGCCCGCCAGGCGGGGGTCGGCGTGGGCACCGTCTACCGCCGGTTCCCCGACAAGCAGACGCTGGTCGCCGAGCTTTTCCAGGACCGCATCGACGCCGTGGTGGCGGTCGCTGAGGACGCGCACGCGGCGCCCGACCCGTGGCTGGGCCTGGTGTCGTTCCTCGAGTACGCGGCCGCGACCCTGGCCGGGGACCTGGGCCTGCGGCAGCTGATGATGTTCGCCACCTACGGCAAGGACCGGGTGGCCTACGCCCGCGAGCAGATGCGCCCCGCGGTGGCGAGGCTGGTCGAGCGCGCGCAGGCCGAGGGCGCGCTGCGGCGGGACTTCAGCGCGACCGACGTCCCGCTGATCGCCTACCTGCTCGCCTCGGTCGCCGAGTACGCCGGCGCCGTCTCGCCGGACATCTGGCGGCGCTACCTCGCGCTGATCATCGACGGCATGCGGGCCTCCCGCGACAGCGTGTCGGAACTGCCGGTCGCCGCGCTGACCCCCGCGGAAATAGAGCGGTCCATGCGCGCTCACGGCGAGCGCTCGTCGGCCCGCCACTAACGCCTCACGACCATCCGCAACGGCAGATGCACGTGCATTCGCTCTTTCCCCCTGGACGTGCATCATGGCGTGCATACGCACTTCGGAAACGGAATTGCGTGCAATCGTCCGGCAAATTGTCACATCCCCTGTGACCTGCTCGTACGCGCCGCAATGACGGGTTATGCGCGACGGTGTTGGCGGCGCGTCACGGCCGGGATATAGACTGCGGCACAGCTGGTCGCAGACCGGGCGGGTCGGATTCCGGAATGGCACGGATATCTGCGCCGTGCCAGGTGACAAGTCCGTTTAATCGCAGTAAGATCACATTTGCCAGCGTCGATGGGGCGCCCATCGAGTCAGATCCTCTCGACTATGGAGTTCTTGTTCCATGATTTCGGGCAACGGCGTGCCTGCCGCGAGCGATTGCGATGAAGGCGTGAGGCCGGGCGGCGACGAAAGCCAGCCGCTCCGCATCATCCAGAACCTCATCGCGAAGCTCGAGGTCGTCAACAGGCAGCTCTCGTTCCCCCGGCGGACGAGACCGGTCCCGTGGCCGGAGGAGACGGACATCCCCCAGACCGAGCACGCGCCCTGAGCCGCCCCGGGGCGCCCCGGGGCGCCCGCGTGCCGGCGCTCGAGGCCTGGTTATCCGGCTGGGCTCAGTCCTTCGCCATGGCGCGCAGCAGCCGCGCCGAGGCCGCCGGCGCCAGGGCCGCCGCCCGCAGTCGCGCGAAGGCGCGGGTGTAGCGGGCGACGTCGTCCCTGCCCTCGAGGCTGACCCCGCCCGACAGCGCCGCCAGGTGGATGACGCCGAGGCCGGGCGCGCCGGCGAATCGCAGGATCGCCATTGACCCGGAGCCGGCCGCCGCGTGCGCCCCGGCGGTGAACGGCAGCACCTGCAGCGACACGCCCGGGACGCCCGCGCCGCGGGCGCCTGCGGGCGTCTCGGCCAGGGCGGCGAGCCGGGCGAGCTGCGGCCTCATCACCGCGCCCCCGCCGACCACCTGGTGCAGCGCCGCCTCGCCGACGACGAACTCCAGGCGCGGGCCGGCGCCGCCGAGCAGCGCCCGCTGCCTGGCCAGCTTCACCGCGACCGCGTGCGCCCGCTGGTCGTCGCCTTCGCAGCCGGGGTCGGCCACGGCCACGGCGTGCGCGTACTCCCGCGTCTGCAGCAGGTCGGGCACCTGGTGCGCGTCGAAGGCGAGGATCTCCGACGCCGCGTTCTCCATGATCACGTAGTCCTGGCCGGCCTCGGAGAGCACGTCACGGTACTCCTGCCACCAGCCGCGCTGCCTGCCGCGGTGGGCGACGGCGAGCAGGGCGGCCTGCTCGCCGTCGGGAACGCCGTACTCGGTCAGCAGCTCACGCAGTTCCTTGGCGCTGATGCCGCGCTGCCCGGTCTCGATGCGGCTGATCTTGGAACGGTCGCACTCCAGGATCCGGGCGGCCTCGTCAAGGGCATAGCCGAGGTTCTCCCGGTACCTGCGCAGCGCCGCGCCGAGCAGGCGGCGCCTTACAGGGGGTATTCCGGTCACGGTGCCTTCCTCTCGCTAACCGGCCCTCGGATCTGGGGCGAAGGCCGTGCTACGTGATGAGGAACATAGCACTTTAAGTAGTCCCGCAGTCGAACGACACGCCGACGATGTCCTAGTGGCAAGCTGTTGTCAGCTTAGATGTTCGATTGCCGTCATTATCCTGCGTTCCGACACTGGCACGGGAGTGCCGACAGTCTGCGCGAACAGGCTGACCCGGAGCTCTTCGATCATCCAGCCGATCTCCCGCGCCGCCGCGCCCGGCGGTGTCCCGGGGTCGCGGGCGGCGGCGGGCAGCGCGGCGAGCGCGCCGTCGTAGGCGTCCTGCACGCGGTGCACGACCGCCATCAGCTGCGCGTCGCGGCCCGCGTTGTCGGCCAGCTTGCCGAGACGGCGCTCGATCGCGCGCAGGTAGCGGGCAAGCGCGGGCAGCCGCGACGCCCCCGCCGCGGTCAGGAAGCCCGGGTACACCAGCCCCTGCAGTTGCGCGGCGATGTCGGCGGCGGCGGGGGCCAGCGCCGGGCTGCGCAGCTCGCCGAGCCGCACCCGGGCCGAGTGCGCGGCGCGCAGTATCTCTTCCGCCCAGGTCACCACCTCGGCGGTGGCCGCGTGCAGCCGCGGCCTGACGCTGGCGGCCAGCCGCGCGAAGCCGGCGGCGTCCCAGGCCGGGCCGCCGGCGTCGGCGATCAGCCCGTCGGCGGCGCAGTTCACGCAGTCGGCGAAGAACGCGGCCACGCCGCCATGCGGGTTGTTGCTCAGCGCGAGCTTTTGCGCCGTGGTCAGCCGCGCGGCGATGTCCTTCACCGGCGACCGCGCGCCGAGCAGGATCAGCCGCCTGGTCCCGGCGCGCATCGCCGCGCGCGCGGCCTCCGGGGTCTCGAACAGCCGCACGTCGGCCGTCTCCCCCGCGTCCGCGACCGCCGGGTAGGCCCTGACCTCGCCGTCGGTGAACACCTGGGGCAGCGCGCCGAAGTCCCAGTCCGTCAGCCCTGTCCTGGTCAGCGCGCCGGCCCGCGCGGTCAGCGCCACGCGCAGCTTCGGCCGGAGCTGGCGCTGCAGCGCGGCCAGGTCCTTGCCGCTGCCGACCACCCGGTCCCCGTCAAGGACGCGGAACGTGATCCGCAGGTGCGGCGGCAGCTTGTCCAGGTCGAACGCGTCCTGCGGCACCCGCACGCCGCGCAGCCGGAACAGCTCGCGGGACAAGGCGTCCCTGATATCCGCGACGGGCGCCGCGGACGCGGGACCGCCAGCGGGCGCCAGGGCCGGGGCGGGAGCGGCGGCGGCGAGGCTGGCCAGTGCCTCGCGGGCCACGTCAGGAGCGGGCACGAACTCGCGGCGCAGCGCCTTGGGCAGGGAGCGGATCAGCTCGGTGACCAGTTCCTGGCGCAGGCCGGGCACCTGCCAGGAGAACTCTTCCGCGCGGGCCTGGTTGAGCGTCTTCAGCGGGATGTCGATGCTGACGCCGTCCGCCTCGCCGCCCGGCTCGAACGCGTACGACAGGGCCAGTCCGGCGACGGCGGCGACGGCCGCTCCCCGGCCGTCGCCGGG
>DAHVAN010000094.1 GCA_027314595.1 Actinomycetota bacterium | reverse complement strand
GCCGGCGAGGCCGGCGCCCCGGGCGCGGAGGACGAGGCCGGCGCCCCCGCCGACGGGGGCGCCCGCGCCCCGCGCCCCGCGGACTACGCGCTGTCCTTCTCGCCCCGGCTGCTCATCCTGCACGCCGTCGGCGCGGCCGCCACGCTGCTGTTCGTCGTCCTCGTCACCGCGCGCGTATAGCCCGGCCGGGCCGGCCCGGCCGCGCGGCACCCGCTCAGGTGCTAGCGAGATAGGGGACAGGCACCACGGCCCGTTCGGAATAATGAATGTCAGCCGCCGCCACCAGGGCGCGGAAGAGCCGGTAGTCCTCGCCTTGTTCGGGATGCCATTGCACGCCCACGATGAAGTCGTGCGGCGTGGTGGCCTCTATCGCCTCGATGATGCCGTCGTCGGCCCAGGCGACAGCGGCCAGGCCGTCCCCGAGCATGTTCACTGCCTGGTGGTGGTGCGTCGGCACCTCGAAGTACTCGCCGCCGGGCAGGATGCCGCTCACCGTCCTGCCGCTGGTGACGCGCACCTTGTGCACGCCGAACCCGGCCGGGGCGCCGCTGTGCCCCTCGTGCCCGACCAGGTCGGGCACGTGCTGGTGCAGCGTCCCGCCGCAGGCGACGTTCACTACCTGCATGCCGCGGCAGATGCCGAGCATCGGCACGTTCATCCGGATCGCCGCCTCGGCCAGCGCGAGTTCCCATGCGTCGCGGTCGGGCGCGGTCACTTCGGTCCTGGGGTGCCTCGCGGCCCCGTAGATGGCCGGGTCGATGTCGCCGCCCCCCGCGATCACCACGCCGTCGAGCACCGCGACGGTGGCGTCTGCCTCCGCGGCGTCTCCGCCCGGAGGGAGCAGGACCGGACGGCCGCCGTTGGCGCGGATCGCGGTCACGTAAGTCCATGGCAGCAGGACACCCTCCTCCGGCCAGCCACGCCAGTCGGCGTGCGCGTGGTACGTGGTGATGCCAATCGTCGGCGCCAATTTGTCCCCTTAGTGTGTGGAAGAGCACCGATCCGCCTTCAGGCCCCGCTGGTTGCAAGGCTCCGGGCCCACTACCCCCGGAAACCCAGAACACCCCTTTTGTCAATAAGGAAGGCGGGCGAGATGCCGAAAATGAGGTTACTCGGGACGCCCCTGGGATTGCGGCCGATCCGGAATACTACTGAGAGTGATTAATTGACTCCCGTGTTCTAGATGATAATTCTCGTGCGACAAGAATGACATATGGTGTTGTTGTGACTACTCAGGGGAGTGGCTCTGCGAGGCGCTGGAATCCGGTCTCCGTGGCGGAGCCGGGCCCGGCCGCGGGGCCTGGCGCGGCCGGCCCTGCCGAGAGATACCTGGTAGCGCCACGGTTGTTTGCCCGCACGGATTCCGGCGGTACGATCACGGCGGGCGAGGCTGAGGGAGCGGATATATCTGACTTAACGGAAAGTTCGGTCGTTCTGCCTCAAATCTCTATGACAGTAACGGGCGGCGGGCGCACCCAGGTTTTTGTGTGTAGTTTGACCCCCCGGAAGGGGTCAAACTACACACAAACATTCGAAGGCTACCGCCACCAGGGGCGGCGGCGGACTTCCGCCAGGTGCAGCGCGGGCTCGCTGACCGTCTGTGCGCTCTGGCCGAGGTGGTGCAGGTTCTCCTGCACCCACAGCAGGTGCGGGTGCGGCAGATGTTGCCCGACCGCGCCGCCGGGGAAGGTGCCGTCAGGGGAGGCGCCGGACCTTGGCGCGGCGGGTCCTACCATCGCCGGCGCCGGCACGAGCGCCGGCTCCCCCGCGGGCCCAGAGCGTCCTGTGCGCGAGTCCACCGACTGGGTGAGGTATTCGGCGCCGCGCCGGAACGCGTCGGCGAGGTCCTCCGCCACGACCGACGACGCGCCACGCGGCCAGAACAGCACGCCGACCACCAGGCTGACGGCGCATCCGATCGCCACGTCCTCGACCCGCAGCAGCCCGACCTTCCACCCGACAGGGACGAGCAGGTTGAAAAGCACCAGGATCGTCACGGTGAACGCAGCCTGCCCCACCAGGAACGGCGTGGTCCCCGGCGCGTACGCCGCCACGAGCACCGCCACCGGCAACGCCACCCACAGCGACGTCTGCCCGGTCCCGATGGCGAGCAGCAGCGCCGCGCCCGCCGCGAACCCGGCCGCCGTGCCGGCGAGCGCCCGCCATGCCGTCGCCCCGGTTGCCGCCGCGCTGGTGCGCAGCACGGAAAGCGTGCCGAGCACCACCCAGAACCCGTGCTGGACGGTCGAAAGGTCCGCGACAGCGACCGCCGCCGCAAGGGCTAGCGCGCCGCGCACGCTGTTAAGGAACCATACCGAACGAACGGTGGCGTTTCTGGACACCATCGTCGTCGCCCCCGCGAGGCCGGCCATCCCGGGGCGGAGCCGAGGCTGGACAGACGGCCCCGTCCGTTCGGGCTGAGGGGGCTAGACTAGAAGCGGCCGCGGTCCTGGCCGCCCCCGCCGCCGCCCCCGAGCCTGACCGGAATGGTGGCGGCGCCGCCCGCGGAGGCGACCGGCAGGACATAGCCGAACATCGCCGCGGTCGAGCCGGACACGGCGTTGGGCCGGCCACCCCGGCGAAGAAGATCGCGAACGTGACCGGGATGGTGACGAGCGCGGCGAGCCGGCTGGTGCCGCTGACAAGAGTGCCGATGATCAGCACGAGGCTGCCCGCGACGGCCAGGCCGGCATGGGCGACGAGCTGCTGTGCCATCCTGACGATCCTATGAAGTGCCGCGCTGAGGTGACCACCGGGTTTCCCGCGCGGGGGAGCCTACGGCGCGAGCAGCCGGGTCACGTCGGCGCGCAGCGGCGCCATGCGCAGCGCGGCGCGGTCTCTCGCGGCGGCCAGATCGTCCCCGGCCGGCTCCACTACTTCCAGGTACGCCTTGACCTTGGGTTCGGTGCCGCTCGGGCGGATGACTACCCGGGCGTCGCCGAGCGCGTAGCTGAGCACGTCCGAGGGCGGCAGCCCGGTGCCAGGGCCGGTGTAGTCGGTGACCGCCCGCACGGACGCGCCGCCAAGCGCGGCCGGCGGGTCCGCGCGGATCCGCCGCATGACGCCCGCCGTGTCCGGGATGCGCAGCGTCAGCTGCCGGGTGAGGTGGACGCCGTGCGCCGTTTCGAGGGCGTCGAGTTCGTCGTCGAGGGACCGGCCGCGCTCTTTCGCCGCGGCGGCCAGGCGCAGCACGGCCAGTGCCGCGCCGATGCCGTCCTTGTCGCGGACGGTCTGGCCGACCTGGTACCCGAGCGCCTCCTCGTAGCCGAAGACGAATCGCGTGTCCGTCCCGCCGTCGCCCGCGCGGGCGATCCACTTGAACCCGGTCAGCGTCTGCCTGTACCGGGCGCCCGCCTTCGCGGCGATCTTCGACAGCAGCGTCGAGGACACGATCGTCGTCGCGACAAGCCGCCCGCTCCCGCCGTCCGCGCGGCCGTCCGCGCGGTCAGGAGCGGCACCGTCCGCGCCGGTCTCGCGGCCGAGCAGGTAGGCGCCGAGCAGCGCCCCCATTTGGTCCCCGCTCAGCTGCCGCCAGCCGGCGACGCCGGCGCCGTCCGCGACGCCGGCGCCGTCCGCGGGGATGGCGACGGCAAGCCGGTCACCGTCCGGGTCGCTGGCCAGCACGAGGTCGGCGCCGAGCGCGCGCGCATCCGCCAGCGCGAGGTCGAGCGCGCCCGGTTCCTCCGGGTTGGGGAACGCGACCGTCGGGAAGTCCGGGTCGGGCTTGGCCTGGGCCGCGACCACGTGCGGCGCGGCGAAACCGGCACGGCGCATCGCGCGCTGCATGAGCTCGCCGGCCACCCCGTGCATCGGCGTGTAGACGACGGTCAAATCCGGCGGCGGCGCCGCCGCGCCAGGCGTGCCGCCAGCGATCGCGTCCAGGTAGGCCGCCGCGACCTCGTCGCCGTGCCGGGTGATCAGCGGATCGTCCAGGCCCGCCGTGCCGATCCCCGACAGCGGTCCGAGGCTGGCGACGCGCCTCTCGATTTCGGCGTCCACAGGGGGGATGACCTGGGCGCCGTCGCACAGGTACAGCTTGTACCCGTTGTCCGCGGCCGGATTGTGGCTGGCGGTGATCATGATCCCCGCGCTGGCGCCCAGATGCCGCACGGCGAACGCGAGCAGCGGCGTCGGACCCGGCCGGGGGAGCAGGTGCACCCGGACGCCCGCGCCCGCCAGGACCCGCGCCGCCTCGTCCGCGAACTCCGAAGACCTGTGCCGCGCGTCGCACCCGACCACGACCGAGGCTGGCGCCGCTTCCGGCGCGCCGCGCAGCCACCCCGCCACGGCGGCGGTCGCGGCCCGGACGACGGCACGGTTCATCCGGTTCGGCCCGGCGCCTACTGCCCCGCGCAGCCCCGCGGTGCCGAACGTCAGGCGTCCCGCGAACCGGTCCCGCAGTTCCGCGGCAGCCGTGTCATCGCCGCCCGCACGGTCGAGCAGCGCCCGCAGCTCTTCGCGGTCGCGCTCGTCCGGGTCGCCGGCCATCCACGCCCCGACCGCCGCGCGCACATCCCCGTCGACCGCCACATCAACCCCCGCGCGTCGGATACGTCATCGCTGTCATGATCCATCGCCACGCGCAGACGCGCGACATGTCCGCTATCCCGCCCGCTCGCACCGTGCCAGCCGCTGTCCTGCGCCCGCGGGCCGATGCGCGCCAGCCGCGGCCGGCGCGGCACAAGGCCCGCCGGAACTCAGGACTTGACGTACGGCACGCCTTCGGCGCGCGGTCCGCGGACCTTGCCGACCAGGCCGACCAGGCCGGCCACCCCGGCGAGCAGCACGTACGTGATGTACAGGAAGATGGTCGCGTCGAAGACGTCCCAGGCCTGCGCGATCGCGTTCCCCGGCGCGGAGAAGGCCATCAGGCGGCCGAGTTCGGCGGCCGGCACGCCGGGGTCGCGGAAGCCGGTGATCTTGCCCTCGTACATCACGGCGATCCGGTCGGCGAGGGCGTAGATCTCGTCAAGCTCGGAGGAGATGATGACCACCGCGACGCCGCGGTCGCGCTGGCCCACGATCCGCTTGTGCACGAACTCGATCGACCCGACGTCGAGGCCGCGGGTGGGCTGGCTGGCGATGAGCACCTTGTGCTCGCGTCCGACCTCCCTGGCCAGGATGACCTTCTGCTGGTTGCCCGGGTCTTGCGCCGGTCGGGGAGGCCGGCCCGGCCGGCCTCCTCGATCCCGAGCGTGACGTTCTCCGCGACCGTGAAGACCGGCACAAGCATGAAGTGCTGGTGCACCATGCCGATGCCGGCCGTGATCGCGTCGCGCGGCGAGCCGAACTTCGCCGGCTTGCCGTCTATCACGATCTCGCCCTCGTCGGGCTGGGTCAGCCCGTACAGGACGTTCATCAGCGTGGTCTTCCCCGCCCCGTTCTCGCCGAGCAGGGCGTGGGCCTGGCCAGGGGCCACCGACAGGCTGATCCCGTCGTTCGCCGCGAGCAGGCCGTACCTCTTGGTGATGCCGCTGAGCTCAAGTTCCACGTACGTTCGACCGCGCTTAGACCGGGCTCTTGGTCGGGGTCTGGATGGGCCCGTTCTCGATGCCGGCCTCGATCGTCTTCAGCTCCGCCTGCGGCGATGCGGGCACCTTGCTCGCGTAGTCGTGGAACGGCGAGAGCACGGCACCGCCGTTGGCCAGCGTGCCGATGTAGGTGCCGCCCTTGAACGAGCCTGCCTGCGCCGACAGCACCGCGTTCTTCACCGCGGACTGGATGCCCTTGGTGACGCTGCTGATGAAGTAGCCGCAGTACTGCGGGGCGCTGATGCAGCCGTCGGTGTCGACCCACAGCATGCTGACGTGGCCGCCGGCGTTGTTCGCGTCCTGGACCGCCTTGGCCGCGCCTCGCCCTTCTGGGTCTGCTCGTTCCAGCCGAGCACCTGGACGCTGGTGTGGTGCTGCTTGTTGTAGTGCGGCATGCCGGCAACTGCCGCCACCTCGTTGCGCAATCGCGACCAGACGGGGGCCGCGGCGGCGACGCCGGCCTAGCCTGCCAGGCTGGCGCCCTCGTACAGGGCCGTGCCCGGGAACTCAAGCACGACGGTCAGGCCGCCGCCCGGGGTGTCTTCCAGCCGTACCGCGCCGCCGTTCGAGGTCACGAGCCGGTGCACGATGGCCAGGCCAAGGCCGGTGCCGTTCACGCTGCCGCTGGCGAACCGCAAGAACGCCCGGCACCGCTCCTGCCGGGGCATCCCCGGGCCGTCGTCCGCGACGCACAGCGTGGTCCCTGTCGGGGAGCCGGCCACCGACACGGTGACGCTGCCGCCGCCGTCCCCGATCGCGGTGATCGCGTTGTCCAGCAGGTTGTCCAGGATCTGCTCCAGGTGCCCCGCGCCGAGCGCGACGAGCGGACGGGCGCCGTCCTTGCCGCCGCCCGGTATGCCGTCCGTGTCCACCACGAGCTTGACGCCGTGGCCATCGGCCACCGGCTGCCAGGCCGCGACGCGCTCGGTGGCCGCCGCGACCACGTCGATGTTGACCAGCTGCTCTGTCACGCTCTCGGCGCGGGCGGTGGCGAGCAGCCCGTCGACCAGCCGGGAGAGCCTGGCGATCTCTTCCTGCGCCCCCGCCAGCTCGTCGGCGTCGATCGCCACGGAGTCCGCGGCGAGCAGGTCGAGCCGCAGCCGCAGCGCGGTCAGCGGGGTGCGCAGCTGGTGCGAGACGTCGGCGAGCATGGCACGGTGCCCGTGCACGAGGGTCTCGAGCCGGCCGGCCATCATGTTGAAGGTGGCGGCCATCCGGCGCAGCTCGGGCGGGCCGGAACCGGTCCGCGCGCGGACCGAGAGCTCACCGTCCGCGATCTGCCTGGCCGCGGTGTCAAGGCGTGCCAGCGGCTTGCTGACCCACCGGGCGAAGTAGACCGCGACCAGCGCGGCGGCGACCATCGCGCAGCCGCTGAGCACTATGACGTACAGCCAGAGGTTGGCGATGTTCTGGTTGAGCTGCGTGACCGGCCGCTCGAGCACCACGGTGCCGATGGGGATGCCCGAGGACCTCCCGTCGTTCCAGACCGTCTCGACCGCGATCACCCGGTCCTTGGTCAGCTCGGTGGTGGGGGCGGCTTGATTCTCCGCGGTCGCGGCGAGCTGCTGCCACGCGTCGTGCGGCACGCCCTGGGAGATGACCGGCCTGTTCGCCTTGTTGAGCACAAGCAGTTCATCGCCCTCGCGCGCCACGGAACGCAGCGCGGCGGTAAGCGCCGGGTCGGAGGTGTGGCTGTCGAGGCGGTCCTCGGCGATGGCGGCCACCGAGCGCGCCGTCGCCGCCGCCTCGTTGATGAAGGAGTCCCGCTCGTGCGCGGCCGCCTTGAGCGCGAGCGGCACCACCGCCGCCGCCAGCACCGCTGCCGTCAGCGTGAGCAGCGCCAGGAGGATCCTGCGTGTCACGGGTCAGCGAGCCGGAAGCCGTGGCCGTAGACGGTCTCGATCAGCGACGGGTCGCCGAGCTTGCGCCGCAGCGCGGCCAGGTGCACGTCGAGCACCTTCGTCGGCCCGTACCAGTGCTCGTCCCAGGCGCGCTCGACGATCTCCTGCCGGCTGACGAGGCGGCCGGGGTCGGAGACGAGGCATTCGAGGATCGCGAACTCCTTCGGCGTCAGCGCCACGTCCTTGCCGTCCACGGTCACCTTGCGGGTCCGCAGGTCGACGGTGAGCGCGCCGTGCCTGAGCAACTCGCCGCCAGGCCGCTGGCCGCGGCGCAGCACGGCGCGGATCCTGGCCAGGAGTTCGGCCAGCCCGAACGGCTTGACCAGGTAGTCGTCCGCCCCCTCGTCGAGGGCGAGCACCCGGTCGGCCTCTTCGCCGCGGGCGGTCACCACGATGATCGCCGTGCCCGAGGCCTGCCGGAGCTGGCGGCAGACGTCGATGCCGTCGATGTCAGGCAGCCCGAGGTCGAGCAGCACGACATCGCAGGGAGGCCGACGCAGCGCGTCCGCCCCGAGGGACACGCTCTCGGCCGTGTAACCGGCCCGCTCCAGGCCGCGGACAAGCTGCGTGGCGATACCCGGGTCGTCTTCGACGACGAGCACGGAAACCTGCGAGGAACTCACTCCTACAAGTTAGGACGTGCCCCCTGAGACGGGCGAATCGGGCAGACTTCTTTACCAGTCATTGGTGTTTTGTCTCCTCGGGGGATCTTGGTGGTTAGCGCGCCGGGCACTTCGCCCCCCGCCTCAGCTCGGGGGCTGATTCTGAACCAGTTCTGAGAGGTTTGCGCGCTGATCCATAGGGTCGCGCGCCACCCTTGAGGCCATGACACGCTCCGAGACAGCGGGCTCGCCGCGGGCCAGGGACGACGGACTGCGCCGGATCAGGAAGCTGACGTGGCGGATCGGGCTGGCGGCCACCGGCGTCACCGCCGTGGTCGGCGCCCGGTTCGCGCACCTGGCGCCGCCGCTGCCGCACGTCCCCTCCTCCCAGGGCGCCTCCTCTTCGCAGGGCGCCTCCTCCTCCCAGGGCATCTCCTCCTCGCAGGGCGTGTCGCCGGCGCTCGGCGGCGGCCAGGCCGTCAGCGGCGGCTCCTGAGCGGGAGCCGCCATGTCCAGTGCGGCGGTCGCCACCGCCACCAGCCCGCTGTGGTTCGCCACCCGCGCCACCGGGCTGACCGCCCTCGTCCTGCTGACCGTCAGCGTGGTGCTCGGCATCCTCACCTCGGTGCGGTTCGCCCGGCCGGCCTGGCCGCGGTTCGTCACCGTCGGGCTGCACCGCAACCTGTCGCTGCTGGTGATCACGTTCACCGGGCTGCACGTCCTCACCACCGTCACCGACCCGTACGCGTCGATCGGCGTGGTGTCCACGGTGATCCCGTTCTCCTCCTCCTACAGGCCCATCTGGCTCGGTCTCGGCGCGGTCGCGTTCGACTTGCTGCTCGCGGTGCTCCTCACCAGCCTGCTGCGGGTGCGGGTCGGGCACCGGGCCTGGCGCGTGGTGCACTGGGCCGGCTACCTGTGCTGGCCGGTCGCGCTCATCCACGGGCTGGGGACCGGCACGGACGGGTCGGCACGGTGGGTGCTCGCGGTCACCGCCGCGTGCGCCCTGGCGGTCGCCGCCGCCGGGACATGGCGGCTGGCCGTCGGCTGGCCCGCCAACGCGCCGCTGCGCGCGGCGGCCGCGGCCGCCGCCCTGGTTGTCGCGATCGGCACCCTCACCTGGCTGCAGGCGGGACCGCTGCGGCCCGGCTGGGCGCGTCGTGCCGGGACACCCGCCACCCTGCTCGCGCGTAGCAGCGGAGCCGTGGGAGCAAGCCAGCAGCGTTCGGGACAATCGGTTTTTCCCGCCGCCCCCTTCCAGATCGCCATCGCCGGGACGGTCACCGTCACGCCCGGCCCGGGCAGCGGGGACCAGACCGTCATCATCGACACCACGTCGGGGACCGCCGCGCGGCTGCGCGTGGTGGTCAGCGGGCCGGCCGTGCAAGGCGGGGTGGAGATGACGGCGAGCCAGGTCAGTCTCGGGCCGCTCGCGGCGCCAGGGCGGTACACCGGGCGGCTGGCCGGCCTCGACGGGACCATGATGCAGGCCATCGTCTCAGGAAACGGTCAGCGGCTGGCGCTGACCATCGACCTCGTTCAGTCCGCGAGCACCGTGACCGGCACGCTGACGGCCGCGCCTGCGCCGGCGGGCGGTCCGGGCGGAGAAGGAGAGTAGCGCGTGACGCTGGAGATGGAGGTTCCCGCCGCCACGGCGCCCGCGGGGCTGCCCCGGGTGCTGCCGCCTGAGCCCGTGCAGGGGCTGCGCGAGCACGGCCAGCGGCACGGGCCGGCGCGGTTCGCCGGCCAGGAACTCATCGGCGAGGTCGAGCGGTCCGGGCTGACCGGTCGCGGCGGCGCGGCCTTCCCGGCCGGCCGCAAGCTGCGCTCGGTCGCCGAACGGGCCGGGCGCCCCGGGTGCCGCGGCTCGGTCCTGGTGGCCAACGGGATGGAGTCCGAGCCGGCCAGCGCCAAGGACGCGTCCTTGCTGGCCAGGGCGCCGCACCTGGTCCTCGACGGGATAGCGCTCGCGGCCGGGGCGGCCGGCGCGTCGCAAGCGTACCTGTGCGTCAGCCGGCCAGATCAGGCGGAACCGCTGCTGGCCAGCATCCGCGAACGGGCGGGTGCCGACCCGGTGCCCGTCATGGTGACGGTCCCGCCGGACCGGTACGTGGCCAGCGAGGAATCCGCCCTGGTGCACTACCTGAACGGCGGGCCCGCGGTGCCGTTGTTCGTGCCGCCGCGCCCGTTCGAGCGCGGGGTGCGCGGGCGGCCGACGCTGGTCGCCAACGTGGAGACGCTCGCCAACGTGGCGCTGATCGCCCGGTACGGGGCGACCTGGTTCCGGTCGCTTGGCGCTCCCGGCGCGCCGGGGACCGCGCTGGTCACGGTGAACGGCGCGGTACGGCGGCCAGGCGTTCACGAGATCGAGCTCGGCACGCCGTTGCGCGACGTGCTGGAACCGGCCGGCCTTGCCGGGGACGTGCAGGCGGTTCTCGCGGGCGGGTTCTCCGGCAGCTGGCTGGCCGCGCGGGACGCGATGGACACCCCGGCCAGCGCGGCCGGGCTGCGTGCCGCAGGCGCGTCGTTCGGCGCGGGGATCTTCCTGGTGCTGCCGGCCGGCGGCTGCGGGCTCGCCGAGACCGCGCGGGTGGTCAGGTACCTGGCGGGGCAGGGCGCCGGGCAGTGCGGCCCGTGCCTGCACGGCTTGCCCGAGATCGCCGCCGCGCTGGAGCAGATCGCCTTCCGCGCCGCGACCAGCCGGGTGCTTCGCAGCGTGCACCAGCTGCTCGGGCTCGTCGAGGGGCGCGGCGCCTGTCACCTGCCGGACGGGGCAGCCAAGCTGGCCGCGAGCGCGCTGTGGCTGTTCGGCGACGACGTCCGGCGGCACCAGCGCGGCCCGTGTCCCGGCGCGCGGGGGCGCCCCGCGTTCGCGGTGCCGGGAGCGCCATGACGGACAGGCACTTGCGGGTCAACCCGATCCGCTGCGAGGCGCACGGCGTGTGCGCCGAACTGCTGCCGGAACTGATCCGTCTCGACCGGTGGGGGTACCCGATCCTGGTCACCCGCTCGGTGCCGCCGAACCTGGAATCGCTGGCCCGGCGGGCGGTCGCGTCCTGTCCCGCGCTCGCGCTGCTGCTCGACCGCGGCTCCGGCCAGTCATCCGGCCAGTCATCCCGCGGGTCATCAGGGACGGGGTGAGGCGCGTCGTACTAGTACAGCCGTGTAGAACTTAGGATAGGAAGCCGGGCCCGGGGCGGCCCGGCCGGCACGAGGAGCGACCACGAGAGATGAGTGTCACGAGGGCATACTGGCGCGACCCGGCTACCCGATCCGACCGCGCGGCGGCCAGATCAGGCGGTGCCGACGGCAACGAGCGGCTGACCGCCTTGACCGGGGCAGTTCTCCTGCTGCTGCTCGCGGCCGAAGGCGTGACGATCCTCGGCATACGAGGCCTGCTGACGCTGCACTTCTTCATCGGCATGCTGCTGCTCGGGCCGGTCACGCTCAAGGCGGGATCGACCGCCTACAGGTTCTTCCGCTACTACACCGGCAGCGCGCCCTACCAGCGGAAGGGACCGCCCGCCCCGCTTCTGCGGCTGATCGGCCCGCTCATCCTCGCGGCCACGGTCGGCGTCTTCGGCTCGGGAGTCGCGCTGGCCATCGCCGGGCCGGGCAACGGCCCGTGGCTGTTCCTGCACAAAGCCTCGTTCGCGATGTGGTTCTGCCTGATGACCGTCCACGTGCTGGCCTACGCGCCGCGACTGCCCGGGCTGCTTTCCCGGGAGTTCGGCCGGGCTGCCGGCCAGCACGCGGCCGGGCGCCACGGTTTCCGCCCGGCCGGGCGCCTTGGCCGGCGCCTGGGCGGGCGGGGCACACGGGTCTGGCTGCTGGTCGCCTCGCTGGCCGGCGGCCTGGTGATCGCCATGCTCACCGTGCACCTGGCCATTCCCTGGCAGAACTTCTACTTCGGGCGGTTCAGGCAGTGACCGGACAGTGGTTGCCCGTGCGCCGAACTTGGCGCATGGTGTTTGGATGGACATCGATTGGGCGAGGCTGCGTGCCGCCGCGGCCGACGTGGCCGGGCGCGCGTACGCGCCCTACTCCCGGCTCCGGGTCGGCGCCGCGGGCCTGACCAGCGACGGCCGGGTCGTGACGGGCTGCAACGTGGAAAACGCGTCGTTCGGCCTGACCCTCTGCGCCGAATGCGGGCTGGTGTCCGCGCTGCACGCCACCGCGCCGGCCCCGGCGCTGGTCGCCCCGGCTCCGCTCGCCCCGGCGCTGGTCGCCACCGCGCCGGCCCCGGATCCGCTCGCCCCGGCGCTGGTCGCCCCGGCGCTGGTCGCGGTCGCGGTCGTCGCCGGGGACGGCGATCCCCTGCTGCCTTGCGGCCGCTGCCGCCAGCTTCTCCTGGAGGCTGGCGGCCCGTCGCTGCTCGTCGGCACGGCCGCCGGGCCGCTCGCGCTCGGCGAACTGCTGCCGGCCGCCTTCGGCGGCGCGGACCTCGCGGCGCGCAGCGAGCCCGCCGCGCCGGGTCAGGCGTAGCTTCCCACTGGACCGCGACAGGGAGCGGGGAGAACGCAGATGCCTGACGTGGTATCGCTGATCCGCACGAAGCGCGACAACGCCAGGTCGCTGACCGCCGCGGAGATCGGCTGGCTTTTCGGCGCCTACGCGGCCGGCGAGGTGGCCGACGAGCAGATGGCCGCGCTGCTGATGGCGATCTACTTCAACGGCCTCGACGACGCCGAACTGCGGGCCTGGACGGGGGAGATGATCGCCTCTGGCGAGACCCTGGACCTGGCGAGCCTCGGCAAGCCCTCGGTGGACAAGCACTCCACGGGCGGCGTCGGCGACAAGGTGTCGCTGATCCTCGCGCCCCTCGTGGCCAGTTGCGGCGCCGTGGTGCCGCAGCTTTCCGGCCGGGGCCTCGGGCACACCGGCGGCACGCTCGACAAGCTCGAGTCGATCCCTGGCTGGCGGGCCAGCCTGACCAGCGCGGAGCTGAACGCCGTGCTGGCCGGCGCCGGCGCGGTGATCGCCGCGGCCGGCGCCGGCCTGGCCCCGGCGGACCGCAGGCTCTACGCGCTGCGCGACGTGACCGGGACGGTCGAGTCCATCCCGCTGATCGCGAGCTCGATCATGTCCAAGAAGATCGCCGAAGGCACGAGCGCGCTGGTGCTCGACGTCAAGACCGGTTCCGGCGCCTTCATGAAAGACCGGGACAAGGCCGTCGAACTCGCCCGCACCATGGTCGACCTCGGCGAGGAGCACGGTGTCCGCACCCGGGCCCTTGTCACCCGCATGGACACGCCGCTGGGCCGCGCCGTCGGCAACGCCCTCGAAGTCGAGGAGTCGGTCAGCGCGCTCACCGGCCAGGGCCCGGACGACCTGATGGAAGTCACCTTCGCGCTCGCCGGGCAGATGCTCGCCCTCGCGGGAATCGACGCCGACCCCCGCGAGGCGATAACCAGCGGCCGCGCGCTGGACACCTACAGAAGGATGATCCGGGCCCAGGGCGGCGACCCGGACGCGCCGCTGCCGCAGGCGGAACACCGGCGGGAGGCGCTGCCCGCGCCGTCGGATGGGTGGCTCACGCGCCTGGACGCGCTCGCCGTCGGCGTCGCGGCATGGCGCCTGGGCGCCGGCCGCGCGCGCAAGGAAGATGATGTCAGCCACGCCGCGGGCGTGCGCTGCCTGGCCAAGCCGGGCGATTACGTCCGCGCCGGACAGAACATGCTCGAGCTTCGCGCCGACGACCCCGCGCGGTTCGCCCCGGCGCTTGACGCGCTGGCGGACGCGGCCACGATCGGCGGCGAACCGCCACCCGCGGTGCCGCTCGTTGTCCAGGAGGTGGGACGGTGAGGCCATGAGCCCGACGATGGAACAGATCCGCACCGTGCCGAAGGTGCTGCTGCACGACCACCTGGACGGCGGGCTCCGCCCGGCGACCATGATCGAGCTGGCAGCCGAGTGCGGGTACGGCGGGCTGCCGGCCCAGGACCCGGATGAGCTGACGAAGATCCTGACCGCCGGGGCGCACCGCGGCCACCTCAACCTGTACCTGGACGCGTTCCGGCACACGGTCGGCGTCATGCAGACACCCGGGGGCTGCGCCGCGTGGCGCGCGAATGCGCCGAGGACCTGGCCGCGGACGGGATCGTCTACGCGGAGGTGCGGTTCGCTCCCGAGCTGCACACCCAGCTCGGCCTGTCGCTCGACGAGGTGGTCGAGGCCGTGCTAATTTCCACATCACCATCCACGCGGGGGAGGGCTTCGGGCTGCCGTCGATCTGGGAGGCCGTCCAGTACTGCGGCACCGAGCGGCTCGGCCACGGCGTGCGGCTGTCCGAGGACATCGAGATCTCCGCCGACGGCGCGGTCACCCTCAGCCGGCTCGCCAGCTACATCAGGGACCGCCGCATCCCGCTCGAGATGTGCCCGTCCTCGAACGTGCAGACCGGCGCGGTGCCGGCGATCGGGCGGCACCCGCTGCGGCCGCTGCGCCAGATGCAGTTCCGCGTGACCGTGAACACGGACAACCGGCTGATGAGCCAGGTGACGCTGAGCTCGGAGTTCGAACAGCTCGTCAGGGACTTCGGCTACGGCTGGTCGGACATCGAGTGGCTGACGATCAACGCGATGAAGAGCGCGTTCGCCCCGTTCGACGAGCGGCTGCGGCTGTCAACACGGTGATCAGCCGGGCTTCGCCACCGCCCGCGCGATGAGCGACGCCTACGTGCCGCCGGAGATGCTGTCCCGTTAGGCTAGCTCGCCAGGAATGCCGGGCAAGGCCGGAGCCGCACGCCATTGTCACCCGCAATGACGTGCGGCTCCGACGTTCTGTTCCGCGGTTAGGTGCAGGTCACGCTCGACGGCGTGCCGCTGCTGCCCGACGCGACGAAGCCGACCGTGGCGGTGGCCCCGGGAGCGAGCGTGCCGTCATACGAGGCATTGCTGACGGTCACGTTCGAGCCCGATTGCGTGTCGACCCCATTCCACAGGCTGCTGATCGTCGGGCTGCCCGGGAACGTCCAGCCGAGCTGCCAGCCGTTCAGCGTCGCCGACCCGGTGTTCTTGACCACGACCTGAGCCTGGAAACCTCCTGGCCAGCTATTGACCACCGAGTACGTGCCCGTGCACGCGCCCGATCCGCTCGGCGGCGGGCTGGACGGCGGCGGGCTGGACGGCGGGGGAGTCGTGGGCGGAGGGCTGGTCGGAGGCGGCTGCGAGCCGCCGCCGCCGATGTTGACCGAGAAGGAGTTGGTCGCCAGGCCGGCGCCGCCCTGCCACAGCTCGAACCCGGCCTCGACGTCGATCAGGTACCAGCTGCTCTTGGTGTAGCCGCGGCTGACCATGTCCTGGGTCAGCGTGCCGATGTCCAGGTTGCTGACCGAGGTCGTCCCGCTGGTCATCTCGTACGTCACCGTGTCCCAGCTGGACTGCGCGCCTTCCCAGATGTTGTAGGTGTGGCCGCCCAGGCTGACGTTGCTCGCGACGATGGAGCCGAACGGCTGGACCGGGCCGTTGTGGTTGATCCAGATCATCAGCTCTGTGCCGTTCGGCTGGCCGGTAGTGGTCGGCGTCTGGTTGAACCAGATGTCATAGGCCACGTCGTAGTCGTTGCTGCCGCCCGGCTGCGTGGTCGACCAGCTCGTGGTCACCTTGCCCGCGGTCAGGCTCGAGACCTGGATCGGGTTGGTGCTCAGCCCGCCAGAGCTGCAGTTGCCCCAGTGGCAGCCCTGGTAGATGGACGGGTACCCGCCCGGCGCACCGCTGGTGCTGTTGGAGATCGACGAGTTGGCCACCGTGAAGTCGGCGTTCCCGTCCGTCGTGATGCATTCCGCGGCGCTGGATCCCCACTCGTTGTTCTGCACCGTGTACGTGCCGCCGCCGACCGAAGCCGTCTGCGATTGGCACAGGGTTGTGGTGGCGGCATGCGCGCTGCCGCCGATGAGCGCGGCCACGACGGCACCGAGCGCTAGCAGCAGCGCCGCCGTCGTCGCCAGAGCGGATCTGGAATGGGTCAACAATGGGTACCTCCGTACGCATCCGACCGGTTGTGCCGCACAAGCTCGGGCGCTCCCTCGCTCTGCTCCCTGCCGACGACGAGTGCGTTACATGCCGGAGATTTCGGGCGATATCGTCTGGGCGACGTCCATCCGGTGTCAAGGCCCGGCCACGGTCCCGGTCCCCGCCAGTAGCCGAAAGCCTGCACGCAACGAGGCCGCAGTCGCGAACGGGCCTGAAATTTACAGCGACGACCTGCGCGAATCCCGCGCGGCTTAGCCTGTCTTCCCGCAACGCCAGGCGTTTCGGCTCGATGATCGTCAGCTGGTGACGTCGTTCAGTCAGCGTCCGTCATCCGCAGCACCGGCTTGACCACCTCGCCCGCGCGCGACGCCTCGAGCGCCTCGTTCACCGAGGACAGCGGGAACGGGGTGATCAGCTTGTCGTAAGGGAACCTGCCCTGCTTGTTCAGCGCGATCAGGGCCCCGATCAGCGAGGCGCTGCGCCCCTCGCCGCCGAGGATGCCGATGACGCGCTTGCCCCACAGCGTGGACATGTGGTCCAGGGAGAACGACGCCCCGGCGGGCGCGCCGCCGATCAGCGCGCATGTACCCCGCATGCCCACCGAGTCGGCGGCCTGTTGAGCACCGCCCCGGCGCCGGTCCCGATCCCGCAGGCGAGCGGCCGCAGGGTCTCGACCGGCGCGTCGGCGGCCACCGGCACAAGCGACGACGCCGCGCACAGGCAGTACGTGGCGAACGAAGACTGCCCGAAGAAGTGGCTGTGCAACGGCGAGCCGTCGGCCCGCCGCAGCGCGGCCGACCCGTCGGGCCGGGACCCGCCCGCGACAAGCTGCCCGAGCGACAGGCAGTACCTGGGCTGGCCTTCCAGGCAGTTGCGGCATTGCCCGCACCACGGCCAGCCGATCACCACCTTGTCGCCCACGGCGACGGTCGACACACCGTCGCCGAGCGCGGCGACGATCCCCGCGCCCTCGTGGCCGAGCACCCCGGGCGGCGGGAACGGCAGGTCGCCGTCGCGGGTGATCGCGTCGGTGTGGCAGACGCCGGTAGCCACGATCTGGACAAGCGCCTCGCCGGGACCGGGCGAGTCGATCTCCACGTCGGCGACGGTGAAGGGAGTGAACAGCTTCTCGAACACAGCCGCGATGGCCCGCATCGTCACGCCCGTGCCGCGCCGCGGATCGCCGCGCCCGCCTCCGCGGCGGCCTTGCCCGCGTCGTCGAGCACGTTCACCAGCGTGAAGAACCCGTGGATCTGCGACCCGTAATGCCGGTGCTCGACCAGAACCCCGGCCGCGCGCAGCCGTTCGGCGTACGCGAAGTCCTCGTCGCGCAGCGGGTCGTGCTCGGCGGTGAGCACGAACGCGGGCGGCAGCCCGGAAAGATCGGCGGCCCGCAGCGGTGACGCATAGGGATTCGACCTGGCCGCCACGTCGGGCGCATAACGGTCCCAGTACCACGCCATGTCCCCCCTGTTCAGGATGAAGTCCCGGCCGTCGTACTTCCGGTACGACTCCCGGTCCAGGTCGTGATCGGTCACCGGGTAGATGAGCACCTGCAGCGCCAGCGCCGGCCCGGAAGCGTCCCGCGCCCGCAGCGCGCAGACCGCCGCCAGGTTCCCGCCCGCGCTGTCCCCGGCGACTATGAGCGGCCGCCCGCCCGCCAGGTGAGCGCCCACCCAGACCAGCGCGTCGTACGCGTCGTCGGCGGCGGCGGGGAACACGTGCTCGGGCGCGAGCCTGTAGTCGACGCTGACCACGTCACAGCCAGATGCCACGGCCAGGCCTCGCACGCACGCGTCCCAGTCGTCGACGGACCCGATGACCCAGCCGCCGCCGTGGTAGTACACGACCGTCCCAGGCGGGTCGGCGGCTGGCGAGTACACCCGCGCCGGGATCGTCCCCGCCTTGCCGGGGATGACGATGTCGCGAACCGAGGCGACGTCAGGGCCCGGCCCGATCATCTCGCGGACCGGCGCGAAACCGGCCCGTGCCTCCGCGGCCGTCTGCTCCCAGGTGGGCGGCACGCCGGCCTCGGCCCTGCCGTCGAGGACCTGCCGCGCCTGCGCGTTGACCGAATCGCTCACCGTTAACCTCCGGCACCGTCGTCAGCTCGTAAGAACAAACCCTTCATATCCCCCGCGTGCTCAGCCGGATGTCCGGCCACAGCCCGAACCGGTCGGCCACGCGGTTCAGGTACGCGAGCACCTCGGGCTGCGCCGGGTACCGCTCGCTCCACGACCATTCCTGCTCCAGTTCGGGGGAGAACGAGTAGCAGTAGTCCTTGGACTCCACGTCGGCTCGGGCGCCCGGGTAGCAGTTCCAGAGCCAGGTCCCGCCGATGCCGCTGCCGGCCTCGAAGGCCCGCGCCCTCAGCCCGGCGCGGGCAAGCGCGTGCACCGCGTAGATCCCGGCGAAACCGGCCCCCACCACCACGACGTCGAGGTCAGCCATTCCCGCTCCTCGTCCCCTCCCTGACGGAACTGGAGTCGACGGTAAGACCGGGCAAAAAGACAGGTCAATGCCCGCCGTGCGCCGGCACAAGCTGCCGCGCCGCGTTTGGTGTCCTGCCCTAATCATCGGCAGCGATGCCTCCCGTCTGTTCGCCGCCCAGGAATCCCGGTCCACTGGCCCCGCCGCCCGCAGGGACTCCCGGGCGGACAGCGCCTGCGGCCCCCGTGCCGCCAGCGCCCGCCCGTCGCCGATGTCGGACACGTCGGCACTCGGGCCGCTTCCGATCAGCGGGCCCGGTGCGGACCGGTGCGATGGGGCAGGTGTTCCTCGCCCGCTCCACGGCCGGGCGGCTGGTGGCGGTCAAGACGATCCGGGTCGAACTGGCCGAGGAGCCCGGCTTCCGCACCAGGTTCGCCCGCGAGGTGGCGGCCGCAAGGCGGGTGAGCGGCGTGTTCACCGCCGCGGTCGTCGAGGCCGATCCGGATAGAGCGGCAGCAGCGTGCCGTCGCCGTCGGCCTGCGCTTTGCCGGCGGCGGCCGCGGCCGGGCTGGGCCGGCGGTGCCGTCCGGGCACCGTCACCTCGAGCTGCAGCCCGTCGTCCAGCATGGCGCGCGAGCCGACCATGGCCGTCCCCGCGTGCACGAGCCAGCCGCCGGGCGGCTCCGCGTCGCCTTCCACGCGGGGAGTCGGATCCGGTAGCCCTCGCCCGCGACGTAAAGCGCGTGCGTGCGGCTGATGTTGGCGATCCAGGCGCCGTCGGGGGTCGTCGTTATCACCCCCGCCCGCCGCGACAGTCCGCGCCCGGCCGTTATCGCCAGGTCGACCTCCGGTCCGCGGCCGAAGACCAGCCTGCTGCCCTCGGAGAGCCGGATGACCTGGCCAGACGCGGTACTGACATGCGCGGCTGCCACCGGGCCAGTCTAGGCCAGGCAGATCAGGCCAGGGCAACCCCGGATCCGGGGATAGTGCCATATGGGCGGTTTGCGGTTAGCTTCAGCTGGCGGGGTGCCGGGCGCCGCTTTGGGGAGCCACCCTGGGGTGGAGGGATGGTACCGGACAGGGGTGAGCCGGTGCTGCGGCTCCGCGGCGCCCGGCGCCCCGCCCGGACTCAGATTTCCCCGAACAGACGGTCTCCCGCGTCACCGAGACCGGGGACGATGTACCCCTTGTCGTTCAGTCGCTCGTCGATGGCGCCCGTGACCACGCGGACGGCGGGCACGCCGGCGCCCCCGCCGCCAGGGAAGGCTTCCTCGACGCGGGCCAGCCCTTCGGGCGCGGCGAGCAGGCAGATCGCGGTCACCGACCTCGCGCCACGATCGGCCAGCAGGCCGATCACCGTGACCAGCGTGCCGCCCGTCGCGAGCATCGGGTCGAGCACGAACGTGTCGCGGCCGGTCAGGTCCGCGGGCAGCCGGTTCGCGTAGGTCGACGCGACCAGCGACTTCTCGTCCCGCATCATGCCGACGAAGCCGACGCTGGCCATCGGGAGCAGCCGTGTCATCCCGTCAAGCATGCCGATGCCCGCCCGCAGCACAGGGACGATCAGCGGCACTGGCTGCGCGAGCTTGGCGCCCGTCGCGGTGCCGACCGGAGTCGTGACGGCCACCTCGGTCACGCGGATCTCACGGGTCGCCTCGTAGGCGAGCAGCGTCACCAGTTCGTCGGCGAGCGCGCGGAACGCGGCGGTGTCGCTCCGCGCGTCGCGGAGCAAGGTGAGCTTGTGCGCGACCAGCGGATGGTCGGCGAGCAGCGTGCGCATGAACAGCAGTGTGCCAAAGGCCCGCGGCCCTTGGCCCACGCCGGGTGCCGGACCGGGGCGGCGGCGCCTTACGTCGCGGACCGGCGGACGGTGGCGGCGGTGCGTGAGCGGGCCAGGTCCCGTTCGATGCGCTCGGCGGTGGCGAGCAGCGGGCGCAGCAGGTCCTGGACGATGCCTTCCAGGCTGCGACGGGCGGCGTGGGTGGAGATGTTGACCGCCGCCACCACCGTGCCGTCCGCGTCCCTGATCGGGGCGGCGAGCGAGCGGAGCCCCTCCTCGAGCTCCTGGTCCACGAGCGCCCAGCCCCGGCTGCGGATCTTGCGCAGTTCCTGGCGCAGCGACCCTGCGCCGGTCGTGGTGCGGCCGGTCATGCCGTGCAGGCTCACCGAGGCGAGGTACCCGGTGAGCCATTCGTCCGTCTGCGCCGCGAGCAGCACCCGGCCCATCGACGTGGCGTACGCGGGGAAGCGGGTGCCGACGCTGATCGTCACTCGCATTATCTGCTTGGTGGGCACCCGGGCGATGTAGACGACGTCCTCGCCGTCGAGTTCGGACACCGACGAGGACTCGCGGATCTGCTCCACGAGTTCCTCCAGGTGCGGCATCGCGACCTCGGGCAGGGTCAGGCTCGACAGGTAGGCATAGCCGAGCTCGAGGATCTTGGGGCGCAGCGAGAACCTGCCGCTGTTGTTGTGCATGTAGCCCAGGTGCACCAGGGTGTGCAGGAAGCGGCGGGCGGCGGCGCGGCTCAGCCCGGTCACCGCCGCCACCTCGGACAGGCTAAGCCTGGGGTTGTCTGCGTCGAAGGCGCGGATGACGGACAGGCCTCGTTCGAGCGACTGGACGAAGTCGCCGTCCGCCGCGGCCGCCTCGGCTGTTACCGTGTCGCCACTGCTGGTTTCGTCCTGCATGTGGGCCTCCCGCGCCGGGTTGCGATGCGCTGTGCTGCCGCACCAGCGGCGCTGGGCCTGCGCCCGGTCTTGGCGTTTACTTGCCAGATGATAACAATCGTAGAGCTACTGCCAAGTGTTCGCTTCCTGAACTATTGTGCGTACTACGGACATTCAAAGGGGTTTTGTTTATATGGCTGTTACCTCACGGACGCAAGTAGGGATCGTCGGCGCCGGCCCGGCCGGCCTGCTGCTTTCGCACCTGCTTTCGCTGCACGGCATCGAGTCCGTCGTGATCGAGAACCGGTCGCGGGCCTACTGCGAGGCCCGCCAGCGTGCCGGGCTGCTCGAGGCCGGGGCGGTCGAGCTGCTGCGTTCGGTCGGGCTGGGGAAGCGGCTTGACGCCGAGGGCATGGAGCACGGCGGGATCTACCTGCAGTTTGAGGGCGAACGCCACCATCTGGACTTCCGTTCGCTGACCGGCGGGCGGTGGGTGACGATCTACGCGCAGACCGAGATCGTCAAGGACGTCATCGCGGCCCGGCTCGCCGCCGGGGCGCCGATCGAGTTCTCCGCCTCCGACGTCGCGGTGTCCCAGCTGACCTCGGACCGGCCGGTGCTGTCGTACCTGGACGAGGCGGGGACGGCGCACGAGGTGTCGTGCGACGTGATCGCGGGCTGCGACGGGTTCCACGGGATCTGCCGCCCGCTCGTTCCCGGCCTGTCCGTGTATGAGCGGATCTACCCGTACGCCTGGCTGGGCATCCTGGCGGACGCCGCGCCGGCCACCGACGAGCTGATCTACTCAAGGCACTCCGACGGCTTCGCGCTGTACTCGATGCGCTCACCCGAAGTCAGCCGTCTGTACCTGCAGGTCGGCCCGGACGAGCCGCTCGACCAGTGGCCGGATGAGCGCGTCTGGGCCGAGCTGCAGAAGCGGTTCGGGATCGACGGCTGGTCGGTCGGCGAGGGCACGATCACCGACAAGTCCGTGACCGCGATGCGAAGCTTCGTGGCCGGGCCGATGCGCCACGGTCGGCTCTTCCTCGCCGGCGACGCGGCACACATCGTGCCGCCGACCGGAGCCAAGGGGCTCAACCTGGCCTTCTCCGACGTGGTAGTGCTCGCAAGCGCGCTGCGCGCCGCCCTGCTCGCCCGGTCGTGGGAGCTGGCCGACGCGTACTCCGACACCTGCCTGGAACGGGTCTGGCGGGCCACCCACTTCTCCTGGTGGATGACCTCGATGCTGCACATCGCCCCCGGCCAGGATCCCTTCGAGTCCCAGCTCCAGCTGGCGCAGCTGCGGTACGTGACGTCCTCGCCGGCCGCGGCGCTGTCCCTGGCCGAGAACTACTCCGGCTACAAGCCGCTGCGCTACGAGTTCTGACCCGAACCCGCTCGTGAGGCGGCAGTGGCACAGGAGTTCGGACCAGGCCGGCGGGCCGGCGGGCCGGCCGAATGTTTGGCGTTTTGGCTGTGCTGGCGATCCTGGTGGCCTATTCGCCCGGTGTGGCAGGCCCGCATGCCCGCGTTCGCGGGCGGCCGTGCCCGCGCGGCTGCCGGCCTGGGTGTCCGGCGCGCGCCCGGTCCGGGGGTGCAGGGGCCCGGGCCCG
>DAHVAN010000093.1 GCA_027314595.1 Actinomycetota bacterium | reverse complement strand
GACCACGATCTCCTCGAATGGCTCGACCGCTTCTGCGAGTAACACCATCGGCGCAGCGTTATGTGGCCGCAGCCAGCACGCGCGGCTCAGCTACCAGCGGAGATGCTGCTGCGGCCACATAACCCGGCCGTCCACATATTGTCGCTTATGGAGAATTTCACATAAGCGTCACACTGCCGCGATGCTCTGGCGAGCCAAAGGAGTCGACATCGCAACCATCGCCTTGCTTCTCGGTCATGAGACCAGCCAGACCACTCACATCTACGAGAACTCTCGGGAATTGCATCAGACGGGCGAGAGAACTACGGATCTGCGGCAGTTGGCGGGCTGAGACCGGCGACGTATCGCCTGCATGCTGAGGATTGCGGCGTGTCGAGTTGATCAATCGATCCCGTCTGATGCAAGATACGCCCATCACTTGAAGACGGGAGTGCGGATTGCAGCCTGGTGGCCTGGCGGGCGCGGCAAGCGCGGAGTTCGTTGACGGCGTCCGGCAGCTGCGCCCGGAGGACGCGATGGTGGAGGCGATGCTGCGGGGCTGGCGGGCGCAGCAGGCCGCGCGCGGCCTGCGGGCGGACACGGCCGGTTACCGGGAGCGGCTGGTTCGCCGCTTCCAGGCGTTCACCAATGAGTTCCCGTGGCAGTGGCAGCCGGCGCACGTGGACGAGTGGACGCTGACGCTGACAGCGGAGCGGCATCTGGCGCCGGCGACGATCCGCGGCTATCAGACCGACCTGCGGCTGTTCAGCGAGTACCTGACCGACGCCCGTTACGGCTGGGCGGCAGCATGCCAGGAGGCGTTCGGCACGTTCCCGGTGCCGATCTGCCACGAGTGGAACACCATCACGCACCTGAACGACTACGAGGGCAGCCCGGAAGCCCGCCCGCTGAGCCGGGAGGAACTGCAGCGGTTCCTGGATTACGCCGATGATCAGGTGGAGCGGGCGGTGAAGGCCGGGCGCAAGGGCGCGCTGGCTGCCTACCGCGATGCCACGATGTTCAAGGTCATCTACGGCTGGGGGCTGCGACGCACCGAGACCGCGAAGCTGGACCTGACCGACTGGGGCCGTAACCCGGCGGCGGCGGAGTTCGGCCGGTACGGGATGCTGCATGTCCGCTACGGCAAGGCGGTGCGCGGCCAGCCGCCGCGGCGCCGCAACGTCTGCTCGGTGATGGGCTGGGCGGTGGACGCGGTCGAGGATTACGTGGACAACATCCGGCCGCGCTTCGGGGTCGTTGATCATCCGGCGCTATGGGTAACCGAGCGGGGCGGGCGGATCAAGCCGGCCGAGATCAACGCCCGCTTCGTCACCTACCGGGACGCGCTCAGGCTGCCGGGAGAACTGTCGCCGCATTCGCTGCGGCATTCCTATGTCACCCACCTGACCGAGGACGGGATTGACCGCCGGTTCCTTCAGGAGCAGGTAGGGCACCGGTGCGACACCTCGACCGCCATTTACACCCACGTCAGCGGCGATTTCATGAATGCCGCGCTGCGCAGGGCACTGGGCCCGGCGCTCGGCGCGCCGGCGGGCAGGACGGAGGAGCGAGCTGATGGCACGCAAGCTTGATTACCGCTGGCACCTGCGGGAGGTGATGGCCAGCCATGGCATGTTCGCCACTACCGACCTGATCGAGCCGCTGGCCCGGCGCGGGATCCGGCTGTCGTCCAGTCAGGTCTACCGGCTGGTCACCGACCGGCCCGAGCGGCTCAGCCTCAAGATCCTGATGGCGCTGATCGACATCCTGGACTGCCCGATGGGCGAGCTGATCGAGCCGGTCGCGGCCGGCGGGCTGGCCCGCACCGCGAAGACTGCTGGCGGCGCCGAGTCTGGTGTTGGCGAGCTGCGCCCCAGGCGCGCCCGCATCACCGGCGCCGGCAAGTAACCGGTGGCGCCGCAGGCACCCGGCGTGCTCGCCGACCCGCTCGGCGTGGTCACTGACCTGGTGGCTGGCCTGGAGTTCTCGCTGGACCGGGCGAGCATCGAGGACGTGGTGGCAGGCGTGGCCGGGGGCCGTGCCAAGCGCCGCCGCCTGGCCCGCGCGCTGCTGGCCCGTCCGGCAATCCTCACCGACGGGCGTTCCCCGGCACCGCGGGTGGCCGGGAATCTGCTGATCGCGCTGCGCAACGCCGGCGCGGTGATCATCTCGCCGCCAGTCTGCGCCGGATGCGGCGGGCAGCTGCGCACCCTGCAGCGCCGCGGACAGGACTGGTACTGCGGGACTTGCGGCCCCAGGCCCGAACCATGCGCAGGCTGCGGGATCAGCAAGCCGGTCTGCGTCCGCGACCGGGCGGGCCGGCCGCACTGCTCGGCCTGCCGGCGCGCGGACTGCGATCCAGACCCTGCTTCGGTCGTGACCGGGATCATCGCCGTGATCGACCCTGGTGTCGCGGCCGGGACAGTAGCGGCTGCCGTGCATGCTGCCGCGCCCGGCGCCGGGCAGCGCCGCCGGCTGGCGTGGGCACTGCAAGATGACCCTGAACTGCTCACCGGAGCCGGCGCCCGGGCACCAGTTCCTTCGGTGCTGCGGCTCATCGGCGCGCTCGCTGACGCCGGGGCGCAGCGGATCGTCCGCCCGGCCTGCCCGCACTGCGGCCGGGTCATCGCCCTGGTGAAGCCACGCGACGGGATGCGGCTCTGCCGCAACTGCGTGGCCAGGTCCCGGGCCGAGCAATGCTCGCGCTGCGGCGTGCACCGCGAGACAGCCACCCGCGACGAGCACGGCCGGCCGCTGTGTCCCTACTGCCTGATCAGCGACCCCGCCAACCTGGAAACGTGCATCAGCTGCGCGCGGCGCCGCGTCGTCAGCGTCCGCACCCCCGAAGGCCCGCTCTGCCCGGGCTGCCGGCCGGCCAGGACGATGACCTGCTCGATCTGCGCGCGCCTGGCTCCCGCCGAGATCTCCAAGATCACCGGCAAGCCGTGGTGCCGCGCCTGCCAGAAGCGGCGCGCACGCTGCGCGGTCTGCGGAAATGTCCGGCAGGTTCGCGGCGGGACGACCGCCAGCCCGCTCTGCGGGACCTGCATCCGGCCCGAGTCGTTCTGGCGCGCCTGCCCGGGATGCGGTCAGCACACCCAGCACCGCTCGCGCCGGTGCGCGCGCTGCTCGCTGCTGCAGCGCCTGGATGAGCTCCTGCGTGATGACACCGGCGCGATTCATCCCCGGCTGCAGGCCCTGCACGACAACCTGGCCGGCAACGACCGCCCTGACACGGTGCTGGGCTGGCTGAACAAGAACACCGCCGCCGCGCTGTTGCGAGAGCTCGCGGCAGGCGAGCGACCGCTGACCCACGCGGCTCTCGACGAGCTCCCCGACAGCAAGACGATCAGGCACCTGCGCAGCGTCCTGGTCGCCACCGGCGCGCTGACGTCCCGCGACGAGCACATGTCCCGCCTCGAACGCTGGATCACCGCCACCGTCGCCGGACGCGACGATCCCGGCGAGCGGCAGCTGCTGCACCGCTACGCCACCTGGCACGCCCTGCGCAGGCTCCGCCGCCGCGCCGACGGCCAGCACCTCACCCTGGGCCAGGCCGGCACCGTCCGGCGGCACGTCACGGCGGCCATCACGCTGCTGGACTGGCTCACCGCCAGCGGCCTCGATCTGGCCACCGCCCGGCAAGGCGACCTTGACACCTGGCTGACCAGCGAGCACGCCACCCATCACGGTGAGGCCGGTAACTTCGTCCGCTGGGCCCGGCGCCAGAAGCTGACTAGCCTGGACTTCGCCGCCACCAGATGGGACGGGCCCAGCGGCGTCATCGACGCCGAGGCCCGCTGGCACCACGCCCGCCGCCTGCTCCACGATGACACCGTCAAGCCCGAGGACCGCGTCGCCGGCCTGCTCCTTCTCCTCTACGCTCAAGGGCCCGCCGCGATCAGCCGCCTCACCCTCGATCAAGTTCACGTCAGCGAGCAGCACGTGCGGCTCCGACTCGGCCGCGAGCCCATCGTGCTGCCCGAGCCCCTCGACGCGCTCGTCCTCCAGCTCCTAGCCTCCCGCCGCGGACACGCCGCACTGGGCGACCAGGGATGCTCGCGGTGGCTGTTCCCCGGCGGCCAGCCTGGCCAGCCCATCAGCGCCGACCGCCTGGCCGGGCGGATGCGCCAGATCGGGCTCCGCCCCGGCCCGGCACGCTCCACCGCGCTGTTCGGCCTCGCCACCGAACTCCCCGCAGCCCTCCTGGCCCGACTTCTCGGCATCCACATCAGCGTCGCCGTCGCATGGCAGCGCGCCTCCGCCGGAGACTGGACGGCATACGCCGCCGGCTACAACCGCCGCCAGGCCGGCTCAAAGGACCTCGATGACGGCGCGAAACCCGATCTCCCTGAAGAGCATTCCGAGGGTTGCAATATCTGACTCCGCCAGAGCACGCCGACCCGGCACTCAAAGAAGAAGCGATCGCCCGAACCGCCCCGCTCGGCATCAAGCCCGGCCGCTACCGGCCCTCCGACGCCCTCCTCGCCTTCCTCGACGGCCTGTGAATATGTTGAGCGCCCAGCACCAGGCATCGCGTTGAGCAGGAAGATCCCGCTGCCAGACAGTGCCGCTCAACATAACCAGTCACGGGACATACAACCCGTTATGTGGATTTCCACATAACGGGTTCTGCGAGAGCCGGGGGGTGCGATTCCCCCCGGCCACTCACCTGGTGATCGGATTCGTCGGAATACTC
>DAHVAN010000092.1 GCA_027314595.1 Actinomycetota bacterium | reverse complement strand
GTATGGGGGGGCGGGCAGCCCCCACATGCGGGGGGTCCCCGGGGGGTCGGCCCCCGGGAGGAAACACTGTGCGAAGATCACAACGATCGCGACGATTACGAAGGGACCATTTGGTGGCAGCTAACCTCACCCGCGACGAGGCACGAGAACGTTCTGGGCTGATCAGCGTCGGCTCCTACCAGGTTGAGCTGGATCTGACTGGGGGTGACACGACCTTCCGTTCGGTATCGAGAATCGGTTTCGACTGCGCGCGGCCAGGTGTGGGCACCTTCGTCAACCTCGCGGCGCCGCGGGTCCGCCGGATCACCCTGAACGGCGCGCCGGTCGGCCTCGACGCGTTCGACGGCGAGCGGATCACGCTCGGCGGGCTCGCGTCGCGCAACGAGCTCGTGGTCGACGCCGAGTGCGCCTACTCGCGCAGCGGCGAGGGGCTGCACCGGTTCACCGATCCGGCGGACGGCAACGTCTACCTGTACTCCGACCTCGAGACGTTCGACGCGCACCGGATCTACGCCTGCTTCGACCAGCCCGACCTGAAGGCGTCCTATGAGCTCACCGTGCTCGCGCCGGAAGGCTGGCTGGTGGTCTCCAACATGGAGGCGGACGCCGACGGTGGCATCCCGGCCGACGGCGGCGCGCGGCTGTGGCACTTCCCGCCGACGCCGGTGATGTCGACGTACATCACCCACGTGTCGGCCGGGCCCTACCATGTGGTGCGCGACAACCACGACGGGATATCGCTGGGCATCTTCTGCCGCCAGTCCCTCGCGCGGTACCTGGACCCGGACGAGATATTCGAGGTCACCAGGCAGGGCTTCGACTTCTACCACGCCGTGTTCGGGATCAAGTACCCGTTCGGCAAGTACGACCAGCTGTTCGTGCCCGAATTCAAGGAAGGCGCGATGGAGAACGCCGGCGCGGTCACCTTGGTCGAGGACTACGTGTTCCGGTCGCGGGTCACCGACTTCTCCCGTGAGGCGCGCGGCGAGACCATCCTGCACGAGATGGCGCACATGTGGTTCGGCGACCTGGTGACCATGCGCTGGTGGGACGATCTGTGGCTGAACGAGTCCTTCGCCACCTGGGCGGGCACGCTCGCCCAGGCCGAGGCCACCAGGTGGGCCGCGGCGTGGACCACCTTCGCGAAGGTCTACAAGACGTGGGCGTACCGGCAGGACCAGCTGCCGTCCACCCATCCGATCGCCGCCGACATCCCCGACATCCAGGCGGTGGAGGTGAACTTCGACGGCATCACGTACGCCAAGGGCGCAGCGGTCCTGAAGCAGCTGGCCGCCTACGTGGGCCGGGAGAACTTCCTGGCCGGCGTGCGGCGGTATTTCGCCGCGCACTCCTGGGGCAACGCCACGCTCGCGGACCTGCTTTCCGCGCTCGAAGCCGTGTCGGGCCGGGACCTGACCGCGTGGTCGCGCGAATGGCTCGAGACGGC
Source organism: Actinomycetota bacterium (assembly GCA_027314595.1). Classification (GTDB taxonomy): domain Bacteria; phylum Actinomycetota; class Actinomycetes; order Streptosporangiales; family Streptosporangiaceae; genus Trebonia. Next base: position 1,237 of record DAHVAN010000092.1, on the reverse strand, counting down.
TGGCGTGAACATGCTGCGCCCGTCCTACACCCTCGATCCGCAGGGCCGGTTCGCCTCGTTCTCCGTTGTCCAGGAGGCGCCGCAGTCCCATCCTGTGCTGCGCTCGCACCGCATCGCGATCGGCCTGTACGACCTGACGGGCACCGGTCTCACCCGCAGGTCCAGCATCGAGATCGACGTGTCCGGCGCGGCCACGCCGGTGCCCGCCCTGGCCGGGGAGGCGCTGCCCGACCTCGTCCTGATCAACGACGAGGACCTGGCCTACGCCAAGATCAGGCTCGACGAGCACTCGCTGCGGACGCTGATCACCTCGATCGCCGCGTTCACCTCGTCGCTGCCGGCCGCCGTGTGCTGGGCGGCCGCGTGGGACATGTGCCGTGACGGGGAGATGGCCGCGAGGGACTACGTGCGGCTGGTGCTCGGCGGCGTCTCTTCGGTGCGGGACATCAGTGTCGTCCAGTCGCTGCTGCGGCAGGCGGGGCAGGCGGTGCGGCGGTTCGCCGACCCGGCCTGGCGCGCCACCGGGCTCGAGCTGATGGCCTCGTCGCTGCGGTCGCTGCTGCTTTCGGCGCCGGCCGGGTCGGACCACCAGCTCGCGTACGCGCGCTCGTTCGCGGGAGCAGCCACCTCTGCCGCCGACCTTGAGCTGCTGTCCGGGCTGCTGTCGGGCTCCACGGTGATCGAGGGCCTCGCGGTGGACACCGACCTGCGGTGGATCCTGCTGCGCCGGCTGGTAAGCCGGGGCGCCGCCGGGCCGGCCGAAATCGACGCCGAGCTCGCCAGGGACGCCACCGACGCCGACGAGCGGCAGGCTGCCACCTGCCGTGCGGCCATCCCGTCCGCGGAAGTCAAGCGGGACACCTGGGAGACGCTGACCGCCGGCAAGCTGACCATCGCCGCGTTCCGCGCGACGCTGACCGGCTTCATCGACCCGGACCAGGCCGAGCTCGTCGAACCGTACCGGAGCGAGTACTTCGCCACCATCGGCGGGGTGTGGCGGGACTGGAGCTCGGCGATGGCCCAGGACTTTGTGGCCGGCGGCTACCAGGTCGGCGCCGTGGACGCCGAGACGATCGCCGTCACCGACGAGTACCTGGCTGCTTCCGAGCCGCCGGCCGCGCTGCGGCGGCTGCTCATCGAGGGCCGGGACGACGTCGTGCGGTCGCTGCGCTGCCGGGAACGCGACCGCGCCTGATCCCCGCCTTCAGCGCGCCGCGCCGCGGCCAGGGCCCGCGCG
>DAHVAN010000090.1 GCA_027314595.1 Actinomycetota bacterium | reverse complement strand
GGCGCGGGCGCCCCGGGCGCCCCGCCTGCCTGGGGATCGGCCTGTGAGCTCAGCGACGCTCCTGGCGCTGCTTGCATTCCACGCACAGGGTCGCCCGCGGGAACGCCAGGAGCCGCGCCTTCCCTATCGGCTTGCCGCACGATTCGCACACTCCATATGTTCCCGCCTCGATCCTCTCGAGCGCGTGCTCGGTCTGCTCGAGCAGTTCGCGTGTGTTGCGCGAGATGGCCAGCTCATGCTCGCGCTCGAACAGCTTGCTGCTCGCGTCGGCCTCGTCGTCGCCGGCCTCGGCAACCGAGTCGCGCAGGCGCGCGGCGATCTGCGACTCCGCCTGGCCGATCTCCTCGCGCAGTCCCACCGCCTCGGCCTTGAGCTCACCACGGACCCCGTCAAGCTCGGCCTCGGTCCACGGCTCCTCACCCCGCCGCACCGGAAGGCTGGCGGCACTCGAGTGCGGGGCAGCGGTCATGTAGGTCTCATTCTTTAGTGGATCCTCAAATCCGGACAGTCAACGGAGGATACGACCCGGCGGCCCCTCCCGCAAACTGTCCCCGCGAGCGGCTATCCTGGTTGCGCGGTGATGGGGACAGCTGCCGCGGAATGCTGCGAGGAGCGACCCGGGGACGGTGCAAGCCCGGGTGCGTGCGCCACGGACCAGATCACCCCGGAGCGGCCGGAAGAAAGGCTGCGGCCCGGCAACGGGCGCAGGCCAGTAGAGCCGGCAAATCAAATTCGAGTGGGCCGAACGGACGGTTGCGACTGTCCGCGGCCAAGGAGGGTGGTACCGCGGGGCGGCGCCGATGCGTCCCTCGTCCCTCCGGCGAAGCTAGGGCGGACGCTGGAGGGCAAACCCGGATGTCGGATTTGAGTGCGGTGCCGGATCGGAGTGCGGTGCCGGATCGGAGTGCGGGGCACGGGACAGGCGCGACCGCCCGCGATGAGCACGTCGCGGAGCGGAAGCTGCGCGCCCCGGGCGGGCCGATGCCCGCGCTGGCGGCCCAGGCGGACTTTCCCGCGATCGAGCACCAGATGCTCGCCCGCTGGAACCGCGCGCGAACCTTCGAGGCCTCGCTCAAGCAGTCGGAAGGCGGCCCGCGCTGGACGTTCTACGAGGGTCCGCCGACCGCCAACGGAATGCCCGGCGTGCACCACATCGAGGCGCGCGTCTTCAAGGACCTGTTCCCCCGCTTCAAGACCATGCAGGGGTTCCACGTCAAGCGCAAGGCCGGCTGGGACTGCCACGGGCTGCCGGTCGAGGTGGCGGTGGAGAAGGAACTCGGGCTGTCCGGCAAGAAGGACATCGAGGCCTACGGCGTCGCCGAGTTCAACGAGCGGTGCCGGGAGTCCGTGCTGCGGCACGTGGACGCGTTCTCCGCGCTGACCCAGCGGATGGGCTACTGGATCGACCTTTCCGACGCCTACCGCACGATGGACCCCGAGTACGTGGAGTCGGTGTGGTGGGCGCTCAAGAGCATCTTCGACAAGGGGCTGCTGGTCCGTGACTTCCGGATCAGCCCGTACTGCCCGCGGTGCGGCACCGCCCTCTCGGACCACGAGATGGGCCAGCCGGATGTCTACCGCGAGGTCACCGACCCCTCGGTGACCGTCCGGTTCCCGCTCACCTCGGTCCCGGCGGGCGCCAGCCAGCACCTGGCAGGCGCCGACCTACTGGTCTGGACGACGACGCCATGGACCCTGGTGTCCAACACCGCCGTCGCCGTGCACCCGGAGGTCGACTACGCGATCGCCCGCAGGTCCGGGGGGCTCAGGGGGGTCGCCCCCCGGGACAAGAGCGCGGGCGACGACGACAAGGTCGTGGTGGCCGAGGCGCTATTCGCCCGAGTGCTCGGGGAGGGCTGGCACGTCCTGGGCACCGTGCGCGGAGCCGAACTGATCGGGGCGCAGTACGCACGGCCGTTCGGGATGGTAGATATTCCAGACGCCCACGTCGTGGTGCCCGGTGACTTCGTGACGACAGAAGACGGCACGGGCCTGGTGCACCTGGCGCCCGCGTTCGGCGCGGACGACATGGCGACCAGCCGCGCCTACGGGCTGCCTGTGGTGAACCCGGTCCGCCCCGACGGGCGGTTCGAGGACGGGCTGGCGCTGGTCGGCGGGATGTTCTTCAAGGACGCGGACAAGCCGCTGACCGCGGACCTGCAAGCGCGCGGGCTGCTGTTCCGGTCGCAGATGCACGCGCACAGCTACCCGCACTGCTGGCGCTGCAACACCGTGCTGCTGTACTACGCGCTGCCGTCCTGGTACATCAGGACCACCGCGATCAAGGACCAGCTGCTCGCGGAGAACGAGAAGACGAACTGGCAGCCGGTCACGATCAAGAACGGCCGGTACGGCGAGTGGCTGCGCAACAACGT
>DAHVAN010000088.1 GCA_027314595.1 Actinomycetota bacterium | reverse complement strand
TCGGTTGTGACCCTGCAGGGTCACAACCGATCCGCTATCTGTGCCGGGCGGCTCTGGCGGGCCGGCGATGCCTGCGCGACAAGCAGCCGGTCGCCGGCCGCGACGACCGGGTCATCGCCGATGCCGAGCGTGAACTCCCCGTTGCTGACCAGGCCGAGGACCAGGCCGGCGCGCTCGGTCCTGATCGCGCTCAGCGGCCTGCCGACGGCGGCTGTCCCCGCCTCGATCTCGGCGAACGCGTCCCTGTTCGCGACGAGCTGGGCGATCATTTCGCCGGCGTGCGGGGTCTCCAGGCTCGCCGCCAGGGTGCGGGAGAGCAGTTCGCTCGCCGACACGGTCTGCTGGATCCCCAGGTCGCTCAGCGCCTCACGGACGGACGGCGCGCTGACCAGCGCCGTCACGGTCAGCGAGGGCGCCTGCTTGCGCAGCATCACCGCGCTGACCAGCACGTCCCCGTCGTTGCGGCCGGTGATCAGGGCCTGCTCGGCGCCTTCGGGCCTTGCCTTCCTGATCGTCGCCTCGTCCGTCGGATCGCCGCGGACCACGTGCACGCCGTCGCGGACGGTCTGCGGGTCGATGTCGGCGACCAGGACGACAGGGATCCCCATGCCCGCCAGCTCGTCGAGAATCGCGGGCACGGTGGGGCTCATGCCGACGACGAGGCGATAGGTGCCCTCCGGGAACTTGCTGGTCATGGCTAGGATCCTCCGGACTCCGGCAGCCGCGGCCGCGCCCGACACGAGCGCGAACGCCGCGGCGAGCATCGGGATCGCGATGAGCATGACGAGCGACGCGAGCAGCCGCCCGATCGGGTTGTGCGGCGTGATGTCGCCGTAGCCGACGGTCGTCGCCGTCGTGATGGCCCAGTACAGGGAGGTCGTGAACGGCAGGGCCTCGGCCAGCGAGAACAGCCAGGCGCCGAGGAACACTACCACGGCGGCCGAGCCGAGCAGGCTGGCCACGTGCCGTCGGTGCGGCGCGGTGAACAGCCGCAGCAGGATCGTGATCACGGCCCCCTATAGTGCCGCAACAGGCCCGCGACGGCCGGCCACTTGGCGCGATCGTCACGAAAGGCCTGGCCCGGGGATCCGCACCCGGCGCAAGCGCCGCCGCCCGCGGCATGCCCTACCCGGGAAGGACCAGGACGGCGGCGGCGACGACCGCGATCGCCGCCAGCACGCGCAGCAGCGCCGAGCCGGCGCCCGGGCCCGCCACGGGCAGCATGGCGAAGCCCGCGCCCAGCGCCACCAGGCAGGCGCCGGCGACCAGTACCTTGGCCTGCCGGCGGAGCAGGCGTCCGCCGTCGGCGCCCGATTCGGCGATGTGCACCGCGAGCACGTAGCCGACCAGGCCCGCGCCGAGCGCGGCGGTGTGCCATGGCCTGGCCGGGTGCTGCACCTCGAGCCAGAGCACGGTCACGACCGCGATCTCCTCCCATGGCAGCAGCCGGAGCATGGCGAGGAACCCCAGCCAGGCGCGTACCGGCGCGGCCAGGAAAAGCTCGTCCTCGGGCTGCGGCACGTCCGCAAGGGCCAGCCGCAGCGCGCCCGCGGTCACCGCGATGATCGACAGCACGAGGGCCGTTTCGGCCAGGCCGGCGTGCCGCCCCGGCGTGGCCGTCCAGGCGACACAGGCCGCGCCGAGCAAGATGGCGGCCAGCCGCGGCGCCAGCGCCGCCACGGCACCGTTCGGCGCGGCGGCGGGGGAGCCAGGCGCGGCGCTCACCGGCGCACCACCAGCGGGCGCCTGGTGTACGGGGCGAGCGGCAGGTCGAGCGGCGACTCGCCGTCCCAGTGCACCACGGGGACGCCGAGTTCGCGCAGCGAGAACCTGATCGCCTGCTGCTCCATCCGCCAGATGCGCCGGGCCGCCCAGTCGTGGAACGAGTACCTGGCGGGCGGCTCGGTGTTCAGCACGTCGACCACGATCAGCGGGAAGCCGCGTTCGCGCATGTCCCGCAGCGCCTCGACGAACCGCTGGTCGAGCAGCGGGCTGAACGCGACGACCAGCGCGCCCGGGGGCAGCGCCGCGCGCGGGAGCCTGCTGAACACCGCGCCGCGCGCCCACCCGGCGTCGGTCGCGAGCATCGCGTCGATGATCTTGTAGACCTGCCGGCGCCCGAGCGACGGCGCCAGCCACCGCGCGCCGCCCCACTGGTACGTGATCACCCCGACCCGGTCGCGGGCGTCCAGGTAGGCGCGCGCCGCGCCGGCGGCGCCGCGCAGCCCCAGGTCGAGCGCCGAGGACCCGGGCGGCCCCACGTCCGAGGTCGCGTCGACGAGGAGCACGACGTCCTGCGAGCGCTCCGCCGCGAACGTGTTGACCTGCAGGCGGCCGCGGCGCGTGCTGGCCGGCCAGTTGATCGCCCGCTGCCGGTCGCCGGGCACGTACTCGCGGACGCCGGTGAACTCGGCGCCCTCGCCTGGCACCCGCGCCGGGTGCTCGCCGAGCCGGTTCGGCAGCCGGCTAAGCACCACCCGGGTGCGCTGCACGGCCGGGTGCGGGTAGCAGTCCACGGACGGCAGCTTGACCGTGATCCGGCCTTCGGCCAGCCGCCAGCGGTCGTGCAGCACCAGGGCGACCGAGCCGACCTGGCGCCTGCCCCAGCGCGGCACGGTGAACAGGAACCGGGCCGTCGCGCCGCCGACGGCGCTCGCGCTGGCCGGCTCGATCCCGCGTCCGGCGTGCAGCACCCACCGCACGTCGGACCCGTCGTCGTCAACGGCGACGTCCACCGCGGCGATCTCACCCTCATACAGCCGGGTGGCGGTCAGCCGCACACGCACGCCGATCCGCGGGGCCCGGGCCGGGCGTGCCGCGCCGAGCAGCAGCAGCGCCGGGCCCGCCAGGCCGGCCAGTTCAGGTCGCCTGGTGATCGTCGCGAGCAGCAGCCCGGCCGCGGCGAGCGTGAGCAGCCTGCGGGCATGCCGCGAGGGCCGCCAGCGCACCTCGGCCTCCGCGCGCGACCCCGCCTCGTTCGCGATGACGGGGGGCATCAGCCGGCGACCGCCCCAGCCCCGGCACGGGCGCCAGCCGGATCGGCGCGGGGGTCGGTGCGCGGCGTCGGCACGCCGCCGAGCAGCCGGGCCACCACGTCGTCGGCGGAAACCTGCCGCACCCACAGCTCGGGGCGCAGCGTGATCCTGTGCGCGAGCGCGGGCACCGCGACCTGCTTGATGTCGTCGGGGATCACGTAGTCCCGCTGGCGCAGCAGCGCCTGGCCGCGGGCGAGCTGGACCAGCGCCAGGCCGCCGCGCGGGCTCGCCCCCACCTGGATCTGCGCGTCCCTGCGGGTGGCCGTGACGATCGCGACGACGTAGTCGAGGAGGTCCTCGCTGATCTCGACCCGCTCCAGCGACGAGCGCATGGCGAGCACGCCGGCCGCGTCGGTCACCGGGGTCAGGACCACGTTCTCCGCGGCCCGCGACACCCGCCGCCGCAGCATGTCCGTCTCGTCCCCGGCGGCCAGGTACCCAAGGCGCAACCGCATCAGGAAGCGGTCCAGCTGCGCTTCTGGCAGCTCGTACGTGCCCTCGTACTCGATCGGGTTGTCGGTGGCGAGCACGACGAACGGCGAGGGCAGCGCGCGGGTCTGCCCGTCCACGCTCACCTGGCCCTCGCCCATCGCCTCCAGGAGCGCGGCCTGCGTCTTCGGCGGCGTCCTGTTGATCTCGTCGGCGAGCAGGAGCTGGGTGAACACCGGCCCGGGCCGGAACACCATGTCCGCGTTGCGCTGGTCGTAGAGCGGCGCGCCGATCACGTCCGAGGGCAGCAGGTCCGGGGTGAACTGGATCCGCGCGAAGTCCAGCCCGAGCACACGGGCGAAGGACCGGGCGATCAGCGTCTTGCCCAGGCCGGGCAGGTCCTCGAGCAGCACGTGCCCGCCGGCCAGGATGCCGATCAGCACGAGTTCGAGCGTGCGGCGGCGGCCGACGACCGCCTTCTCGAGCTCGTCGAGGACGGCCGCGGCGCCGCGCGCGGTCTCTTCCGGTGTCACAGCTGCTCCAATCGGTTGATGAGCCGGGCCAGCGTCCTGCGCGAGATGCCGGGCCGCTGCATGTCGCGCTCCTCCCCGCGCAGCACGTGCGCCGGGTCGATCCAGGGCCAGAGTGCCTGGTCGGCGCTCGTGCGGCAGAACGCGCGCCTGGCGGCGGCCGGGTCCTGGTACAGGTTGATCCCGTGGTTTTCCGCCAGCCGCGCGGCGAGCAGGTGCTCCAGGACCGGGCGCAGGTCGGCCTCGTAGAAGGCGCGGCTTGTCAGGCTGGAGACGACGATGGACCTGCGCTGCGGGTAACCGGTGATCGCGCGGGCGACCTGCTTGTCCCTGGTGTGCCTGACGGACTGCGCGGCGGACCGCGGCACCAGGCCGCGGACCACGACCAGGCTGAGGGCGGCCGCGCCGATCGCGACCGCCGCCACGCCCGGCCAGCCGGCCACGGCGCCGCCCGCGATCGCCGTCGCGGCCACGGCGACGGCGGCGATCACCAGTTCGGGCGTGCCGCGCCGGAGGTTGCCCGGCCTCACGTCACCGCCCCCGCGCCCAGCTCCGCTGCCAGGTCGTCGAGCGCGCGCCTGGCCTCGTCGCGCTGGCCCGCCCCGAGCGGGTGGCTGGAGAACCGCGCCTCGTAGAACAGCGCGGTCAGCCGGCCCGCCGCGCCGCCGCGCACGAGACCCGTGGTGACGGCGCGGGCGAGCAGTTCGTCGGGCGTGTCCGCTGCCGCGCGTGCCGCGCCGCGGCCGGCGAGCGTGCGTTCCATCGCCAGGTAGCACGCGATGATCGCGGCCCGCGCGTCGTCGATCTCGGCGGCGAGCGCCGCCCTGCCCGACTCCACCGCGTCAAGCAGCCCTTCGGAGTCCCCGGCGACGTCGCCGGGCACCGGCCCGGGGGGCGCCGCGCGGCGCAGCCGCGCCGCCCACCAGATGCTGATGACCACGGCCGCGAGCAGGACGACGATCAGCAGCCCGTACAGGATCGGCCCCCACGGCAGGTGGAAGAACCCGCCGCCGCCGTGCCCTGCGCCCCGCGTCGGCGGCGCCTTGGGCTTGAGGACCGGCTTCAGCCGGGGCGGGATGCGCAGCTTGATGAACAAGTGCAGGTGCAGGTCGGAGATCAGCACCACGGCGATCGCCGCCATCGCGCCGGCGAGCACCCACCTGAGAACGAACCGCAGCGCGGCGGGCACGACGATGTCGTCGGCGGGCGGCTGGGTCGCGGTCGCGCGCATCGCGGCGCCGTCGCGGCGGATCGTGATCACGAGCAAGGCGCCGAGCACGACCTCGAGCGCCAGCCCTATCGGGACGCCCTCGGCGCGCAGCGGCCCGTCCCAGCGCGGCGCGGCGATCGCGCCGCGCAGCCCCGCGATGGCGACCGCGACGAGCAGCGCCAGCGGAACCAGGCGGGCGATCTGCTGCCGGGCTGTCATCGGGGGTCGCGCTCCTCAGCCTTCCTGGCGCCGTGGATGTCGCTCAAACCATACCCGGGCGACCCGCGCGGCCCGCATCGGCGGATCCCCAGTTATTCTGCGGCTTTCTTGCGTGTGCGGCGCCAGCACTCCGGCAGTCCGCTGAACCTGCTGCCCCACGGCGCGGCCGACGCCGGCGACACGCGCAGCGCCCGGCCGGTGGCCAGCGTCGGCCTGCCGGCAGGTCCGGGCCTTCGCCGCCGCCTGCAGGTCCTTGTTGTAGGACCGGACCCTGCCCAGCGACTCCTCGTCCAGCCGACCAGTCCGTTCACCATCCTGGACTTCGCCGATCCTGCCGATCCCACGGTCGTGTACCTCGAGCATCACACACTGCCCACGGCGATAGGGGCCGCACGGAACAGCTACCGCCGGGACATCGCGCGCCTACGGGTGAACGCCCTCAAGGAACGGGCGGCAGGGGAACTGGCGGCATGGGCAGAGGTATAGGTGCGGCGCGGGCGGCTCGGCTCCGTAGAGCGGGGTGGACACGGCAGAATGTTTTAGAGCCCCTCCGGACACTTGGGAGACCCACCATGGCACTCTCGCTGCCGATCGACCCGGCTGCCAACGCCCTTCTGCAACGCAGTCCGCTCGCCCTGTTGGTTGCCATGATCCTCGACCAGCAGGTGCCGCTAGAGAAAGCTTTCAGCTCGCCGTACGTCCTGGAGCAGCGTCTGGGGCATGAGCTGGATGCGTATGAACTTTCCCAGTACGACCCGGAAGCGCTAGCGGAGATCTTTGGCCGTACGCCCGCGCTGCACCGCTTCCCCAAGGCCATGGCCGCCCGTGTCCAGGAAGTGTGCCGCCTGCTCGTCGACCGCTACGACGGCGATCCGGCAGTGCTGTGGGGCGGACCGACGACTGGTGCCGAACTGCTCAAGCGGATCAGCGAGCTGCCCGGGTTCGGCAAGCAAAAGGCGCAGATCATGGTGGCGCTACTGGGCAAGCAGTACGGGGTCCAGCCGACCGGCTGGCGCGAGGCCGCCGGGACATTCGGCCAACCCGACACCTATGCGTCCGTGGCGGACATTGTGGACGGGGCGGCACTCGCCAAGGTGCGCGAGTACAAGCAGCAACTGAAGGCTGCCGCCAAGGCCAAGGGCTGACCGCCGGCCCCGTCTTGGCGAGCTGTGGCGATCTAGCTGCAAAAAGCAGTTATGAGTGTCCTGACCTGCGAAGATTGTCCCGTTTGACCTGCTAGGCTTGAGCTGTCGGCGTGCCACGCCTACCAGTTTTTGCGCAGGTGCCTATCGAGTAGCATCGCGATTAGCAGGGCAAGTGCGCTGCGGCTGAGCAACTCGTTCGCCCCGGCCTCGACCGGCATCGAGGTCGGCACGGCTTACCTCCCCGGAGATAAGCTGGATGACGGCTGGGTGGCAGCCCGGATGGATGGAGTCATAATGGCACCAGGCTTGAAAGTCGGGATCGCTGGGATCGTCATCGCGCTGATCCTGCTGATCATCGGCATCCCGCTGTGGGCTGTTGCCTTGGTATTCGTGATCGCGGCCGCGATCCCGGTCGGCGGATATCTCATGCTCGACAAGTCGCAGCGGCGTCGGCTGCGCGGGATACGCCGGCGCCAGGTCGGCAGGTAACAGGGCCGGCAGGCCGCGCCGGCCCGCCGCGTCCGCGGCGGTAACCGGCAACCGGCAACCATCGGCAACCGGCAACCGGCGGCGCGCGCCGCCCGGCTACCGGCCTTCGGCGACCCGGGTGATGTAGGTGACACCGACGAACGAGCGGAACACCGCGAGCGGATCGTCTCCGTCCATGCGCACCGTCCTGGTCCCGGTTCGTTCCGCCCCCTTCACCCAGCTGGCCACCTGCGCCATGTCGGCGGTCTGCAAGTGAACGTCGAGCCGCGCGGGAAGCGTGATCGCAGGCAGGGGGATGCCGGCGACCCGGCGCACGGCGGCGGCCGCGGCGGCCGCGATCTTCTCGCGCGCGTCAAGAGGGTGCAGTTGCGTAGCCGAGAAGCGGGTGATCGACTGCTTCACCACCACCGTTTCGGCGTCCTTGAAGAACGGGCCGGCTTGCGTGATCGTCTGCTGGTCGCCGGTGATCAGCGCTACCGGCGCCCGGCAGCCGAGCGCGACGAGCGCGTTGATCCCGCTTTCCCCGCATTCTGTGCCGTTGAGCTCGGTCTTCGACACGACCGAGGGGTTGTAGGTGTGCGAGAGCACCGAGCTCTCCCCGGAGATCGACCCGTGGTAGCCGACGAAGAACACGGCGTCCACGCTCTGGTCCATGCCCTCCATCATGTACATCGGCTTGTGCCGCCCGGCGATGTACGTGGCCCGTCCGTGCAGGCTGGCCGGGTTGAGGTTGTTCATCCTCCCGTGTGAGTCGTTGCACACGATCTCGGTCGCGCCGCCCGCGAGCGCCCCGTCGATCGCCGCGTTGACCTCGCCGAGCAGCAGCGCGCGCCCCTCCTCGTACGGCTGGCCCGGCGCGGTGCACTGCGACCAGTCGACGATCCCGGCGACGCCCTCCATGTCGAAGGAAATGAAGATCTTCATAGCTCCATGTTCGCGCCGGCGGGGGCTCAGGGAAATAAAGTGCCGCCTAGATCGATTGGCATCGACAGCCCAACCAGAGCAGGAGTCGCCATGGCCGTCCGCCGCCTGAACCACGCCGTGCTATACGTGAACGGACTGCAGCGCGAGGTCGAGTTCTACACGCGGACCCTCGGAATGGAGGTCCGCTTGGAGATCCCCGGCCGCGCGGCCTTCCTGCGATCGCCAGGCTCGGTGAACGACCACGATCTCGGCCTGTTCGACATCGGCGCGGGCCACGCGTCCGGCAGACCCGAGGTCGGGCTCTACCACCTGGCCTGGGAGGTCGGGACGCTGGCCGAACTGGTGCAGACACGGCGCAAGCTGCTCGACGCCGGCGCGCTAGTGGGGGAGAGCGACCACGGGGTGTCGAAGTCGCTGTACGCGAAGGACCCGAGCGGCATCGAGTTCGAGGTCCTGTGGCGCGTGCCGGCGCAGGACTGGGAGAGCGAGTTCGCCCAGGGCGACGGCTACACCGTCCCGCTGGACTGGAACCGGACGCTGGCCCGCTGGGACACCGGCCTCCAGACCGGCGCCGCCGCCGGCTCACCCACCTGACGTCCGCTGCCCCCGCCCCGGCCGCGTGCGGCGCGCCGGGCTGGGCCAAATGCGCAATTTGTCAAGAGAGAAATCAAGATCATTACGTCGAGCCCTGGTCAGAGCGTTTATCGCAGTCCAGAGACCTACAATCGAAATTAACCACGCTGGATCAGCGCGCGCGTTCTGTCCGGTTTCGGCCATTACGGCTGATAGCAACCCTGACTTTCCTCTGACTCAAGGTTGGCTCGCGAATATCGCCTTGGCCTCCGAGTGGGACCCGGGAGCGGGGGTCCACTAGCGCATGGAAACTAAGTGTCGAGCACCTCGGCGGCACCTCTAGGATGCGTAGCATGCAAGGAGTTGCTGGGAAGTCGTGCCTGCCGAGTGAAGTGAGAGTACTGCCATGACTTCCAATGGCCACGGCGTCCAAGCGTTTGACCCCGGCACCCAACTGGCGGAGTGGGCGAACCTCAAGGATGAGTGGACGAGGCGCATTGTCCGTCTGGTTCTCGCTTCTGGGAAGCCTCTATCCGAAGTTGACATTGCCAACATTTACCAACTTTTCCTCCAGGAAAAGGGTCTTGAAGCACGCACGATTCCAGTTGAGGAACCCATTGCCAGTGCTGCCACCGTTGCTGAGCGAGAAGATGCTCTCGTACTGACCAAGCTATCGGATGTCACCGGAGTTAACGCCCCATAGTCCCCGGATCGGCGATTGAGTTCAATGATGGCCTGACCATATTGTTCGGCGAAAACGGAACCGGCAAGACCGGCTATGCAAGAATCTTGAAGCGCATGGCCAACAGCCGCAAGGCTGAGGACATATTGTCAGATATCAACGATCCGAACGCCCCAGCCTCCCCGAGCGCCAGCCTCAACTACAAGCTCGGCAACATAGAGCTGTCAAAGGCATGGACCGGCGAACGTGGTGAAGCACCATTCACCCGGATGGCAGTCTTTGACACACTCGTTGTCAACTCCGCGCGTGAGCGGGGGTGTGCCTGTGCCGTGGCGTCGGCGTAGACAGCCTGCGCCCACCGGCGGGCATCGGCCGAGACGTCGCCAGGCGTGATGTAGGACACCACCAAGTAGCTTCCGGGGGCGATGGCATCTGTCAGCGCGGGGGGAGGCTTCCGCGCGGGGCATCCTGGGGCGGATGACCCGGAGAGCGCGGCGGGAACGGCCCCTGTTGCCAGGATGCCGCCCCGCCTTGGTTGGGTGTGCTAGCTGCGCTTGACGTCCGCCATGAACGCGCGCCATGCGTCAGCGGTGAACGCCAGGATTCCGCCGTCGCGGTTGGTGGTGTCCCTGACGAGGATCACGCCGTTGCCGCTGGCCGTCTCTACGCACGATCCGCCGTTGGCGTCTGAGAAGCTGGACTTGCGCCAGCTGTCCATATCTGGCCCACTTCCTCGATCATTGCCGCACTCTCGGATGCGCGGTAGCTCTCAGACAAGATCGTATGAAACAGGCGGGCCAGTCTGGTAACCGTTTCTTCCTCTGCGTAGACGAAGCCGCCTGCCACGTGCTCGGCATACGCCGCAGTGTCCGTGACGATCAGCTCAGAAGCGTTGGCAGGATGGGCGACGGCCGGCAGAACCTGAAGGGTGACGTTCGGCATGGCGGCGACCGCCGCGAGGTGGCCCATCTGCGCGGCCATGACCTCGGCGCTTCCCACGAGCCGGTAAAGCGAGAGCTGGTCGACCAGGAACCACGCGGACGGCGGATCGTCCCGCATCAGGACGCGCCGCTGACGTGCCATCCGCGCGGCCAGCCGGGCAGTCACCATCTCGTCGGTGACTGCCGGTGAGGTTTCCAGCAGGGCACGCGCGTACCCCTCGGTTTGCAGGAGACCATGCACGATTCCGGGCATCCACGCGCGCAGGCTTACGGCCTTGTCTTCGTACTCCGGCCAGTCGCGGAAGCCGGGAGGTGTCCACGTGCGGGACTCTTCGTAATACTCGGTGAACCATCCGCGCCGCTCCGGGAAGACAGCATCGCAGTTGGCGGCGATCGTCTCAGTGGGCGGGCGTTTCCCGTTCTCGATCCGTGACAGGTGTCCGGCCGCTACTCCCATGCGCCGCGACAGCTCATGGATAGACCAGCCGCGCGCCACTCGTTCCTTGCGCACCTGCCGGCCGAAATGCGTTACCGGGTTACCGTCGCTGTTACCAGCCATGTCAGTTATGTTGCCATAACGCTACCGATTGAACGCCGGTTTACAGCACGCTGTGTTCGGCCAAAGTCACGCAACACATGGGGCAGACCATGACCGGCGACTCACCAGACTTCACCCAGCTAGACGATTCCGCCCTGATCGGCAGGCGCGCGGAGATGCGCGCCGAGCTTGAACGGCTGCCGCTGCACTCCGTCGACCATGACGCGCTGTCGCGCGCCTACGACGCCTCGACCGACGAGATCAATGCACGCGCCCGCGCAGCCTGGACACGAGCGAACTGAGGCCAGATGAACGGTACCGCAGACATCCCTGCCCTTCCCGCCAAAGCGGCGCGCATGCTGGCAGTGGAGATACTCCTAGCTGAAGGCACTCGGTGACGACGTGCTCGAATCCTGCCTGTACATACTCCGGGAAAGGCTGAGGGCGTCATGACGTACATGAGCCACGCCACGGAGTGAGACGTCCTGCGCGGCTCGGGCCGCCGCCGGCGGTGGACGCTGAATGTCCTGAGCAAAGCCCTTGACTGGCTGTCCGGGTGTATTTGAATGGATCACGCGAAGGTTACGCAAGCATTGCGCGCCGCTGCCGAGATCGCCGATGATCTCAGGGCCGCGCTCCGGGCGGTACCTGAGGCAGTGGCGGCCGGACCATCCTGCCGGCGGCCGGGAACGCCGCCGATGATGACCTGCTCAGACCAGCGGGCCGCAGCGCAAGGCGGCCGGCCGTGAGCCGCACAGTCGTGCACGTGCACGCTCACGCGCGCGTGTCTGCACGTAACGCGCGAACATGCGCCTTGCACAAGCACATGCACGCATCCCCAGAGGTGGCCCGTAGCACGACCCTGTCACCTCTGGCGGGGAACTCCTTATTCCTTCTTACCGCCTTGCTCCATTCCGCGTATTCCTCGTCAAGAACCGCGATAGCGCGCGCTGCTGCGGACGGGACCAGGTGACCGTAAATCCGGTACGTGACCCGCACGTCACGGTGGCCTAGCCAGTGCGCCACGTCCGTGATAGGGACGCCCTTGCCCAGCATCGCCGACGCGAACGCATGCCGCAGCGAGTGCGGCGTGAACCCGGCCGGAATCCCGGACTTCTTCGCCGCGTTCATGAACCGCTCGTAAACCGTCCCGTAGAGCTGATACTTCCGGTCACCGTTCCCCGGCATGAGCGGCCCGTCCGGTAGATCCCTGGCCATCTCCCACAGCCACGTGGGCACCGGTATGTCGCGGAACTCGCCCCGCTTGCGCTTCTTCAGCGGCCCCGCCTCCCTGCCGTCGCGGGTAGCCTGCTGGCCCACCCGCAGGATGGTTCCGGACTCCCGGAAGTCTTTCCTCTCCACCGCTAGCGCCTCTTCGATACGCAGGCCGCACCCGCGCATCAGCCACACGCAGATGCCCGCGCCCAGCGTTCCCTCATTACCGTCCGCGACGAACTCCACCTGCGCGTGCGCGGGGAACACGAAATCCGTCCGGTCATGTTTCGTGCCGTTATCGGCTAGCTCGATCCCGTCTAGCCGGTGCGCCCGCAGCTTGCCCGCCTTCACCGCCTCATCACAGGTGCCCGTGATGACCATCCGCGCGACGCGCCGGACCGAAACGCTGAAGTCCCTCATCGTGACCGTGAGCAGATCCAGCACGCCGTCACGGTCATCAGCCACGCGGGACAGCGTGCTGTCCCCGTAGACCGGCTTGACGTGCGTCCGGTACACGCCCAGGTAGGAAACACGCGACCGGTCACTGACCGCAAGATGGGCGATGAACGCTTCCGCCGCACCCCCGAAACTCGCCTTCCCCGCCGTCGCATAATCAGCGAACGTCTTGTCCCCCGCCCGCTTGTCCACGGTGAGCTTAAGCTGCGCGTCCAACGCGAGCTTGCGCCCGCTCCCGTGGACCGTGCGCCCGTGGCGGATCTCGTCCTTGAAGCTGCGCTCACGCTGCCTGCCGTCGGCCCAGTAGCGCAGCGTCCATGCGTGCGGGCACCGGTCGGTGTCCTTGCATGTGTGCTGGCATGTCTCGGCCCCGCACGACTTGTTAGAGTCGGGCTTGTGGCCGGCTAGGTCGCACTTCTTCAAGACCACGCCGGTACGGTTCAGAGCTAGCGCCACGTCTGCCACTCCCTGACTTTCATGATGACTGATACCAAGATCACAAGCGATTTACCTGCGATAACAGCCACCGTAAGTCAGATTGCGCATCTGGCCCAGATAGCCCGGGCTAGACGCGCATTTGGCCCAGCCGCGCCGACCGACCGCCCGGGCGGCTAGTCGCCGGTGGCGCCGTCGATGCGCTCGCGCAGCAGGTCGGCGTGGCCGAGGTGGCGCGCGTACTCCTCGATCATGTGCAGGTAGAGCAGGCGCAGCGACATGGTCTGGCCGTTGTGGGTGAAGGTCGCCTCAAGCGGGGCGTTCGCCGCCGCCGCGTCGGCGAGCTTGAGTTCCTCGGTGAAGCGCGCGTAGTCGGCCGCCGCGCGCGCCGGGTCGGCCGCCGTGAAGGCGCCGTCCCGGTCGTAGGCGTCCTGGACGGGCTCGTCGGCGAACCGCTGCCTGAACCAGACGCGCTCGACCCGGGTCATGTGCCGGATCAGCCCGAGCAGCGACAGGTCCGACGGCGGTACGGAGCGCTCGGCTAGCTGCTCGCCGGTCAGCCCCTGGCACTTGTAGAGCAGCGTCGACCGGTGCCAGTCGAGGAAGGCCTGCAGCATGACGCGCTCGCTGCCCGTCAGCGGCCCCCCGGGCCTGGTTATCCGCGGTGCCGTCCAGGTCACGGGACCATGATGTCACGTCCGCGGGCGGAGCCCGGCCGCGATAACCGGCGTGCGCCCGGCTGGTTCCTGCTGAAAGGCGAGCGCAGCCGCGCGGTGGCGACCATCCGGGCGCCGATGGTGATGATGATGGCGACGGGCAGCGTCTGCGGCAGTTCCGCCGAAGGCACGAACGCGACCGCGCTGAACGCCACGGCGACGCCGCCGATGGCGACCGCGAGCGCGGTCGCCACCCGGCGGGTGCGCAGCGTGCGGCGGACCAGTCGCCTCGCCTCCCGGGGCAGCCGCAGCACCATGACGGTGAAGCTCGCCAGCGTGCCGGCCGCGAGCAGGCCGAAGCCGAGGGCGAACGGGAACCTGTCGATGTGCGCCACCGCGGGGACCCACAGCAGGATCAGCGCGACCAGCACGAACACGTAGATCATCCGGGACACGGTCCGCAGGATGACGACGTCGATGTTCCTGCTGTAGATGTGCTCGCCGGGCGTGGCCCGCGCGGCGCTGATGAAGTGCCCGATCGCGCCCGCCGTGTCATGCCGCCGCAGCCTGATCCGGCCCAGTTCGTTCATCGCGCCGCTGTGCACAGGATCGAGCGCGAGGGCGCGCTCCTGGTGCTCGCGGGCGCCCTCGAGGTCGCCGCGGGCAAGGGCCACCTTGCCGGACAGAAAATGGACGTCGGGCTCGTTCGGGGCGAGCCGGCGGGCCTCGGCCGCGGCCGCCGCCGCGAGCGAGGGCTGCGCCGCGGCCAGCGCGGCCTGCGCGACGCAGACGTGCGTCTGCCAGTAGGACGGGGCGAGCTTGCGCGACTCGCTGGCGGCGCGCAGCGCCTCCGCGTGGCTGCCCAGGTGCATCAGCGCGTTGCTCGCCAGCCGGTGCGGCCACTCCTCGGCGGGCTCGAGCGTCGCGGCCCGGTTGGCCGCGTCGACCGCTTCCTGGTAGCGGTCCGCGCCCAGGTGCGCGCGGGCGAACAGGCACCACGCCCGGCCGCTTGCCGGCTCGGCGGCCACCACGCGGGCGAGCAGGCCCGCCGCCTCGTCGTAGCGCCCGAGGTCGAGCATCGCGGCGGCCCGCGCCAGCTCCTGCCTGTGCTCGGTCAAGTCGCCCGTTCCGCCCGTCAGATCAAGCGGCGCTTGCGCAGGTATGCCACGAGATCATCGTAAGCGCCGCCTTCGTTGGCGAACAGCGCCACGTTCCTGGCGGTGTCGAACCAGGTGCCGAGCGACGGCTTCACCTCGGCGGCCGCCGCCTCCAGGTCGGCCTGGCCGATGAGCCGGGGCTCGCCGCGGCGCACCGAGTCGAGCAGCGCGCGTTCGGCGGCGCTCTCGCAGATGTGCGCGATGTCGGCGCCCGAGTACCCATCGGTGATCTTGGCCAGCTTCGCGAGGTCGATCCCCGCGACCGGCCGGTCACGCAGGTGGTGGCGGAAGACTCCCTCACGGGCCCGGCCGTCCGGGGGCAGCACGAGGATCGTGCGGTCGAACCTGCCCGGGCGGCGCAGCGCGCTGTCCACGTCCCACGGGTGATTGGTCGCCGCGAGCACGAACACGCCCGTGTTGTCGCTTGCCACGTCGTCGAGCTCGAGGAGCAGCTGGTTGACGGCGCTGCGCATCGGGGTGTTCCGCAGCTGGGAGCGCTTCTGGCCGATCGCGTCGACCTCGTCGAGGAACAGCACGCAGGGGGCGTTTCGGCGGGCTACCTGGAACAGCTCGTGGATGTTCCGCTCGCTGCGGCCGACGAACATGTCGATCAGGTCGGCGAAGGAAACGGTGATGAACCGCGCGCCCAGCTCGCCTGCCACCGCGCGGGCGACGAACGTCTTGCCGCACCCGGGCGGCCCGTAGAGCAGCAGGCCGCCGCGCAGCGACTTGCCGTACAGCTTGCGCAGCTCCGGGTTGCGCATCGGGGCGAGGAACGCCGCCTCGAGCCGCTGCTTGACCTCGGTCAGGCCGGCCACGTCCGCCAGGGTGAGGCCGGCGTGCTCCGCGTCGTAAGCGCGCGCCTCCTCGATCCCTGCCGACGTCGACCCGGCGTCGTCGACGAACATCGCAGGAAGCACGTCACGCAGCTCGTCTTCGGCCTGCGACCAGTCGTAGTCCGCAGTCACGCCGCCCGCGTCGCTCACGCCGGCGGCGTCGCCCGCGCCGCCCGGGCCGACGGCACCGCCCGCGCCGCTCACGCCGGCGGCGTCGCCCAGGCCTTCGGCACCGCCCGCGCC
>DAHVAN010000085.1 GCA_027314595.1 Actinomycetota bacterium | reverse complement strand
CTGGCGCGCGCCGCTAATGCAGTCTGGCCGGTACAGCTCGTGACGGCCTGCTCCCCTGTGTCTGGAATGCATACGTGGCCGGGAGTCTACTGCGCTCACCGAGTATCTTGAAGAGAAGCAAGTTCCTAACATGTTCGCTATCAAATAGTTACATTAATGCCGGTATGAGGATACCGGGAGGCTCAGAGCATCACAGGTTGATGGCCGGCGCCTTGTGGCGTGCCCCAATGCGGACGGGGCGTTCAGGCAGCGCCGGACCGGCGTTTCCAGCTCATCGCGACACTGGTGCCGTCGCCGGCCGGACAGATCCGGAAGTCGTCGGCGAGCCCGGAGATGACCGCCAGGCCCACCCCGGCGGGAAGCTGCAAGATCGCGCCGTTCGCCGTGGCGCCGCCGGTGCCGGTTCCCGTCCCCCCGCCGGGCGCGGCACCGGGAGCGGTGCCGTTGCTGCCCGCCGGAGCCGCGGCCATGGGCACGCCGTCCGCGGGCAGCGTCACGTCCGCGGGGACCGCATCGGTCACCACGACCTCGAACCGCTCACCGTCGTCCGTGAGGGCAACCCGGATCGGCCGGCCCGGGCAGTGCTTCTGGTGCGCCTCGACCGCGCGCGAACACGCCTCGCCTACCGCGAGGCGTACCTCGTCAAGCAGCGACTCATCCACACCGCTCCGGCGTGCGACCGCGGTGGCGACGAGCCTCGCGGTCCGCACGTGCGCGGGCAGCGGCGTGAAGGTGACTTCGACGGTGGCCATATCGGTGGGTGCGGCTACTTCTCAGCCTTCCGGGCGGTGATGGCCTCGTCCACCGAGTTGTGGATCCCGAAGACCTTGGTGAGACCGGTGATACGGAAGATCTTCAGGATGCGCTCCTGGGTGCAGACCAGGTCAAGCGACCCGTCATGCGCGCGGACCCTCTTGAGCCCGCCCACCAGAACCCCGAGGCCGGTCGAGTCGAGGAACTCGACCTTCTCCATGTTCACTACCAGCTGATAGTTCTTCTTGTTGACGAGATCGATGAGCAGCTCGCGAAGGCGCGGCGCCGTGTAGACGTCGATCTCACCTTCGACGTCTACGACCTCGATGCCGTCCTTGTTGTAGTGCCCCAGCTTCAGATCCACAAATCCTCCAGCGCCACGAAGGCGTTCATCTCTTGCGTCCCGCCCCGGCGCGCGGCTGGCGAGCCCGGGAGCGTGGGGGCCGACCCCTGCTTCGGCATTCAACCACGGTCCGGTGTCATGTCTATACGAAATCACGGTGTCCGGCATCCGCCTAGCGGATGACACACTTGTACAGCCTGTGTCAGTCGCCATCCCGGTCCCCCCGGGGGCCAACGCGGAAACCCGCGAGGACAGCACCGCGCTCAAGGTCCTGCGGGCCGCGCAGCATGCGATGGAACTCGTGCACGTTGAGCACATACCCGGCCGGGAGGGACAAACCACATTCTGGCCGGATTCGGTTCGTGCGGAAGTGGCCGGAGCGCTGGCCGCCACGGGCGTCCGCGCGCCCTGGACTCACCAGGCGCGGGCCGCGACGCTCGCCCGCGGCGGGCGGAGCGTGATCCTCGCCACCCCCGCCGCCTCGGGCAAATCCGCCGGCTACCTGGCGGCCGCGCTGTCGGAGATACTCGACGGCGGCACCGTGCTCTACGTCGCGCCCACCAAGGCGCTCGCCGCCGACCAGCTGCGGGCGGTACAGGGGCTCGCCGTCCCGGGGGTCCGCGCCGCCTGCTACGACGGCGACTCGACGGCGGCGGACAGGGCCTGGGCGCAGGCGCACGCCAACTACCTGCTGACCAATCCCGACATGCTGCACAGCGCCCTGCTGCCGGGCCACACGCGGTGGCGGGGGTTCTTCAAACGGCTGCGCGTGGTGGTCATCGACGAATGCCACGGCTACCGCGGTGTCTTCGGCTCGCACGTCGCGCAGGTGCTGCGGCGGCTGCGCCGTATCGTGGCACATCACCAGGCGCCGGGCGGGGCGCCGCCGGCATTCGTGCTCGCGTCGGCGACCATCGCCGATCCCGCCGGCTGCGCGCGCCTGCTGACCGGCCTGGACGCGATCCCTGTCACCGACGACGGCTCGCCGCGCGCCCCGCTCACGTTCGCGCTCTGGGAACCGCCGCTGCTGCACTCGCGCGGCGGCCAGCGGTCCCGCAGGCCGGCCACCGCCGAGGCGGCCGACCTGCTCGCCGCCATGGTCAAGGCGGAGGTCCCCTCCCTCGCGTTCATCAGGTCGCGGCGCGGCGCGGAGACCGTCGCGCTCAGCGTCCGCAACAGCCTGGGCGAAGAACCGGGCGGCACGGCGCCGGCGGGCGCCGCCCCGGCGACCGCGGTGCCCACGGTGGCCGCGGTGCCCACGGTGGCCGCGTACCGCTCCGGATACCTGGCCGACGACCGGCGCGATCTGGAGGCCGGGCTGCGCGACGGGCGCATCACCGGCATGGCCGCCACCACCGCGCTCGAGCTCGGGGTCAACATCCCGGGGCTCGACGCCGTGCTGATCGCCGGGTGGCCGGGCACCTGGGCATCGCTGTGGCAGCAGGCGGGACGAGCCGGGCGGGCAGGGCGGCACGCGGTGGCCGTGTTCATCGCCCGCGACGACCCGCTCGACACCTACCTGCTGCACCACCCGGCCGCGCTGCTGCACCACCCGCTCGAACCCGCGGTGCTCGACCCGGCCAACCCGTACGTGCTGTCCCCGCACCTGGCGGCCGCCGCCGCCGAGCTCCCGCTGACGGAGCCCGACCTGGACCTGTTCGGGCCGGCCGCCAGAGCCTCGGTGACCGTCATGACCAAGGACGGGGAACTGAGGAAGCGGGAGTCCGGCTGGCATCCGGCCCGCCGCGGCCGCCCGGCCAGGCGCATCAGCCTGCGCGGCGACCAGGGACGGCCGGTCCGCGTGGTGGAGGAAGCGACCGGCCGGCTGGTGGGCACGATGGACGAGCCATCCGCGCACCGCTTCGTCCACGACGGCGCGGTCTATCTTCATCAGGGCGACATATACCTGGTCAGCAGGCTTGACCTGGACGACAGGGTCGCGCTTGTGGAGTGCCGGGATCCCGGATACACCACGCAGGCTCGCGACGTCACTGAAATCGACGTCATATCACGGCGTCAGTGTGTTTCCTGGGGTGAAGCCGACGTGGTGTTCGGCGAGGTACGGGTAACACGGCAGGTAGTGGGATACACCACCGTTCGTTCGGAATCGAAAATCAGGGAACCGGAAACGGCGCTCAGCCTTCCGCGGCGAACCCTGACCACCACGGCGATCTGGTGGACCCTACCGAATGGACGACTGGCCACGCTCAAGGGAACCGATCTCGCCGGGTCGGCGCACGCGGCCGAGCACGCCTCCATTGGCATGCTGCCGCTGTTCGCCACCTGCGACCGGTGGGACGTCGGCGGCCTGTCCGCCGAACTGCACCCGGCGACCGGGCAGCTTACCGTGTTCGTCTACGACGGGCACGACGGCGGGGCCGGGTTCGCCGAGCGCGGCTTCCGGGCCGCAGGCGGCTGGCTGCGCGCCACCAGGGACGCGATCGCCGCGTGCCCGTGCGAGGCTGGCTGCCCCTGCTGCGTGCAATCCCCGAAGTGCGGTAATGGCAACTCGCCACTGTGCAAGGATGGCGCAGCTGAACTGCTCGGCGTGCTCCTCGCGGGGGCGAAATAAAGGCGCCGAGAACCCGCTCACCGGGGAATAGGGGCGGCCCCCGCCGGGGGGGAGAGCGGGGGCCGCGCACGGTCCGGCCCTGGGGGGGGTAGGCCGGCTCCGTTCTGGAGGAAAGCTTATCCGCATTCGCGGCTCTGCATAGCCACCGGACGGCCACCAAGAACCCGTGCAACCGAATTACAACATATACGGGTTCATCGTGAACAGACGTTTCGGCGGATTCTTCGTGCCAAGCGAACAATTTTCTGCGCCATGCACGTGCACCGGGCACCGGGCCGGCCGTCGGCGCACGTCCCGCCGCCGTGGCCGGCCGGCACACGGGCCGGGGCGCCGCCCAAGCACCAGTCAACGGCATGTAACGAGGACTACTGATCGAGATCACGAATTGATCACGCCTCGGGCTTCCGCCCGGCGTGCTTTCGTCGTACAAAGGTGCTACGGACCGGTGGAACGTCCGGGCACGGCAGCCAGGTACCCACGCGCGACCAGCCGCGGGAGGCGTGTCGAGCCAGGTCAGGGCCGTTAAGGACCGTCGCGTTCGCGAAAGGAGACCGAGGCGGGCTGAGCTGGCTGACAGAGAACAGGTGCACGCTTGGTAGCCAGGCTGACGTGCGAACCGGCGACGGCGCCCCCGCGGGGGGCGCCGTTCGCAATTTCCTCCCCCTCCTATAGGTTGTCGAGCACGGGCGATAGCCTTGGACCACCTGGCAGCCAGTTTTGGATCGCTGACAGGCAGTTTTGGATCGCTGACAGGCAGTGCCGGATTGCGGGACGGGCGCCCGCATTGGAGGAAAGAGGACGCCATGGTCCGCAGCGGAACACAGGATGACGCCGTCGGCCATCAATCACTCGGGGACCTGTTCGCGCTCGCGGCCAAGGACATGTCGCAGCTCGTCCGGTACGAGATCACCCTGGCCAAGAGCGAACTGCGGATGGACCTGCGGCGTGTCGGAGTGACCGCGGCGCTGGCCGGTTTCGCCGCCGTCGTCGTGGCCCTCATCGCGTTCGTCCTGTGCTTCGCGTACGCGTACGGGCTCGAAGCCGCCGGAGCGCCCGGTGGGCTGTGGGGCGCCTTCCTGTTCGTCGCGCTGACGCTGCTCGTGCTGTTCCTCGCCGCCTGCGCGGTCGCCTACCTAGTGGTCCGGCGGGTCACCGGCATGCGGCTGACCAGGAAGAGTATGCAGGCCAACCTGGAATTGCTGCGCCGCGAGGAGGCGAGCCCGGACGGTTCGGGCCCGGCGATCAAGAACCCGCCGGCAGCGCAGCCGCACCCGGCAACCCAGGCGGCCCCGGCGACTCCAGCGGCCCCAGCGGCCCAGGCCGCCACGAACGCGCGGAGCGTCCGCGCCGGCACCACCGCCGAGACACCCGCCCGCCAGTTACGGGGATGAGCCCGATGGCCATGCCATCCGAATCCGCCATCCAGATCAGCGGTCCGTGGCAGCACCGTTCGGTGAGCGCCAACGGCACCCGTTTCCACGTTGCGACCAGCGGCGAAGGGCCGCTCGTCCTGCTCCTGCACGGATTTCCCGAGTTCTGGTGGACGTGGCGCCATCAGCTGGTGTCGCTGTCGGCAGCCGGCTACCGTGCCGTCGCGGTCGACCTTCGCGGCTACGGCGGCAGCGACAAGCCTCCGCGCGGCTACGACCTCGTCACCGCGGCCGCGGACGCCGCTGGCCTCATCAGGGCACTCGGCGAGGCCAACGCGATCGTCGTCGGCCACGACTGGGGCGGCCTGACCGCGTGGACGATCGCCGCGTACTTCCCCAAGGCGGTGCGGCGGCTCGCCGTGGTGTCGATGGCCCATCCGCTGCGGATGCGCGCCGCGGTCCTGTCAGGCCCGCTTCGCGTCTCCCGGTCGCTGCGGCGGCCGTCCTCCCTCAGCGCGCCCGGCTCGGCGAGGCATTCCGGCATCCCGCTGGCCTTCCAGCTTCCGATCCTGCCCGAGCGCCAGTTGCTGCGGGACAACGCGGCCCTGGTCGGATCGATCCTGTCGTCCTGGTCGGCGCCCGGCTGGCCAGACCAGGAAACGTCCCGGGTCTACCAGCGAGCCATGCGCATCCCGCCGGTCGCGCACACGGCGCTCGAGTACAACCGCTGGTTCGTGCGCAGCAGCCTGCGCCCTGACGGCCTGCGCTACGCCCGCCAGATGCGGACACCGGTCGCGGCCCCGGTCCTGCACCTGCACGGCGCGCTTGACCCGTGCGTGCCTGCGCAGACCGCGCGCGGCGCGGGCAGGTATGTCGAGGCGCCGTACCGCTGGAAGGTCATCGACGGCGCGGGCCACTTCCCGCACGAGGAGCGGCCGGTGCTCTTCGACGCCGAACTGCTCGGCTGGCTGTCCGACCCCGAGCCCGATCGGTGAGCCAGCCGCCGGAGCCGCAGACGCAGCCGCCGGAGCCGCGGAGCCAGCCGCCGGAGCCGCAGACGGAGCCGCGGAGCCAGCCGCGGGACAGGGATTGCGCCGGCAGGCCGCGGAACGCGCGGCCGCGCGACGAACTGGGCAGGCCGCTGCCCAGGACCGCGGCCGGCGACGTGCCCCCGATCCCCGCCGACCTGGCGGTCACCGCGGCCGAGGCGGCCGCGCTCGGCGGGAGCCTGCTCGCGCGGGACCGCCCGTTCCACGCGCACGAGGTCTTCGAGGCGGCCTGGAAGTCCGCGCAAGGACCCGACCGCGGACTGTGGCGGGGCCTGGCCCAGATCGCGGTCGGCCTGACCCACGCTCGCCGCGGCAACGCCCGGGGCGCGGTGGCCCTGCTCAGGCGAGGCGCGCAGCAGGTCAGCGACCACCCGGGCGACCCTGGCGACCCTGGCGACCCGGGCCGCCACGGCATCGACGCGGCCTACGTGGCGGCGGCCGCGACGGGCATCGCCACCCGGATCGAGCGCGACGGCCTGGGCGCGGTCCCCGCGGACGCGCTGCGCCTGGCGCTCCGCCCGCCCGCCTAACCTAACCTCAGTCGCAGCCCTGGGTGGAGACAGGAACGGTCTGCCGGGCCCCGGCGCTCGCGTCGCTGGCCACTTCGGCCGCGGTGAGCGCGAAACCGGTGTCCGGCACGCCGACGACCACGGAGAACACGACGCCGTAGACCGTGCCCGCGGGGCTGAGCAGCGGGCCGCCGGAGTTCCCTGGCTGCACTACCGCCCTGATCTCGTAGATCTGCCGGTCGACCTGGCCGGTCTGGTAGATGTCCGGGATCATGGCCGACAGCACCCCGGCGATCCGCGCCGGCGCCGCGGTGAAGGAATGGTCGAGCGGGTAGCCGGCCACCACGGCGTCCGCGCCGCCCTGCGCCGGGCCCGCGAAATGCAGGGGCGACAGGTGCAGGCCGGGCACGTAAAGCACGGCGACGTCGATCTGCGGGTCGTAGAACACGACCGAAGCCGAGTACCTCGCCCCGCCCACGGTGGTTACCACGGGGCCCTGCGTCACGCCCGCCACTACGTGCGCGTTGGTCAGCACGTGTTCCGGGGCGTAGACGAAACCCGACCCCTCGATGCTGCGGTCACAGCTAGGCGCCGTCCCCTGCACTTTGACGACCCTGCTGCGGGCCGCGAGGTACCCGGGACTGCTGAGCACCGCGGGGTCGGGAGCCGGCACCGACAGCAGGTGCGCCGCGCCGATGCCGCTGAAGACCTGCGGGAACGGGCCGCTGGAGAGCATCCGCCTGAACTCGGAGAACATCGTCTTCGCGGGCGATGGCATGATCTTGTCCATCGTGGCGAGCACCACCGAGTTGTTCACCTGCTGCACGACGACCGGGAACGGCGAGGCGGTCAGGACCGAGCCGATGGCCCACGCGACGAGCAGCATGGACAGCACGCTGACCAGGGATCCCCCGACAGCGTCGATGGTGGTCGAGGAGCGGCCAGTCATCATCGACCGCATCGCGGCGCCGATGGACGACGCCACGAACTGCCCGATGATCGCCCCGCTGACCAGCAAGATGACGGCCACCACGTCCTGCTGTGTCTGCCCGCCCACCAGGGCGCGCGCAATGGCGGGGCCGAACTCGGCGCCAAGCACCGCGCCGCCGACGAACCCGACGAAGCTCAGCGAGCCGACGATGAAGCCCTGGCGGTACCCGGAAACCGCGAACGCAGCGGCAACCACGACGAGGGCAAGGTCCAGCAGATCACCGCGCACGGTTTCCACGGTATCCGGTGTGATCCGGTGCCGAAGCTCCATCGTCACTATGCCGCACCGCGTAGACGGCCGCCTGGGTCCTGTCCTGCACGCCGAGCTTGGCGAGAACCGAGCTGACATGCGCTTTGACGGTCTTTTCCGACAGCCGCAGGAGGCGGGCGATCTCGCGGTTGGATTTCCCTTCCGCGATCCTCGCGAGCACCTCGCGTTCGCGCGGTGTCAGGGTGTCCGCACGGGAGCCGCGCACGAGCGAGCCGATGGCCTCGGGGGCCAGCAGGATGTTGCCATCGTGCACCGAACGGACGGCCCTGACCAGGGCGTCCGGGTCGATGTCCTTGTACAGCACGCCAGCCGCGCCAGCCCGCACCGCCCGCGACGCCGCGGACGGCTCGGTGGCGCTCGTCAGCACGAGCACGCGCAGCCCGGACGTGCGCAGCGACTCCAGCACGGCTATGCCGTCCATGCCGGGCAGCTTGAGGTCGAGCAGCACGATGTCCGGCCGCAGCGATGCCGCCAGGGACACCGCCGACGGGCCATCGCCCGCCTCGCCCGCGACGGCGATGCCGTCCTGCACCTCAAGCAGCGCGTGCAGCCCCTGCCGGACCACGGGATGGTCATCGACGATCAGCACGCTGATCGTCCCCGTCATGCCGGCACCGCCAGCCTGACCCGGGTCCCCGCGCCAGGCGCCGAGCTGACGCGGAGCAGTCCGCCGACGGCGGCAGCCCGCTCCCGCATCGACGCCAGCCCCAGCCCGCCGGACGCGAGCGCGGGGTCGAAGCCCCTCCCGTCGTCCGCTACCTCCAGGGTCACCCGGCGCCGGGTCCGCGACAGCGTAACGGTGACCTCGCCCGCGCCAGAGTGCCGCAGAGCGTTGTGCAGCGCCTCCTGCGCCACGCGGAACGCAGCGGCCTCCACCCGCGGGTCAAGCTCCGGCATGTCCGGCGCCACGAGCCGGACCGAGATGCCGTGTGCCCGGGCGGCCAGCAGCGCGTACCGGCGCAGCGACTCGGCCAGCCCGTCGAGTTCGGGCGGCGCGAGGCCGTCGATGACCGCGCGCAGCTCGCCGTGCGCCTGGGCGCCGAGTTCCGCGATCGCGGCCAGTTCGCCAGCCGCCCTCGCCGGATCCTTCGGGACCAGGACCTCCGCGGCCCGCGCGTGCGCCCTGATCGAGAACAGCCGCTGCGACACGGCGTCGTGGAGTTCCCGCGCCAGCCTGGCCCGCTCTTCCAGAACCGAGACCTCCCTGCTGCGCTCGTACAGCCGCGCGTTGGTCAGGGCGATCGCCGCGTGGGCCGCGAACAGGGTCAGCAGCTCCTCGTCGTGGGCCGTGAACGACCCGGACCGCTTGTTCGTCACGAAGATGATGCCGAGCACCTCCTCGCCGTTCTTCACCGGCACGCCGAGAAAGCCCGTCAGCACCGGATGGGCGGCCGGCCAGCCCTCAAACCTGGGGTCCGTCCTGATGTCCGCGAGCCGCTCGGGCACGGCCGATTCGAGCAGTGCGGCCAGCATCCCGTGCTGGCGCGGCAGCGGGCCGATCGCGCGCTGCTCGGCCGCGGTCAGCCCCGAGACCACGAACTCGGCGAAGGAGCCACGGTCGTCGGGCACGCCAAGCGCGGCGTACCTCGCCCCGGCCAGGGTGCGCGCGGACCGCACGATCACGGCCAGCGCGTCACGCGTTGACAGCTGCCTGCTGACCGCCAGCACCGCCTCGCTGACCAAGCGCAGCTCCGCGACATAGTTCTGCACCCCTCCGACGCTATCGCCGCCGCGCCGGACCTGGATCGGCCGCGGGTCCTAGGACCATCGGCCAGCGTCGGGCGCGGCCGGGGGCCGATGCCGCGCGACGGCCGCGCGCATAGCGTCGCAAGCATGAAGAAAGCACTGATCACCGGGGCCTCCCGCGGCCTGGGCCTGGCGCTCGCCTGCGGCCTTGCCGCGGCGGGCTACGCCCTTGTCATCGACGCGAGGGACCCGCGGGCGCTGCGGGCCGCGGCGTCGCGGATACAGGCGGCCGCGCCCGGCGCGGACGTCACCGCGCTGCCCGGCGACGTCACTGACCCGGCGCACCGGGCCAGCCTGCGTGGCGTGGCCGGCGACATCGACCTGCTGGTGAACAACGCCGGCACGCTCGGCGCGGCTCCGCTGCCCGCCCTGGCCGACTACCCGCCCGAGGAGCTGCGTGCCGCGTTCGAGGCGAACGTCATCGCCCCGATCGCGCTGATCCAGCTGTTCCTCCCCGTGCTGCGCGAGCGTGGCGGCGCGGTGCTGAACGTGACATCGGACGCGGCCATCGAGCCGTACGCCGGCTGGGGCGGCTACGGCGCCGCCAAGGCGGCGCTCGAGCAGGCCTCGAACGTGCTCGCCGCCGAGGAGAGCGCGATCCGTGTCTGGTGGGTCGATCCAGGCGACCTGCGCACCGACATGCACCAGGCCGCGTTCCCCGGGGAGGACATCTCGGACCGGCCGCTGCCGGAATCGGTCGTCCCCGCCTTCGCGCGGCTGATCGCCGAGCGGCTGCCGAGCGGGCGCTACCGCGCCGCGGAACTGGTGCCGGCATGATCGGGAGCGTCGAGTTCACGCTGCCCGCCGAACTCCAGGCCCATGCCCCGCCGGAGGCGCGCGGCCTGCGCAGGGACGGCGTTCGGATGCTGGTCAGCCGCGCCGCGAGCCAGACGATCACCCACCGCGAGTTCACCGACCTGCCCCGCCTGCTGCTGCCGGGTGACCTGCTCGTGGTCAACACGTCACGGACGCTGCCCGCCGCGGTGCTCGCCGGCCCTGCCCTCGCGGTCCACTTCTCGACCGGCCTGCCGGACGGAAGCTGGCTGGTGGAGCCGCGGGTCCCGGCGGGAAAGTCCAGCATCCCGAACGGTGCCGTGGCGTCTGGCCAGGTCATAGGCTTGCCCGGCGGGGCGGAGCTCACCTTCCTCGGGCAGGCCACCGCCCGGCTGTGGCGCGCGCGGCTGTCGGCGGCGGTCGTCCCCTACCTGCTCAGGCACGGCCAGCCGATCCGGTACTCGTACGCGGGACAGCGCTGGCCGCTGCGCGACTACCAGACGGTGTTCGGCCGATCGCCGGGAAGTGCCGAGATGCCGAGCGCGGGGCGGCCGTTCAGCCGGCCGGTCGTGACCGACCTGGTCGCCCGCGGGGTGACGTTCGCGCCGGTCACCCTGCACTGCGGGGTGTCATCGCTGGAGGCGGACGAGGACCCCTACCCCGAGCAGTACGACGTTCCGCCTGCCACGGCGCGCCTGGTGAACCTGACCAGGCAGTCCGGCGGCCGGGTGATCGCGGTCGGCACCACGGTGGTCCGCGCCCTGGAAACCGCCGCCCGCCCCGGACCCGGAGTCGAGGCTCAGGCTGGCTGGACATCACGCGTGGTGACCGCGGAAAGCGGCCTTGGCGTGGTGAACGGCCTGCTGACCGGGCTCCACGAGCCGCGTTCGTCGCATCTGAGGATGCTGGCGGCCTTCCACGACGACGGCCTGCTCCGCGCGTGCTACGACGCCGCCTTGTCCCACGGCTACCTGTGGCACGAGTTCGGCGACGTCCACCTGCTGCTCCCCTAGCGTCCTGCTCCCCTAGCGTCCGACCTTGCAGTCCGCGCGGCGGCACGGGTGCGGCCGCCCCGGCCAGCCGTTCCGTCGCAGCGACGCGGCCACCATGGCCGCGCTGTCGCACGCTCGCTCGGTGACGTCGACGAGGCCGAAGCGGTAGGTGCGGACATCGTCGGCGGCAAGGTTGACGTTGTCCCGGCGCTTGTCCCGCCACATCTGCTCGGGAGGGTGATAGGCGGTCCCGTCGAGTTCCACGCAGACGCCGTAGCCGGCGTACAAGTTGTCCTTGTAGTGCGTCTTCCCGCCGACAGTGCGGCGCGCCTGGCGCTGCGCCTGAGGCAGCCCGTGAGCACGCTCCACATCGCGCGCATAACGGCGCTCGAGCGGAAAGCGGATGCCGTCGCCGGCGTCGGCAAGGGCCTGCGTCAGCAGCGTGCGCCAGCGGATCCGGCTGCGCTCGGCGAGCGCCTCGCGCAGCATGCCGGCCGTGGCCAGTTCCCGCGATAGTGCGCGGGAGATCCAGCTGTAGGCTTCGTCGAAGGTCGCGGCCGCCGCGACCAGGTCAAGGACGGTGTCCTCGATCCGCGTCCTGGGCAGCTCCCACGGTGGCAGCCTTTGCGGACGGATCTGCCCGGCTCGGTGCACCACCACGTCCCTAATCGGCCTGTGCTGCGCGGGGCGCCGATTGCTTGGCACGGTGATATGGATCCTGGAACTCGGCCGATCGGCGAGGCCCTGCACCTCGGCAGCGGTCTGGTGGCTGAGGACCGCCCCTGCCCCGGCACGCCGCACTGCCGCCCACAACGTCGCCTGCCGTGTCACTTCGCCGGTGAAGGCCGCGTATACCCCCCAGTGCAGGCGCCGCCACTGACCGGACTCCAGCCGGTGTTCGAGGCTTCCCCGCGTGATGCCGTTCTGCCGCACCTGCGAGCGCTCCACGACCCCGTGCTGCTCGTCCATCAGCCAGAACCATTCACGATTTACGTACTTCCGCATGAACATAGCGTGACCCGATCCGGGCGGGCGCGCCAGCCCGCGTTTCACGCCTGTGGATAACTTCGCATCTCCGATTGGCGTGGATCATTAACCATGCCATGACCTGGATAGTGATCCACGTTAATGGCGATTGTCCGGTCAGGCGGCGCCTTCGGGCAGCTCGAGGACGAGTGCGGCGTCCCAGGGGCGCTCCCAGCCCGCCAAGGCGAGCAGGCGGTCGGCGAGAAGCGCGGTGAAGCCCCAGATCAGCATGGAACCGATGCGGAAAGCGGGACCGTTGCGCCCGCTGGGGTGACGGATCATGACCCGGTGCCGCGGGTCGGCGAGATCGGCGACCGGGATCCGCTCGACGGCGGTCACTTCGCCGGGGTCCACGGGCCGGACCACGCTGGGCTCGCGCCACCAGCCGAGCACCGGCACGACGCGGAAGCCGCTGCGCGTGATGAACAACTCGGGCAGCGTGCAGAGCACGTCCACGCCGGCCGGGTCCAGGCCGGTCTCCTCGGCGGCCTCGCGCAGCGCCGCGGCCACCGGGCCGTCGTCGCCGTCCTCGATCGCGCCGCCGGGGAAGGCCGGCTGGCCTGGGTGGCTCCGCAGCCCGCGACTGCGCTGGATGAACAGCAGGTCGGGCCCGTAGGGCCCGTCGCCGAAGAGCACGAGCACGGCGGACCGCCGGCCTCCGAACGCGGGCGGCCGCACGATCCGCGGGACTTCCATTCCGGCCGCGGCCGCGGCGAGATCACGGAGCCAGGCCGGGGCCGCGTCCGCGCGGGTGTGGTCTGGCACGGTCATGAGAACGGGCCGGTCTTGACGAGCCTCGCGGCGGTAGCCGCGTCCGTGGGGCCGAGGCCGAACGACGGGCACCAGTCGGCCACCGGGCACGCGCCGCAGGCTGGCTTGCGGGAGTGGCAGATCCGGCGGCCATGCCAGATCAGCCGGTGCGAGAGCATCACCCACTCGGGCTTGGGTATGAGCTCGCCCACCTGCACCTCGATCTTGACCGGGTCGTCGCTCGAGGTCCACCCGAACCTGCGGGACAGCCGTCCGAAGTGCGTGTCCACGGTGATCCCCGGGATGCCGTACGCGTTGCCGAGCACCACGTTCGCGGTCTTGCGGCCCACGCCGGGCAGCGTCACCATGTCGGCGAGCGTGCGCGGCACCGACCCGTCGAACCGGTCGCGCAGCGCCGCGGAAAGCCCCATCACCGACTTGGTCTTCGCGCGGAAGAACCCGGTCGGCTTGAGGATCTGCGCCACGTCCTCGGGGTTGGCGGCGGCCAGGTCCTCGGGCGTGGGGTACTTGGCGAACAGCGCCGGCGTCGTCAGGTTGACCCGCTTGTCGGTCGTCTGGGCCGAAAGCACCGTGGCGATGAGCAGCTGATAGGGGTTTTCGAAGTCAAGCTCGCAGTGCGCGTCCGGGTAGGTCTGCGCCAGAACCCGGTTGATCTTCCGCGCGCGCCGCACCAGCGCGGTGTGCGTCTCGGGCTTGCGCGGCTTCGCGGCAGTGCTCGCGATGGCAGTGCTCGCGATGGCAGTGCTCGCGGTCGTTTTCCCGGCCATGCGATTCAGCGTACGGGGTGGGCCGGGCGGGTTGTGGCGGTCAGGCCCGTGGTGTAGCACTGAACCATGCGTACCAGGGCGGCGGTCATCAGGGAACCGGGCAAACGGTGGGAGATCACCGAACTCGAGCTTGACGAGCCGCGCCACGGCGAGGTCCGGATCGCGTTCAGGGCGTCGGACATGTGCCACTCGGACGAGCACCTGCGTACCGGCGACAGCACGGGGCGGCTGCCGCTGGTCGGCGGGCACGAGGGGGCCGGCGTGGTCGAGGCCGTCGGGCCTGACGTCACCCGGGTGGCCGTCGGCGACCACGTGGTCTGCTCCTAATCCCCGCCTGCGGGGTGTGCCGATACTGCTCCACTGGCCATCAGAACCTGTGCGACGGGGGTGCGCAGATGATGACGGGGATGCTGGCCGACGGCACGTTCAGGTTCCACGACGACTACGGCGCCGACCTCGGCGGGTTCTGCATGCTCGGCACGTTCGCCGAACGCGCGGTGGTCTCGCAAAACTCCTGCGTCCCGATCGACGCTGGCATCCCGTTCTATGTGGCCGCGCTCGCCGGCTGCGGCGTTCCCACCGGCTGGGGAACGTCGGTGTACGCGGCCGGGGTGGCGGCCGGGGACACTGTGGTGATCTTCGGCGCTGGCGGCGTGGGCAGCAACGCGATCCAGGGCGCGCGGTACGCCGGCGCCGGGAACGTCGTCGTGGTCGACCCGGTCGCCTTCAAGCGGTCGAAGGCGCTCGAATTCGGTGCCGCGCACGTCTTCGGCTCCGCGGAGGAGGCGCAGGAGGCCGTCGTCGACATGACCCGGGGGCAGCTCGCCGACCACGCGATCATCACCGTCGGCGTGCTCAGCGAGGAGGTCGTGGGGCAGGCCGCGGAGATCGTCGGCAAGGGGCGCCAGGTGACGGTGACCTCGGTCGGGCGGAGCTCGGACAAGAGATACGCCTGGCCGCCAACGGCAGCGTGGTCGGCTGGCAACGCCGGATACAGGGCCATGTCTTCGGGATGTGCAACCCGCTGTACGACATCCCCGGCTGCTGCGCCTCTACCGGGCCGGGCAGCTGAAGCTCGACGAACTCATCACGCGGCGATACAGGCTCGACGAGATCAACCAGGGCTACCAGGACCTGGACGACGGGAAGATCATCCGCGGCGTCATCCTGCACGGGCAGTGACGCTGCCAGGCTAGGCGTTCAGGGCGCGAAGCAGTCCGGCCGACCTCGGGTCGGCGGGGTCCACGTGCCGTCCCAGCACGATCAGGGCGACACGCCGCGCCCCGGCCAGCTTGAGCGCCGCGGCGGCCGACTGAGCGCTGCCCCCGGACACCCAGGTGTCGTCCACGAGCAGCGCGTCCGCCCCAGCGACCGGTCCGGCGGCCCGCAGCCAGCCGACGCTCACGCCCCGCCCGCGCCCCGTCACTTGCGGCACGGCGATCAGCCTGGTCGTGGGCAGGCGCACGCAAGACCGCACGATGCCGGTCAACGGGTGCGGGCCGGGGCGTCCTTGCCCGCTCGGGACCACCGCCGCCGTGGCGGGACCGGCTGGCATGTCCGCGGCTGCCCAGACCCAGGCGCCGTGGTCCCTGATGAAGACGGCGAGCATCGTCCGCAGCCGCGCCGCGGCCTCCGTGGCCCCGTCCCGTCCGGACTTGTAACGCCGCAGGTCGGCAGCCAGTTGCCCGCCCTTGACCGCGTACTCGACCGGCACGACGACATCCGCGAGCAGCGGACCGGCCTGACCGCTCGCGACGTCACACTGGTAGCAGCGCGCGAAACCGTCCCGCACGGGCCCGAGGCAGATCCGGCAGGTGCGGCAGGCGGGGCGGGCCGACGGATCCATTCCCCGATGCTAGGAACGCCTACCGACAAAACAGGGGAAGTCGCCGGGCACAATGATCCGGTGCACACTGACCTGGCCGGGCCCGCTGAACCTGAGATCCGGACGATCGCGAGCAGCGTCGTCTACACCGACAACTGGATCCGGCTGCGCCGGGACGACATCGAGCGCCGCGACGGCTCGCGCGGAACGTACGCCGTCGTGGAACGGGGGGACTTCGCGCTGGTGGTACCCGCCGAGAACGGCGGCTTCCACCTCGTCGAGGAGTACCGCTACCCGCTGCGCCGGCGTAGCTGGTCGTTCCCGCAGGGCGGCTTCCCGCACGGCGAATCCGGGGCACCCGAGGAACTCGCGCGGATGGAACTCGCGCAGGAGACCGGGCTGCGCGCAGGCCAGCTGACCCGCCTGGGCTCGCTGACCGCCGCGCACGGCATGTCACCCCAGTGCTGCGACTACTTCCTCGCCACCGGCCTGGTGCCCGGGCCGCCTGACCCTGAGCCCGAAGAACTCGGCATCCGCCAGGCGTGGGTGCCGCGACAAGAGTTCGAGAAGATGGTGCTCGACGGCCGGATCACCGACGACTCGACCCTCGCCGCCTACGCGCTCCTGCAACTGGCCGAGCGCCGCGGCGACATAATCCTCAGCTGAGCAGCGGGCCGAAGAGGTCGCCCCGTTCCCCGACGCGCCGCAGGACATCGCCCGCGGTGAAGGACAGGTCGTCCGGGCTACCGCAGGCGGCCACCTCGTCCCAGGTCACCGGGGTGGACACGGCCGGATGGAGCCGCGCGCGCAGCGAGTACGGCGCGATCGTGGTCTTGGAGCCGTTGTTCTGGCTCCAGTCGATGAGCACCTTGCCCGTGCGGAGCGTCCTGGTCATGCGGGACACGACAAGCTCGGGAAGCTCGGCTTCCATCCGCTGCGCGAACGACCTCGCCTGGTCGCTGGCCTGCTCCGCGGTAAGGCCCCGGACAGGCGCGTAGAGCTGCAGGCCCTTACCGCCCGAGGTCTTGGCGAGCGGGTGCAGGCCCGCGGACTGAAGCAGCGGACGGAGCCTTTCCGCCACCCGGCAGCACTCGACGACCGACGCGGGCGGTCCCGGGTCGAGGTCGAAGACCAGCAGGTCGGGCCTGGGCTGGCAGTCCCGGCCGGCATCGCGGGAGAATCGCCACATCGGCACGTGCAGTTCGAGGCTGGCGAGGTTCGCCGCCCAGATCAGCGCGGGCAGGTCGTCAAGGACCAGGTACGTGACCGTGGTGCCCGGGTCGCGGGCGCGGGAACTGCGCGACTGGACGCTCTCGGTCCGCACCCAGTCCGGCCGGTGGGCGGGAGCGTGCTTCTGGAAGAACGACTCGCCGTCGACGCCTTCGGGGTAGCGCTTGAGCGTCACGGGCCGGCCCGCTATATGCGGCAGCAGCACCCCGGCGACTCGCTGGTAGTAGTCGAGCACCTCGGCCTTGGTGAAACCGTCCTGGGGGTAGAGCACCTTCGCCAGGTTGGTCAGCGTCAGCGAGCGGCCGTCGACCTGGACCGCGATCTTGTCCACTACGTCTCCCTGACCACGTCGGCGGGATCCTTGTCGTCGCGTAGCCCCTGGTAGGCGGGAGCGCGCATGCGGCCGGCCCTGGTCCAGCGCTCGAAACTCACCTCGATCACCAGCCGTGGCTCTACCCAGACCGCGGGCCGGGCATACTCGGGCGGGACCGGCCCGGCGAACGGGCTGTCCGCGCGGCGCAGCGGCGCGAGCTTGCCGCCGAGCATGCGCAGCGCGGCGTCGGAGAAGCCGGTGCCCACATGACCGCAGTACCGCAGGCCGCCGGACTCGTACACGCCCACCAGCAGCGAGCCGATCTGCCCGGTCCTGTTGCCCTTGCCCGGCTTGAAGCCCGCCACCACTACTTCCTGGCGGAGCAGGTTCTTGATCTTCACCCAGTCGCCCGACCGGATCCCCGGCTCATAGCGCGAATCCAGCCGTTTGGCCAGCACGCCCTCGAGCCCGTTCTCACGGGAGGCGGCGAGCACGGCGTCGAGATCCTCGCCGGGGAAGCTGGGCGGGCAGAGCCACCACCCTCCGTTCGGGATCACAGACGTGAGGATGTCGCGGCGGTCGGCATAGGTCAGGGCGGTCAGCGGCCGGCCGTCCAGTTGCAGGACGTCGAACGCGAGGTAGGTGACCGGCGTGGTCTGGGCGAGGCGCGCGGCCTGGGCGGGCGAGGAGACGTGCATCCGCGGCTGCAGCGCCTCGAAGTCGGGCCTGCCGTCAGCGAACGCGACGATCTCGCCGTCGAGCAGGACCTGCCTGCGCCCGGCCGCGCTGGGCAGCCCCGCCAGTTCCGGGTAGGTCGCGGTGATGTCCTTGCCCGTCCTTGACATGAGCTGCAGGCGCCCGTTCTCCATGAAGGCGAGCGCGCGCACGCCATCCCACTTCATCTCCACGGCCCATTCCTCGCGGTGGTGGCCGGGCGGCTGTCCTGGCGTGGCGAGCATGGGGATCACCGAGGCGGGCAGCGGCAGCCGCTCACGGTGGATCATCCAGTTCTTGCCGCCGGTGGCGAACAGCACGTAGCCGCCGGAAACCCGCTGGCCGTGCAGGACGAACTTGACCTCCCGCACGTCCCACTTGAGCACGTCGTAGGCGCCGTGATCCCAGATGGTCATCGACCCGGCGCCGTACTGGCCGCGCGGGATCTCGCCGGAGAAGCTCGCGTACTGCAGCGGGTGGTCCTCGGTGTGCACCGCCAGGTGGTTCACCGCGGGGTCGTCAGGGACCCCCTTGGGCAGCGCCCACGATACGAGCACGCCGTCACGTTCCAGGCGCAGGTCCCAGTGCAGCCGTCGCGCGTGGTGCTCCTGCACCACGAAGATGCCGCCGGGGTGTCCGCCGCGCCCGTCGCCCGCCGACGTGCTCGCGGCGCCGGGAACAGGCTCGGGGGTGCGCGCCGGGTCGCGCTTGTTCCGGTAATCCGCTAGCCGGTCCACGCATTCGTGGGTACCCGCTGCGCGGCTCTGCTACCACCGGCTCTGCTACCACCGGCCCTGCTGCCAGCGCCTCTGCTGCCAGCGCCTCTGCTGCCACCGCTTCGGCTACCAGCGGGAGACGGTGGTGTAGGAGCTGTTCCTGATGGCCTCGGAATCCTCGGGCGGCTGGTAGACCGACTGCACGGCGACCCGGCCAGGACCGGCCAGCCGGACCCAGATCTTGTGGTAGCTCCACCGCGGGTGCCAGAACGCCATGCCCATGTTCCGCGGGTACTCCAGGTGCAGGTGCATCCGGACAGACAGGTCCCGGTACAGCAGCGCGCTGGGCTGGATGAGCAGCGACTCGCCCTGGCGCAGGTCACGGATGAACGTGTTGCCCGGCGAGTGCAGCAGCACCAGGCCATGCCCGTCCTGGGCGGTGAAGATGTCGCCGTACTGGCCCATCGGATAGTGGATGTCCTGGTGCTGGGCGTCCTCGCCGGTGTCGTACCAGACGTTGGTGGCTTCCCAGTCATAGCGGATGTTCCCTGTCGCGCACAGGAACCTGTGCTCGCGGACCCATATCCGCTGGCCCGAAGACAGCGGCAGCGCGATGACCTCGCCGGCGTGGTTGTCGGACAGGGCGATGCGCCCGGGGCCGCGTCCTTCCACCATGATCAGCGGCATGCCGGCCATCATGCGCTTCCAGCCGCCGCGCAGTGACATGGTGCCGAGCTGCGCCTGCGGGTCGGTCCACAGCAGCACGTGGTGGGAGAAGTAGATCCAGTCCTGCGGCGCCAGGGCGAACTCGGCGACCGGGACCGTCGTGCCCTCGATCTGGACGTGCGACTGGCCGAACTGGAGCCTTGCCATGTCCCTGATGGGCGGCTGCTCGACCCAGCCCGAGTCGGTCACGGAGTCCCTGATGTCGACGGGCGCGCCGCACATCGGGCAGGTCGGCTGCGACGGGTCGCTCGGCTGCCTGCAGTACCGGCAGACGTAGGTGTTCATCGGCGGCGCCCGCTATTCCGACGTGGCATGGTGGACGTACATGGACTGGATGCCTACCCGGCCGGGACCGGTCATCTCGGCCAGGAACATCCTGTGCGATCCGAGCATCCCGGTTTTCAGCGCCATCTGCACCGCGTTCATCTGCACCGACGAGTCCTTGTACAGGAACCCGCCCGGCTCCACCAGGATCTTCTCGCCGGGCTTGAGCGTGCGCTCGAGCACGTTCCCGTTGCCGTGCAGCATCAGCAGCCCCGGGTACTGGGCGGTGACGAACCGGTCCATGAACATGCCGCTGCCGCCGTGCAGGACGTTGGCCAGCCCCTTGATACGCACGAACGAGTACTGGATGCTGTGCGAGGCGAGCAGGAAGGCGTGCTCGCGGACGTCGAGTTCCATGCCGGGATGCAGCGGCAGGACGACGACCTCGCCGGGCGAGTCGCGGGAGAACGCCACCCGCCCAGGGCCGTTCGCGACGGTCACGATGTGCGGCATGCCGCCGAGGCTGCGCTTCATCCCGCCCGCCGTCTTGAGCGAGGACAGCGGCACCGACTCGTCTTTCCAGAGCAGCACGTGGTGCTCGAAGTAAACGCCGTCCTGGGGGGCGAGGCTGATCTCCGCTACCGGGACAAGTTCTCCCTCTACCTGGCACGTGCTGGCGGAAAACCGGAACTCGGTCATGTCGCGCAGCCGGGGCGCCTCGCGCCATCCGGAGTCGCTTACCTTGTCCCGCACGTCAAGCGGCGCCCCGCATGTCATGCAACTGGTGGTACCCGGCTGGTTCTGCGCGTGACACCACCCGCACTGGATCGCTTCCACGGGCCGAACATAGCAGGTCAAGCCGCACCGTCGGGTCACATGTCCGGTTAAGTCAAACATGTCGGCTTGAAACTGGCAGGTGCGGCGCGTCGTCCCCCGAGCGGGCATGTCAGTCCTGGCTTTTGCCGGTATGTTCTTGCCATGGCACTGTTTGAGCGGGAATTCATCGCCGTACCGGACGACCGTAAGGGTCAGATCGTCTTCAAGTGGCCCGACATCTCAATCCGGCGTTTCTCGCGCGCGATCGTGAACGCGGACGAGGTGGCGATGTTCGTCAACACCGGGCAGATCGTGCAGACGATGGGGCCCGGGCGCCACCAGATCACCGCCGACGAACTCCCCGGGCTCGGAAACGTCATCGACTTCGCGACCGGCGGGAACGCCTACCGAGCCGAGCTGTACTTCATCGGCACCCGGGAATACACCGGGTTCAAGTTCGGCGGGCGCATCGACGACGTGCAGGACCCGCGCACCGGCCTGGTCGTGACGCTGCGCGTCTTCGGCGACTACGCGCTGCGGGTGATCGACCCGTCCCGGCTCATCACGAACCTGACGGCCACGGTGGACGTGACCGACAACGAGAAGATCGCCGGGTGGGTGAGCGACCAGCTGCTCAAGGTGCTGCGCACCAACGTGACCACGCAGGTCGTCGCCAACGGCTGGCCCATCCTCGGCCTTTCCGTGCACTCGCCGGAGATCGAGCAGGCGGCCATCACCTCGGGCAACGGTCAGCTCGAGGCCTACGGGATCGCGCTGACCCGGATGGGCAACTTCGACATCAACATGGCGCCCGAGGACGCGGCACAGCTCAAGCAGCTCGCCAAGGACACCAGCTACTCGCAGCTGGCCGGCGGGTTCCAGCGGTATGCGGCCGGCGAGATGGCACTCGGCGCCGGGCAGGGCATGGCCCAGGGGGGCGGCGCCACGGAGGGCGCTTTCCTCGCCGCCGGCTTCGGGCTCGGCGGCGGACTGGCGGGAATGGGTCAGCAGCAAGCGCCCGCGGCCGCCCCGGCGCCCGCGGCCGCCACGCCCGCGCC
>DAHVAN010000082.1 GCA_027314595.1 Actinomycetota bacterium | reverse complement strand
ACCTTGTCCTTGACGGCCTGGATGGCCTTCTTAGTTAGATGGCTTGGTGTAGACGTAATCCTTATTCGTTCCCCGTTTCCGCATACGGCGGATGGTGATGCTGAGGAAGTCGAAGCCCTCGTCGATGCGGGCCACGCGGGTCTTCTCCGCTGCCAGCCGCAGCCCCAGCGTGGCGAGCACGCCGCTGACTTCCTCGCGCAGCGCCTCGGCGTGCTGGCGTTCTCCGGCCACCATGACGACGAAGTCGTCAGCGAACCGGATCATCTTCCGGTTGCCCAGGCCGCGCTTGCGGCGTGCCCGTCGCTGCCAGGAGGTTTTCATCAGCTGCTGCCGTTGCCCGGCGAAGTGGTCATCGAGCGCCGACAGCGCGATGTTGGCCAGCAGCGGGGACAAGATCCCGCCCTGAGGGGTGCCGGAGTGGCTTTCTTCCTCGCCGTCCGGGGTCATGACCCCGGCTTTGAGGAACGCCTTGACCAGCGCCAGTACCCGCTTATCCTTGACCCTAGCGCGCACCCGGTCCATCAAGGGAACATGCCCGATTTCGTCGAAGCACGCCCTGATGTCGGCCTCCAGTACCCAGCAGTAGTTGCGGGGCTCAGATGCCAGGTGGTGGATCTCGGCGATCGCGTCGTGCTGGCGGCGGCCGGGGCGGAACCCGTACGAGAACGGCTGGAAATCCGCCTCGAAGATAGGTTCTAGCACCAGCTTCAGGGACGCCTGGACCACGCGGTCGGTCACGGTCGGGACGGTGACTTCATACTGCCCATCCTTGCCGTGGCGTGTTGGGATCATGCGCTTCTCGTGGTGCTTCGTTCCTGGCTAGATGATGCTAGAAGGTGCCGACATTCGGGGCCTGCTCGGCGGGGCAGCGGGGC
Organism: Actinomycetota bacterium; assembly: GCA_027314595.1. GTDB lineage: Bacteria > Actinomycetota > Actinomycetes > Streptosporangiales > Streptosporangiaceae > Trebonia. Next base: position 1,585 of record DAHVAN010000082.1, on the reverse strand, counting down.
GTTTTCCGGGGCCTGGTGCGGCGTGCGGCGGGGTTGAGATGGCCGGACTCGGCGATCCGGGCCCGGCAGTCGGCCTGGATGGCGGGATTCCAGGGGATCGCGATCCTGTTCCCGCTGTCTCGGCGGGCCTGGAGCTGGCCGGTCTCGATCCAGTAGTAGACGACTCCGATGCTGCAGCCGAGCTGGCTGGCGGCGTCCTTCACGCTCACCTCGCCGGCAGCGAGAGCAGACGGGACAGGGATCTTGTAGATGTGCCGCACCCACTGGACCGCCTTGACGTCGAAGGGACGGCCCGCCCCGGTGACGTATCCGTGCCGGGCCAGGATCACGACGAGCTCGTCGTTGCCGGTCGACGGGCCGAGACGGCGGATCAGCTCGACGGCCGGAGATGGCGTGGGAGCGGGGATCCCGCTGGGGCGGGGCCTGTCGATGATGAGCTGGTCGGCGGTGCCGGCGTGCCAGCGGATCCCGATGCGGGCCTTGGCCTGGTCAGCTTCGGGCATCAGGGTAACGTCGGCGATCAGCGTCCTCAGCAGCCGCTTCTGGTCGCGGGCAGTCGTGGTCGGCGCGTGCCAGAGTGCCGGGAGGTCGGCGGCGATCCTGGCCAGGCTGTCCCGGTCCGGCAGCGGGGGCAGCGCGGCGCGGGCGGACTCCAGGGCCTGCCCGGCCTGGGCGAGCGCGGCCAGCTTCGCTTCCCAGCGTGCCTCCAGGGTGCGGGCGACGAGCCGGTTTTCCGGCTCGACCTGGCTGAAGGCCCGCTCGGCGCGGTCGGCATCGTAGCGCGCCCGCTCGACGGCCAGCTCCGCTGCGCGGCTGGCGCGCTGGTGCTGGCCCGCGACCTGACCGGCCGCGGCCAGGGCGAGCGCGCCCTGCCCGGGGGTGAGCGCGTCCAGCAGGACCCGGGCGACGGCGTCGTCCAGGGCGGTGACGGAGATGCCCCGGCAGCCGGGCGCCTTCTTCCCGTCGCGGCGGGAGTGGCACTCGTAATTGGCCCGGTCGCCGCCCTGGTAGTTGGCCACCATCGGGCCGCCGCAGGAGCCGCAGTAGATGATGCCCTGGCAGAGCGCGCTGCCCTCCCGGACCGTCCGGGCTCCCGACGCTGTCCAGTTCGCGGCGAGCCTGGCCTCGACGGCCAGGTACTCGTCCCAGGTCACGTAGCCGGGGTGATGGTCCTTGATCAGCACCTTCCACTCCGCCCGGGGGACCTCGGCGGTCGAGGTGCGGACGTTCCCGTCGGCGTCGACCCGCTTGCGGGTGACGTGGCGGCCGTGGACGTAGGCCCCGGCATAGGCCGGGTTCTTCAGCACCTGCAGCACCCGGTGGTGAGTCAGCGGCCCCCACCGCAGCTGCCCCGCCCAGGCGCCGCCGTAGGCGCGCTGGGGGAACTTGCGGCCGGCGAACGCCGCGACGACCCCGTAGGCGGACCCGGCGGCGGCGAAGCACCCGAAGACGTCGGCGACCGCGGCACTGACCTCGGCATCGGGGTCGATGACGACTTCTCCCTCGTCGTCGTAGACGAGCCCGACGGGCAGCGGGGCCCGCAGGTCCCCGCGCTCGGCGGCGGCGAGCTTGGCCGCCTGCAGCC
>DAHVAN010000081.1 GCA_027314595.1 Actinomycetota bacterium | reverse complement strand
GGTGCCGGCCGCCGAGCCTCCCGCGCGCGCGGCGCCGCGCCGCGCGGGGTCCTGTCCCTGCGGCATGCCATGCGTGAGGGGCACGTCGCGCACCGGTCGCAGGTCGAACGCGGTGTCGGCCAGACCGGCTGGAGGCATTTCGGGTACCGGAACCATGTCCAGCGCGGTGTCCGTCAGGCCGGGCGGCACGTCCCGAACCGGGACCAGGTCAAGCGAGGTCGCGGCGGTGGTGACCGCGGCCGACGCGTCCGGCACGGAAGCCAGGTCAACCGACGTGTCCCTGAGCGCCGGCCGGCGGCGAGCGCGTTTCCTCGGATCTCTTCCGAGTCCTGGCCACGGCAGGGCCGACGTGGCTGGCTCGGCAGGGCTCACGGCATCAGTCACTTACCGCTCACTTCCGGTCACTTTGGGAGACGGTCATGAGCGTAACCCCGCGCTTGCCGGGCGCGAGGCCAGTTCTGATAGACGGTGGCCTATGTCAAGGGATTTCGCATTGGCCGGATGTGCCCAATGTGCGCGACATTGTCTTCACATATCGTTATATGGGTCCCGTGCATCCCACGCCAACCACTGGCTCGTGCCGCGTTTTGGGCCAGATGCGCAGCTTCCCCCGTCCCATTGGGCCAGATGCGCAGGTGCCCCAGATACGTAACGGCTTCCTGGCCGCGACTTCGCCAGAGATGCGCGCCGGAGCCCAGGCAAAATGTCCGAAGTTGAACGGGTGATACGGGTGTGACCGCGCTATCGGTGGCAGGACGCCACTGCGGCACTGATGCGTCATGCCCCATGCGCCCTGGCGGGACTGGAGATCTACGTATTGACGATCCGCGAGTCGCGTGAACGAGGCCCGGGCCCGCCAAACGGGGCGGCGGACCTGCGTGTGAACGATCGCGAGTCGCGGACACCGAAGCCCGGCCCGCCAAACGGCGATGGCGGGCCTGCGTGTAACCGATCCGCCAGTCCTGACCGGGAAACAGGGCTCCCAGCCACACGCGCATCCTGCCCGCTATGCGGCGGTGGCCGCCGTTCCACCTTTCGGGCCAGCCAGATGCCGGTGAACCAGAACGCCGCGAAGATCACGCCGAGGACGTACATCGCGGGCATGACGATTCCCGAGACGATCACCATGACCTGCAGCGCGGAACCGGCGTAGAGCGCCCAGCCCATACGCGGGCGCCCGACCAGGCCCGCGAGCACGATGGCGACCACGGCGATTCCGCCGCCGACGGCGCCCGCGGTGCTGCCATGCACGTGCTCAAGTGCGATCGCGGGCGCGATCGCCAGGCCCACGATGATGGCCTCCATGATCAGGACGGTGCCGCACAACTGCCTCACGAGAGGTCTCCTGCCGTATACGAATGCCTGGCCGGCATGCCTGGTGCCGGCGGCGGCGCGTCGGCGGGCCTGTCCGCGGCGAGCAACCGCCTCGCGTCGCCCGCCGTGACCACGGAGCCGGTGATGAGGACGGCGCTCCTGCCCGGCACGCCGGTGCGGTCTGATTCGTCCGCGAGGCTCACCGCCGCTTCGATCGCGTCATCGAGCCGGTTCTCGGCGAGCACCCGGTCCTCGCCGAACACCTCGCGCGCGATGACCGCCAGCGAGTCGACGGGCATCGATCGCGGCGAGGAGTTCGCGGTCACCACGATGTCGCTGAGCACCGGCTCGAGCTCGGCAAGCAGACCGGTCACGTCCTTGTCCTCGCTCACCGCGAAGACCCCTATGATCCGGTCGAAGCCGAACGTCTCGGTCAGCGCCTCCATGGTCACCGCCATTCCGGCAGGGTTGTGCGCGGCGTCCGCGAGCACCGCCGGGCTCCGCCGCAGCAACTCGAGCCGGCCCGGCGAGCTGACCTTGGCGAACCCGTCTCTCACCAGCCCTGGGTCGAGCATCCCGGAGCCAAGCCCGGGGCCGAGGGTAAGCGAGCCCGCGCCGGGACCGGCTGATTCCGAGGCGCCGGCGAACGCCTCGACGGCCGCGAGCGCGCACGCCGCGTTCCCCGCCTGGTGTGCGCCGAACAACGGCAGGTACACGTCCGCGTACGTGCCTCGCAGCCCCTTGATCACGATCTGCTGCCCGCCGACCGCCATCTCACGCCCGACGACGCCGAACTCGATGCCCTCCCGCGCCACAGTGGCGCCAACCGAGGCGGCGTGGGCGAGCAGCACCTCGGCGGCGGCCACCTGCTGCTGCGCGAGGATCGCGACCGCGCCTGGCTTGATGATGCCCGCCTTCTCTGCGGCGATCTTCTCGATAGTGTCGCCGAGCCACTGCACGTGATCCATCGCGACAGGGCCGATCACCGCGACCGCGCCGTCGGCCACGTTGGTCGCGTCCCACCGGCCGCCCAAGCCGACCTCGACCACGGCGACATCCACCGGCGCATCAGCGAAGGCGGCGAACATCATGCCGGTGAGCACCTCGAAGAACGACAGCGGCGCTGGCTGCCTGCCGTCGACCAGCAGGATGTAGGGCAGTATCTCGTCGTAGAGTTCCACGAAACGCTCGGCCGGCAGCGGCACCCCGTCCACGCAGATCCGCTCCCGCACGGACGCCAGGTGCGGGCTTGTGAACCGCCCGGTGCGCAGGCCCCGCTCACGGAGAAGCGAATCGATCATCCGGGTCATCGACGTCTTGCCGTTGGTGCCGGCGACGTGGACGACCGGGAAGGAGCGCTGCGGGTCACCGAGCAGGCTGGTGAGCATCGCGATCCGGTCCAGCGTCGGGTCGATCTTATGCTCGGGGCGACGCGCGAAGATCTCGCGCTCTACCTCGCGCAGCCGCTCATCGCCCGTGCCTGCCGGGAACACTGTCACCCCGCCAGCCTACTGCTCCCGTCTCGCCCACTCTCATCGGCGACCTCGTGAGGTAGGGGCCTCAGCCTCGGCATTGGGCCGGCTGCGCATTTAGCCCGATACATCTGGGCCGACCGCGCATTTGGCCCAACCAGGGGGGCCGGATGGGGGGCGGAGGGGGCGGAGGGGGCCGGGGGCGAGTGTTACGCGAGGGCGGCTAGGCGGCTCTGGAGGCGGGCGATGTCGGCCTCGGCGGCGGTCAGGCGCTGACGCGTCTTGGCCACCACCCCGGCGGGCGCCCTCTCGGTGAACGAGGCGTTGCCCAGCTTGGCCGACGCCTGTTCCGCCTCCTTGCGGGCGGCGGTGAGGTCCTTCTCCAGTCGCTTGCGCTCGGCTTGGAGGTCCACCGTTCCCGCGAGGTCGAGTTCCACCGTGACGCCCTCCGCCGCGAGCGCGGCGGAAACGGCGAACCCCTCAGCGGGCACGACGAGCCGCAGCAGGGAGCGGATGCTCTCCTCGTGCCCGGCCAGCGGCATCGACTCGATCCCGGCGAGCCGGGCGGGCACCCGCTGCCCGGGGCGCAGGCCCTGGTCGGAGCGGAACCGGCGAATCTCGGTGACCAGGCGCATCAGCGAGGCGAGTTCGGCCTCGGCCGCGGCGTCGGCGAACTGGAAGCTGGGCCAGGCCGCCACCATGACCGAATCCTCGCCGGTGAGCACGCACCACAGTTCGTCGGTGACGAACGGCATGACCGGGTGCAGCAGCCTGAGCATCTGGTCGAGCACGAATCCGAGCACCCGCCGCGTCGTGTCCGCGGCCCGCTCGCCTCCTGATGACAGCGGCACCTTGGCGAGCTCCAGGTACCAGTCGCAGAACTCGTCCCAGGCGAAGTGGTAGAGGGCGTCGCACGCCTTGCCGAACTCGTACTGCTCGAGCAGCCCGTCTACCTCGGCGATCACGCTCGACAGCCGGGACAGGATCCAGCGGTCCGCCGTGGACAGTGTGGATTCTGAGGCCAGAACGCTAGGAGTGGCCGACATGGTGGTGGTTGCCGGGGTGGCCGACGGGGTTGGGGTGGGTGGGGTGGCGGGTTGGGTGGTGGCTCCGTTGAGCAAGGCGAATCTGGTGGCGTTCCAGAGCTTGTTGCAGAAGTTACGCGAGCCCGCCGCCCAGTCCTGGCTGATAGCGGTGTCGCTGCCCGGGTTCGAACCCCTGGCCAGGGTGAACCTGGTCGCGTCCGCGCCGAAGCGCTCGATCCAGTCGAGCGGGTCCACCGTGTTCCCGCGGGACTTGGACATCTTCTTGCCGTACTGGTCCCTGACGAGGCCGTGCAGCACGACGGTGCGGAACGGGACCGCCTCGGGCCCGGGGCGGTCGCGCATCGCGTACAGGCCGAACATCATCATCCGCGCCACCCAGAAGAACAGGATGTCGTATCCGGTGACGAGGACGCTCGTCGGGTAGAACTCGCGCAGGTCGGCGGAGTCGTCGGGCCAGCCGAGCGTGGAGAACGGCCACAGCGCCGAGGAGAACCAGGTGTCGAGCACGTCGGGGTCCTGCGTCCACCCCTGAGGTGGAGTCTCGTCTGGGCCGACACAGCGCAACTCCCCGTTCGGGCCATAGAAAACAGGGATCCTGTGCCCCCACCAAAGCTGCCTGCTTATGCACCAGTCGTGCATGTCATCGACCCAGCCGAAGTAGCGGGCGTTCATCTCCGGCGGCGACAGCCGCACCCGGCCGTCGCGCACGGCGTCGCCCGCGGCCTCGGCCAGCGGCGCGACCCGGACGAACCACTGCAGTGACTGGCGGGGCTCGACTGTGGTGCCGCATCGGCTGCAGTGCCCGACCGCGTGGACGTACGGGCGGACCTCCCTGACGATCCTGCCTTCCTCGCGCAGCGCGGCGACGACCGCGGGGCGGGCCTCGAACCGGTCAAGGCCCAGGAAGGGGCCGGGGACGGTGATCACGCCGCGCTCGTCCATGACGGACAGGCCAGGCAGGCCATGGCGGCGGCCGATCTCGAAGTCGTTCGGGTCGTGGGCGGGGGTGACCTTCACCGCGCCGGTGCCGAACGCCGGGTCCACGTGCGAGTCCGCCACGATCGGGATTGTCCGGCCGGTGAGCGGCAGTTCCACGGTCGTGCCGACCAGGTGCCTGTACCGGTCGTCGCCGGGGTGGACGGCCACCGCGGTGTCGCCGAGCATGGTCTCGGCGCGGGTGGTCGCCACGACGATCGAGTTGTCCCCTTCGCCGTAGCGGATCGAGACCAGTTCGCCGTCGTCGTCGCTGTGGTCCACCTCGATGTCGGACAGCGCGGTCAGGCAGCGGGGGCACCAGTTGATGATCCGGTCCGCGCGGTAGATCAGGTCCTCGTCGAAGAGCCGCTTGAAGATCGTCTGCACGGCCCGGGACAGCCCGTCGTCCATGGTGAAACGCTCGCGGGACCAGTCCACGCTGTCGCCGAGGCGGCGCATCTGGCCGAGAATCCGGCCGCCGTATTCGGCCTTCCACTGCCAGACTCGCTCGACGAAGGCGTCACGGCCCAGGTCGTGCCGGCTCAGCCCCTCCTTGGCGAGTTCGCGCTCGACTACGTTCTGGGTGGCGATGCCCGCGTGGTCCATGCCGGGCAGCCACAGCGTGCGGTAGCCCTGCATGCGGCGGCGGCGGGTCAGCGTGTCCATCAGCGTGTGGTCGAGCGCGTGGCCGATGTGCAGCGAGCCCGTTACGTTTGGCGGCGGGAGCACGATGGTGAACGTCGCCGCCGTCTGGTTCTCCTGGGCTTCCGGCGTGAAGTAGCCGGCCTTCTCCCAGTGCTCGTAACGCCGTGCCTCAACCTCGGCAGGCGCGTACTGGGAGGGAAGCTCGTCGGGCTCGTTTGTCCTCACACCATGTGAGTTTACGGATTCCGGTGGTCCGCCGCGTACGGTCTGCCGCCCGCGGGGTCAGGACTTGGGGACTTCGACGCTGTTCCTGAAGCTGAGCGTGTCGGAAGCCGCCTTGGCCTGCTTGGAGACCACTTCGGGGTTGCCGGCGCCGAAGAACTCGGTGATTCCGATGGTGGTCGTGGTGGCCCACACGCACACGGTTCCGCTCTGGACGCTAGCGGTGCCTGAGGCGGTAGTGCAGGCGAGCATGCCGCCGTGCGGGCCCGCTGAGTAGGTGCGCGAGCCGGCGCCGACGGTGGACAGGCTCGCCGTGACCTTGGCCGGGTTGAAGGTGCCCATGTAGCCGGTGAAGGCGAGCGCCTGCCCGCCTGACAGCTGGTAGGCGGCCGTGACCTGACCGGTGATCTTGCCGCCGTCGTTCGCCACGGCGCCGCGGATCGCGCTCGTGTTGAGGCCGGCGGCGGACTGCACCGAGGCGGGGACCGGCGTCAGCTTCGGGTAGCCGGCGGCGGTAGCCAGCGTCTTCAGGGTGTATCCGGCCGTGGTCGCGCCCCGGCCGGCCGTCGTCGCACCCGGGCTCTTCGCGGCTTGTGTGCTCTGCGTCGGGGCAGGGGTCGGTGCGCCCTGCGCGGCGGGCGGGGCCGGCTTGCGGTGCAGCACCAGGAAGGCGCCGACGGCGATGCACGCCACGACCACCACGGCGATGGCTATCGTGGCGTTCGAGCGGCCACCGCGCGCGGCCTGGGGCGGCGCCTGGTGGCGCGCGGAGCGCGAGCCCGGACGAGGCGCGGCGGTGTCCCAGCCGTCCTGCTTGGGTCCCCTTCCGCCTGGCGGGCGGTAGCCGTTCGGCTGCCCTTGCCCGGGGCCCTGCCCTTGCCCGGGGCCCTGCCCCTGCCCGGGGCCCTGCCCTTGCCCGGGGCCCTGCCCCTGCCCAGGGCCCTGCCCCGGGTACCCGCGCGTGCCGGGGCGCTGGCCGACGCCCTGCTGGCCGACGCCCTGCTGAGCGGGGTCCTGGAGAAGCGGCTGCGACGAGGCGAAGAAATCGCGCAGGGCCGGATCCATGCGAGCGGCGTAATCCGCGTCCTGCTGGCCGCGAAGGTCCTGCTGATCGGAGTCGAGGTAATCCTCGGGCGCCATCTGCGCCCCGTGGGCTTGCTGGGCTCCGTAGGACTGGTGGGCTTGGTGGGCTTGGTGGTCCGCCTGGTTGCGGGCGGCACCCTCCCATGGGTAGTCCTGGAGGGGGTAATCCCGCTGGGCGGGTCCGCGCTGGCCGTAGTCCCGGGACCCGCGGTCCTGCTCCCGGCCGTGCCCGAGCCTGGGGTCGCCGGCCTGCCCGAAGTCCTCGCGCGAGAAATCGTCACGCGCGAAGTCGCCGCGGTCGAACTCGTTCCGGTCGTTCCGGCCGAAGTCGTTGCGGTCGAAGTCGCTCCCGCCGAAGTCGTTCTGGCCGTAGTCGGGGTGGTCGGGACGCTCGGGGTGGTCGGGACGCTCGGGGCGGTCGCGGCGGTCGCGGCGGTCGCGGCGGTTCCAGCCGATGTCGCCGGGTCCGAAGTCGTCCTGGGCGGCGTCGTTCTGGTCGTAGTCCTGCAGGAAGATGGCCGGAGGCGTGCCGGGGGACACCGAACTGGGGAAGCCGCCCTCTTCCGGGAAGTCCGGGGCCCCGAAGGCCTGCGTGTTCTCTCCAGCCCCGCCTTGCGGGTCCCATGCTGGCCTGGAGGATGCGTCCCAGCCGCTCATCTGCGCTCATTCCCCGGTCGTGGTCCCACAAGAACTAATGCCCCTGAGAGTACCGAGGAGCCGCCCGCATTATGGGCATTACCGGCAAACTAGGGGCAGTAGTTAACTCTGGCGCCACGCCGTATGGCCGGGCGGCCAGGTGTCCGGCGGCCGGCGGTCAGGCGGACTTCTCGCGCGGCGTACGGCGGGAGACGTCTCGCGGCACGAGGGTCGGGTTGACGTTCTCCAGGACGGCCTCGCGTGTGATGACGACACGCTCGACGTCCTTGCGGCTCGGCACCTCGTACATCACCGAGAGCAGCACTTCCTCCATGATCGCCCGCAGGCCGCGGGCGCCTGTGCCGCGAAGGTTCGCCTGGTCCGCGACTGCCTCCAGGGCGTCGGGAGTGAACTCCAGGTCCACACCGTCAAGCTCGAACAGCCGCTTGTACTGCTTGACAAGCGCGTTCCTCGGCACAGTGAGGATCTGGATGAGCGCCTCGCGGTCCAGGTTGTGCACGCTCGTGATGACAGGAAGCCGGCCGACAAACTCGGGGATCATGCCGAACTTGAGCAGGTCCTCGGGCATCACCTCGGCGAAGGCGTCCTGGGTGACGTGCTTGCTGCGCACCCGGAGCACCCCGTTGAAGCCGATTCCGTTGTTCCCTGACCGCTGCTCGATGATCTTCTCAAGGCCCGCGAAGGCACCGCCGCAGATGAACAGCACGTTAGTGGTGTCGATCTGGATGAACTCCTGATGCGGGTGCTTGCGCCCGCCCTGCGGCGGCACGCTGGCGGTGGTGCCCTCGAGGATCTTCAGCAGCGCCTGCTGCACGCCCTCGCCTGACACGTCCCTGGTGATCGACGGGTTCTCGCTCTTGCGCGCGATCTTGTCGATCTCGTCGATGTAGATGATGCCGGTCTCGGCCTTCTTGACGTCGTAGTCGGCGGCCTGGATCAGCTTGAGCAGGATGTTCTCGACATCTTCGCCGACATAGCCGGCCTCGGTGAGAGCGGTCGCGTCGGCGATGGCGAACGGCACGTTGAGCAGCCTGGCGAGCGTCTGCGCCAGCAGCGTCTTGCCCGAGCCTGTGGGGCCAAGCAGCAAGATGTTGGACTTCGCCAGCTCGACGCCGTCGTCACCTGGCCGGTCCCCCCCGGACTGGACGCGCTTGTAGTGGTTGTACACCGCGACGGAGAGCGCCTTCTTGGCCTTGTCCTGGCCGATCACGTACGCGTCGAGAAACTCGTAGATCTCGCGCGGCTTCGGCAGGCTGTCCCATTTGAACTCGGACGGCTCGGAGAGCTCTTCCTCGATGATCTCGTTGCAGAGATCGATGCACTCGTCGCAGATGTACACACCAGGACCGGCGATGAGCTTTTTTACCTGCTTCTGGCTCTTTCCGCAGAACGAGCACTTCAGCAGGTCCCCACCGTCACCGATGCGTGCCACCCAGTTTCTCCTTTACATGGGGCCGCCGGCCAGACCCTCCCGGGTCAGGCTCGGCGGGCATGTCCCGCCATGCCGTCATCGTTTGCTTGCTTATTGACGGTACCGCCTTCGGGGGTCCGATGGACCAATCAAACCCCCTCACCGGCCCGGGAGGGAAGAGGTGAACCCTCCCGGCTTAGGACGACACTACCTCGGGGGTCCGCACCGAACCCCGCTTGAGTACCGTCAGCACCTCGTCAATCATCCCGTATTCCTTGGCCTCAGCGGCGGTGAGGAACTTGTCCCGCTCGATGTCGCGCCGGATGACTTCCTCGTCCTTGTTCGTGTGCCTGGCCAGGATGACCTCCATCGCCGAGCGCATGCGGAGGATCTCCCTGGCCTGGATCTCCATGTCCGTGGACTGCCCGTAGCCGCCCTCGGTGGCCGGCTGGTGGATGAGGATCCTGGAGTTCGGCAGCGCCATCCGCTTGCCCTTGGTGCCCGCCGCGAGCAGCACCGCGGCCGCGCTCGCCGCCTGGCCGATGCAGCACGTGGTGATGTCGGGCTGGATGAACTGCATGGTGTCGTAGATCGCCATCATGGAGGTCATCGACCCGCCGGGCGAGTTGATGTACATGGTGATCTCGCGGTCCGGGTCGATGGCCTCGAGGGTCAGCAACTGGGCCATGACGTCGTTCGCGGAGGCGTCGTCGATCTGGACGCCGAGGAAGATGATCCTCTCCTCGAAGAGCTTGTTGTACGGATTCATCTCCTTGATCCCGTACGACGTGCGCTCAACGAAGGACGGCAGCACGTACCTGGACTGCGGGTATCGGCTCAGCTCGGTCACGTTAGCTCTCCTTGCTTAACTGTCGGGTTCCGGTCGGGTCTGCCCTTGGCCGCTCAGGACGCGCTGCCCATTGACGGAACCTCGATGGCGCTGCGGATCACGTGGTCCACGAAGCCGTACTCCTCGGCCTCCTCCGCGGTGTACCAGCGGTCGCGGTCGGCGTCCCTCTCGATCTGCTCGATGCTCTGGCCGGTGTGGAACGCGGTGAGCTCGAACAGCGTGCGCTTGACGTAGAGCATCTGCTCGGCCTGGATCCTGATATCGGAGGCCGTGCCGCCGATGCCGCCTGAGGGCTGGTGCATGAGGATCGTGGCGTGCGGCAGCGCGTAGCGCTTGCCGGCCGCGCCGGCGGTGAGCAGGAACTGGCCCATGGAGGCCGCCATGCCCATCGCGTAGGTCGCCACTTCGTTCGGCACGTACTGCATCACGTCGTAGATCGCCATCCCCGCGTACACCGAGCCGCCCGGCGAGTTGATGTACAGGTTGATGTCACGCCTGTTGTCCTCGGCGGCCAGCAGCAGGATCTCGGCGCAGATCCGGTTGGCGATGTCGTCGTCCACCTGCTGCCCGAGGAAGACGATGCGATGCCGCAGCAACCGCTGGAACAGCAAGTCCCCAGGCATCACGGGGGCGTCAGGGGTGGCCGTCCTTGCAACTGGCAGAGGCTGTGTCACGTGGTCACCTGCTCCGATCACTTCGGGTGTCGATGAAAGGACATTAACGCCACCGAGGAGCGGCCGAGTCCGGTGCGCCCCGCTGTTCGCTACCGGCGCACGCCGTTGCGCCGTTTGCCGCGGTAGACCACGCATTCCACGGGCGTTCTGACCCGCTTCGCACCCGGCCGCATACCGGGACGATATGGGCAGGTCCGGTCCCGAACGGACAGGTCAGGCCTGCGCGGAGTCCTCTGGCGCATCGTCAGCGCCGGTGTCGTCCGTCCCGGCAGTTTCCGCGGCCTCCGCGGCCTCGCCGGTCTCCTGCGGCTCACCGGGCTCGCCGGCCGCCTCCGCCGGCGTGCCGTCGCCCGAGGCGCCCAGCCGTTCGATTTCGGCCTTGACGTCGATCGTGTTGCCGGCTTCGTCGGTCACCGTGACCCGCTCGGCGATCAGCGCGGCGGCCTTGATGTGGAGCACCTCGGTCACGGCCACGCCGAGCTGCCCGGACTCGGTGAGCTGCCTGGCGAATGCCTCGGGCGCGATGCCGCTGCGCTGCGCCTGGTCGGCGACCCAGTACGACAGTTCGGCCTGGCCAACTGACAGGTCTTCGCTGCGTACCAGCTCGTCAAGGACGAATGACTGCTTGACGCCGCGCTGGGACTGCCGCAGAAGCTCGGCGTCGAACTCCTCCTCCGTCTTCTCACGCGACTGGAGGTAGTCGGCCAGCGACATACGGGCCTGAGCCAGCTGCTCGTCGTACCCCTCGCGGAGGTGCTCGAGCTCGTGCTCGACGAACTTCTCGGGCAGCGGGATGTCGACGCGGTCCACCAGCGCCTCGACGGCAAGGTCCCGCGCCTGGTTCAACTGCTGCAGCCGACGGAACCCCTCGAGCTGGCGGCGGGTGGCGGCCCGGAGCTCGCCGAGGGTGTCGAACTCGCTCGCGAGCTGGGCGAAGTCGTCGTCAAGCTCGGGCAGTTCCTTGACCTTGACGCTCTGCACGGTCACCGTGACGTCGGCCTGCTGGCCGGCGGACTCCCCGCCCGCCAGCTCGCTGGTGAAGGTCGCCGACTCGCCGGCGGACATGCCGATGAGCGCGTCGTCCAGGCCCTCGAGCAGCGTCCCGCTGCCGATCTGGTACGACAGGCCGCTCGCCTGCGCGTCTTCCACGGGCTTGCCGTCGACAGAGGCAGACAGGTCGATCGTGACGTAGTCGCCGTTCTCGGCCGGGCGCTGCGCGGTCTTGAGCGAGGCGAAGCGCTCGCGCAGCGCGGTCAGGTACTCCTCCACGTCGTCCGGGGTTACCACGGCGCTGGGCACGGTGACCGACAGCTCGGCGAGGTCGGGCAGCTCGAACTTGGGCCGCACCTCGACCTCGGCCGTGAACGTGAGGTCCTTGCCGACGTCGAGCTGGGTGATCTCAACCTCCGGCTGCCCGAGGGCGAGCACCTCGGCCTCTTGGACCGCCTTGCTGTAGAACCCGGGCAGCGCCTCGTTGACCGCTTCGGTGAGCACCGCTCCCCTGCCGATTCGCCGGTCGATGATGGCCGGCGGGACACGGCCTGGGCGGAACCCGGGAATGCGCACCTGCCGTGACACCTCACGGTAAGCCTTGTCCAGGCTCGGCTTGAGTTCCTCGAAGGTGACTTCGACGCTCAGCCGGACACGGGTCGGGCTCAGCTCTTCGACGGCGGTCTTCACGGCTGCGTGACTCCAGGGACGTGGACGGTTACTGCGCGAAAGCGCGCAGAGAAAGTGTACGGCGGATAAGTCTATGGCCTCGCGTGCCGCGGTCCGCGCCCGCAGTGTTCAGCGCCTGTCGCCGAGCAGCAGGTGAAGCACCCAGGACAGCACGCCGACGATGAGCGCGCCCTCGACGGCGGCCACGAACCCGGTGATGTGGAACGGCAGCTTCAGCTGACCCGCCACGTAGCTGGCCAGCCAGAGCAGCAGCCCGTTGACGACAATCGCGAGAAGGCCGAGCGTCAGCACGTAGAACGCGCACCCGAGGACCTTGATGATCGGCTTGAGCACGGCGTTGATGACGCCGAAGATCAGGGCGACGACAAGCAGCGTCTCGGCCTTGGTCGCGTTGCTGTGACCGGCGAGCACGATTCCCGGGACCACCCAGGCCGCTACCCCCAGCGCCGCGGCCGAGACGATGACCCCTACGACATGTTTCATGGCGATATTTCTACAGTAAGAAGGCACGCTCTCGCGTCACAGACGTGCCATCGCAGTGACGGCGCCGGGCACGCCCGGCGGAGGCGGCGTGCCCGGCGGGCCGCGGGAGGTCCCTCGGAGCGGGCCGGGGACGGCCGCGCGCCCGTCATGCGCGTGCAGCTCATCGGTGCTACGCCGGCGCGGGGCCATGCTCCATGACGCCGCCGGGCGAGCTTGTGGCACCGGGCAAGCGCAGCCCGGCCAGGGCGGCCACCTGGCGGGCGAAGGAGGTGCCCGCGCTCAGCTGCGGCTGCTGCTTGCCGTCGACGGTGAGCAGGGCGGGAGGGCAGCCGTTCACGGTGGCCGACAGCGTCGCGAGCGCCGGACCGCCGGCCCGCGCCCGGAAGGTGAGCCGTACTCCGCCGCCGTCGAACACCGGGCAGCTGACCCACTCCCACGGCGCCAGGGGCAGGCCGTCGACCAGCGCGGCGATCCGCCGGACGGTGGCCGCGCCGGTGATGGTCACCGGCCCGAGCCGCGCCGTGCCGCCCGGACCGATCCCCGGCAGGAAGGCGACCGTCACGACCTCGGCGGCCGAGGGCACCCGCTCGACGGCAGTTTTGGCCGGCAGCCAGATCACCTGGGCGTCGACCCGGATCGCGGTCTGCCCGCCGCCCGCGCCCACGACCTCGACGAGGAAATACCGCCCTGGCAGCACGCCGGGCACGGACGGCAGCGTGAACTGGTCGCCCCACATGGTCCAGGTGCCGCGGCCGCCGCCGCTCGCGTCGCCGGCGTAGGCGAACCGGCGGGGCAGGTGCGACCGCTCCCAGCCGAGCACCTGCCGCGGCTGGCCGGGAGCCTGCCACCACGATGCCTTGTCAATCAGATGGAACGCGCCGGGGGTCTGCATCGGCTGGCGCAGCATGCCTGCGTCCGCGGCCGGCGCGGCCGCCAGGCGCCGGGCCCCGGGCGGCGGCACGAACGAGGCGAGGATGGCGGCCGCATCCGCGGACGCGCGCTGCTGATTGGACGCGGGCCGCGAGGACGGCGCCGCCGGTGCGGTGGGCGAGCCTTGCGGCAAGGCCGCCCTCAGGCGGCCTCGCGCCGTCGCGGGATGTGTCGCGGGCTGCCGTGCCAGCGGCTGCGACCGCGGCACCGCGCATCCGGTCGTGACACAGGCGGCGAGCGCAGCGCAGGCGGCCAGCGCGGTTATGCCGGACGATCTTGTCATGGCGATTGGACGCCTGCCGGGGCCGCCGCGGTTCCCGCGCGCACCACGGTCTCCTTGGCCACGGTCTCCTTGGCCACCCCGCGGGTCCGGGACGAGGACGGCAGGCGACAAATTCCCGGCCAGGCGCCGGGATTCAACAGCTGATTTCGGTCCTCTCTCTTGCTGTATTCCAGACAAAGCCCGCCCACGACTGGCAGAAGGTTGCCGATGCGCCGAACCCGGTGGCGGTGTCACCGAACATGTCAGAACCCATCGATGCTTGTCATCCGCGCCCGTTCCCGGTCCGCGGAGCCGCGGGCCGCGCACCGCCGTCTGAGCGGCGACGATCCGGCCGGGAGGGACGCATGACCGCGAGCAAAGCGCACCCATCCAGGTGGTGGACGCTTGGCATTACCTGCGTCTGCGCCTTCATGCTGATCCTTGACCTGGGCATTGTCACCATTGCGCTGCCAAGCGTCCGGTCCTCGCTGAACGCCTCCCTCAGCGACCTGCAGTGGGTCTTCGACGCGTACGCCGTCGCGCTCGCGGCGGCGCTGATCATCTCCGGGGAGATCGCCGACCGGTACGGGCGCAAGCGGGTCTTCCTCATCGGACTTGTGATCTTCACCCTCGGGTCGCTCACCTGCGGGTTCGTCGGCAACGCCCCGGCCCTGGACGTGGGCCGCGCCGTCCAGGGGCTTGGCGCGGCCGTGCTCTACGCGGTCGGACCAGCCCTGCTCAGCAACGAGTTCCACGGCCGGGAGCGAGCCACCGCCTTTTCCGCCTTCGGAGCCGCGACGGGCGTCGCCGCCGCCGTGGGGCCGCTGATCGGCGGCGCGCTGACCAGCGGGCCAGGCTGGCGCTGGATCTTCTTCATCAACGTTCCGATAGCAGTCGTGGTCTTCCCGCTGGCCGTCCGCTGCCTGCGCGAGTCCCGCAAGCCGGGCGACGCCGCCGCGCCGGCCATCGTCAGGGCGATCGCCTTCACCCTCTGCCTGGGCGTGCTGGTCCTGGCGATCACCAGGGGCAATGCCAACGGCTGGTTCTCGCTGGCCAACATCGTGATGTACGTGGTGGCCGCGGCGCTCGCGGTCGCGCTAGCTGGCAGCTTCGCGGCGCGCCGCGGGCAGCGTCTCGCGGCCGCCGTGGAGGGCTTCGGTAACCGGACCTTCGTCGGGTCGTGCGCGGCGACCCTGCTCGTCAACGCCTGCGGCTTCCCGTTCATCTTCATCGCGACAACGTACATGCAGTCCATCTTGAACAGCTCGGCCTGGCAGGCCGGGCTGCGTTTCCTGCCAATGACCGCCGCGATGTTCGTCTTCGGCGCCATGGCCGGCGAGCTCTGCAAACGGGTGCCGCTGGGGGTGCTCTTCGGTTTCGCCTGCCTGGCTGTCGGCGTCGGCGTCATGCTGTTGTGGACCTCGAACGCGGGTGATAGCTGGACCTCGATGGTCCCGGCCATGGTCGCGGTCGGCGCAGGAATCGGCATAATCATGCCGGTCCGTGCGGCGCTGTCGGTGAGCGTCTTCGAGCCGGCCAAGTCCGCCGTCGCCTCCGGGATCAGCGAGACCTCCCAGCAAGCCGGGATCGCGATCGGCCTGGCGGTCATCGGGGCGTTCTTCGAGAACCGGGTCGTGCGCGCCTTCGCCGGCACCGCCTCCGGGCGGGCCCTCGGCGCCGCGGCGCACAACGCCGGCCGCGCGATCAGCGCGGGCGCCACCCGGTCGGTGGCTGCTGCCGCACCGTCCGGCCTGGCCGGACAGACGCTGCACGACGCCGACGTCGCCTTCGCCGCCGCGCTGCACCAAAGCATGACGCTTGGCGCCATCTTCGCAGTCGCGGCGGCCCTGACGGCAGTGCTGAGCATTCACAATTCGGACCTGCACCCGGGGGCGCGACTGGACGGCACGCCACCCGACACCGCTGAGGAGCTCACTTCTGACCTGAACGAAAGCCGCATCTCACAAAGAGGGTAGGCATGTCAAACCTGAATCTGGTAGAGCGCGTGGACCTGCCGGTCGATCGGATACCGGAGCGCTGGTACAACATTGTTCCCGACCTGCCTGAGCTTCCCGAGCGGTACCTCGACAACGCGACAGGAAAGCCGGCCACGCAGGAGTACCTGGAGCGCCTCCTCGTCAAGGCCATGGCAGCCCAGGAGAGCTCGATCGAGCGGTGGATCACCATCCCGGAGCCGGTCCGTGAGGCTTACCGGCTGTGGCGGCCCACGCCGCTGATCCGGGCCGTCGCACTCGAACGGGAACTTGGTACCCCCGCGCAGATCTGGTTCAAGTACGAGGGCACGTCCCCATCGGGCAGCCACAAGCTCAACTCGGCCATCGCGCAGGCCTACTACGCCAAGCGGGACGGCCACCAGAAGCTGATCACCGACACCGGCGCCGGCCAGTGGGGCAGCGCGCTGGCGCTGGCCTGCCGGCTCATGGGGCTGGACCTGCTGGTATTCATGGTCCGCGCCAGCTTCCACCACAAGCCCTACCGGCGCTACCTGATGGAGACCTACGGCGCCGAGGTCCGCCCCAGCCCGAGCGAGACCACCCGGTTCGGCGCCGATCTGCTCAGGCGGCGCCCCGACCACCCGGGCAGCGAGGCCACCGCGGTCAGCGAGGCGCTTGAGTGCGTTTACGACAACGAGGACGCCCGGTTCGCGGTCGGCGCTTTCGCCAACTTCTGCCTGCTGCACCACACGATCATCGGGCAGGAAGTGCGTGAGCAGCTTGCCATTGCCGGCCGCACCCCCGACTACCTCATCGCCCCCGTCGGCTGCGGCTCCAACCTCGGCGGCTTCGCCTTCCCGTTCGTCCACGACAAGCTTGACGGCGCCGACATCACGATCATCGCGGCCGAGCCGGAGGCGTGCCCCACGCTGACCCGCGGAGAGTTCCGCCTCGACTTCGCGGACGCTTCGGGCCGCGGTCCGGGCGTGTACACCTACACGCTGGGCCACGACTACGTCCCGCCGCCGATCCACGCCGGCGGGCTGCGGTATCACGGCTGCGCGCCGCTTGTCGGGCTGATTCGGCGGGAGGGGATACTCGACGCGGTCGCCTTCGCGCAGACGGACGTCTTCCGCGCCGCCGCCCTCTTCGCGCGCTGCCAGGGCTACCTGCCTGCACCCGAGTCGGCCCACGCCATCAAGGCGGCCATTGACGTCGCGCTGGAATGCAAGCGGACCGGGCGGGCGGCGACCATCGTTTTCAACTACAGCGGCCACGGCCTGCTCGATCTCGAGGCGTACGAACGGTTCAACGCCGGAACCCTGCGCGACATCGAGGAGGAGGATTTCGTCCTCCCGGTCCCCGCCCCGCTGGCGTCCGCTGGAGCTGGACTGTGAAGACCTACTCCCTCTACATCGACGGGCAGGACGTCGAGGGAGTCGGCTGGACGTGCGTCGTCGATGCGGCGGCGTTCCTCGACGACAAATGGGCCGCCTTCCGGCTTAAGCGCTCCGTCGAGCTCGGCCGCGCCAAGCCCGAGGGGAAGCAGGTCATCGCGTGCTGCGCCCGGGGCGACGCTGCGCATAACGATGCGGCCGTGCAGGCGGCGCACCGCGCCCAGCCGGGTTTCGCCGCACTGCCGCAGGCGGTTAGGTCGCAGATTGTGCTGGAGTTCAACAACGAGATCGTCCGGCGTTCCGGCGAGCTTATCGACATCCTGGTGGCCGAGGGGCACCCGAGGCGGCTGGCTACCTGGGAGGTCAGCGGCATGGCGCGGGGCTGCGACGAGGACACCGTGCGCTGGTACGAGCCGCAGCTGCACAGCACCTTCGAAACACCCGAGGGAAAGCTGGAGCTGCTGCGGAAGCCGGACGGGGTTGTCTGCGTCAATCCGCCCCAGAACGCCGCAGGTTCCAACAGCGGGCTAGGGGTCCTCGCATTGCTGGCCGGCAACACGCTGGTCGTCAAGGCCCCGCGATCCTGCCCGCTCAGCGTCTTCTACGTCTACCGCGAGATCCTCGCGCCCATCCTGGACCGGCACGGCGCGCCGCCTGGGACGCTGAACATCGTCAGCGGCAACTCCAGCCAGATCCTCCAAGGCTGGGTGGAAAGCCCGCTGGTCAACGACATTGTCTTCTTCGGTGACAGCCCGTCCGGGCTCAAGGTCGGCGAGGCCTGCTTTTCCCGCGGCAAGAAGGCGATTCTCGAGCTGGCCGGCAACGACGGCCTCGTGGTGTGGCGTGACGCGGACCTGGACGCGGCAGCCAGGGCACTGGAGGAGACCTTCTACGGCTCCGGCCAGATCTGCATGGTCCCCAAGTACGCGGTCGTTCACCCCGCCGTCGCCGACGAGTTCTTCCCTGTTTTCCTCGACCGGGCGACCAAGCTGGCCCCCGGCTATCCGGACGAAGCCGACGTCCTGCTCAGCCCCGTTCTGAAGATCGATAAGTTCGTTGACTTCCTGGCCGAGGCGAGGGGGGCCGGCGCGGATGTGCTCTGCGGCGGCAACCGGGTTGAGCTGGACGGCTCGGTGTCGCCCACCGGGATGTTCTGCGAGCCCACGGTCGTCCGGGTGGACGGGCTGGCCGTGGCCGACAGCCTGTCCTGCGTCCGGGAGGAGACCTTCTTCCCGCTGCTGCCGATCGTGGTGCCCGAGCCCGGGACGGACGCCGAGATCCTCGACCGGATCATCGCGTTCGTCAACGCCAACCGGTACGGGTTGCGGAACTCCTTGTGGACCGGGGATGACCAGGTAGCCCGCCGTTTTGCCGCCGAGGTCTCCAACGGCGGGCAGCTTCGCATCAACGCCTCGCACATCGGCTTCGTCTCCTACATCTCCACACATGGCGGTACCGGCCGTACCGGCGGGCCGTACGGCGAGCTGAACTACGTCGGACTGCGCACCACCCGCTACCAGGGGATCACCTGGGGGGACGGGAACCCGCGTCCACTGGACGACAGGGTTCTCCTCGCCCAGGCGGGCAGTTAGGGCAGGAGGTTCCGGGACACATGGCTGCGCAATCCTCCTCGCCACCGGGCGAGGAAGTCGATGTGGTGGTGGTCGGCGCGCGATGCGCCGGGGCGCCGCTCGCCGGGCTGCTTGCCCGGGCCGGCCTGCGGGTGGCGGTGATCGAGCAGGCGACCTTCCCCCGCGGAGTGCTCTCATCCAACCTGATGGAGGCGGACGCGCTGGACTTCCTGCGCCGGTTCGGCGTCGAGCGGCGGGTCCGCGCCACCGGCGTCCGCTTCCTGGGGGTCGCGGACGTACGACTGAACAACGTGCAGTTCAGGATGCCGTTCCCGGTGCGCTTCGACGACCTGGGCGGTGCGGCGTTCCTGCAGCGGCACCTGCTCGATGCGATTCTCGCCGACCGGGCCGCCGAGCTCGGCGCGGACGTCCGCCAGGGCGCGAAGATGGTTGAGCTGCTCTGGTCGGGGCACCGGGTCTGCGGCGTCCGGGTCCGCCTGGACGGTGGGGAGGCCGACATTCGCGCGCGCCTTGTCGTCGGCGCGGACGGGCGAAACTCCTCGGTCGCCTTCATGACGGGCGCCCGCAAGTACAACGTGCTGCCCAACCAGCGCTCCTACTACTTCACCCTCTTCGAGGGCGCCGCCGCTGAGGCGGAGGAGGCCTTCGTCTTCCATCGCTGGGGCGACCGGATGGTCTGGGGCGGCGCCGCGGACAGCGGCCTGTACCTGGTCGGTGTCTCACCCGAGGTGCATGAGCGGGACTATTTCCGCAGCAACACAGAGCGCGGGCTGCTGGCGCACATGCGCAGCTGCGCGCCGATATCCGGGCTGCTCGCGGACGCCAGGCCCGCGACCAAGATCTTCGGCATCCGCAACTTCGACGGCTACTTCCGGGAGGCAACCGGTCCGGGCTGGGTGCTGGCAGGGGACGCCGGCCACTTCAAGGATCCTTCGATCGGACGGGGCATCGGTGACGCCTTCGCCCAGGCCGAGACCCTGGCCGCTGTCATCATCGCGGGCCTGGGCTCCCCGCGGGGCCAGGACAGCGGGCCGCAGGGACTCGACGAGGCCTTGCGGCGATGGGGACGGTGGCGCGACTCCCGCTTCGAGGGGCACTACTGGCTTGCCTACAACCTGGGCGTGCGCGGCGTCCTTCCCCAGATGGTGGCCGAGGCCGTCGGGCAGCGCCAGCAGACCGGGGAACTGCGCCCCTTCTTCGACCTGTTCGCCCACCGTGCCAGCTACGACGAGGTCTTCGCGATGCGCAGGCTCGGCACCGCGACGGTGTCGGCGGCCGGCTCGGCCGGCGCCAACCCGCTCGGCACCGGCTGGCAGGCGGCCCAGTTGCTGGGCAGGGAGCTGGGCCGCCGGTGGCGCCGGCGGGCCCGGGTGCTCGGCCCGCCGGAGTTGCGCAGCGCTCCCCCTGTCGGTTCGCCGTCCGACCTGCTGGCCATACCCGCGCCGAACGGAGCGGGCCAGCCCGGCACGCTCATGCCCGGCGCCTTGCTCGAAGGAGACGTCCATGCCAACTAGCAGCAGTGCCCCTGACGTGGACGTGGTGGTCGTGGGAGCCGGGCTGTCCGGCCTCACCGCCGCCCGTGACCTGCTCCGCCAGGGCGTCAGCGTCCGGGTTCTCGAGGCGGCTGACCGGGCTGGCGGCCGGGTGCTTGGCACGCCGCTGGACGGCGAGGAAATGATCGAGATGGGCGGACAGTGGCTTGGCCCGACCCAGGACAGCGTCCTCGGCCTGGTGAGCGAGTTCGGCCTGTCGATCCACAACACCCACGTCGTCGGCGACCACCTCTACTTCCGCCATGGCGAGCTGAGCCGCTACAGCGCCGAGGGCGGGCCGATCCCCCCCGTGTCGCAGGACGCCCTCAAGGAGGCCATGGCTCTGATCGGCGCTTTGCAGGCCCAGGCCGCGCAGGTCGACCCGGCCCGGCCATGGGCGGCGCCCGGCGCGGCCGAGCGGGACCGCATCACCTTCGCCGACTGGGTTGCGGCGAACACCGTGACCCAGGACGCCCGGATGCTGGTTGATTACGTCGTGCGCGGCACCAACGCGATCGAGCCGGGCCAGGTCTCGCTGCTGCACATGCTGCGCTACGTCGCCGCGGCCGGCAACGAGTCAACCCCGGGTTCGCTGCTGCGCGTCGTGGTCACCGCCGACGGGGCGTCCCAGTGGCGCGTCGTCGGCGGCTCGCAGCGCATTGCCGAACGGCTCACCGCCGAGGTCGCCGAGCACCTGCGGCTGTCTTCGCCGGTGAGCCTGGTCCGCCAGGATCGCGATGGCGCCGAGGTCCGCACCCCGGACGCTCGCATCGCCGCCAGGCGCGTGATCGTGGCCGTTCCGCCCGCCGCCGCCGCGCGCATCCGCTTCGAGCCCGCCCTCCCTGCCGTCCGGCAGCGCCTTCAGGAAGGACTCCAGACGGGTGGGCAGATCAAGGTCAACGTGGTCTACTCCCGGCCGTTCTGGCGGGAAGCGGGGCTGAGCGGCTACGTCTGCAGCGACACCCCGCCGGTGCAGAACGTCTGGGACAACACCCCGGCCTCGGGGCGGTACGGCGTGCTGCTGGCCTTCGTCAAGGGCGAGGCCGCCGCGGGGTTCGACGGCATTGCCGACGAGGTAGTGGAGCAGGCCATAGCGGAGAACCTGCGGCGGTACTTCGGCGATCAGGCCGCCCGCCCCGAGCGCGTGCACTTGCGGCGCTGGCACCTGCAGCCCTATGTCTGGGGCTGCCCGGGCGCCCTGCCCGCACCCGGGCTGCTGACTGAGGCGGGTGCGGCGATGCGCGAACCGGCGGGGCGCGTGCACTGGGCCGGGACCGAGACAGCGACCTACTGGCAGGGCTTCATGGACGGCGCGGTCAGCTCCGGGCGCCGCGCCGCCACAGAAGCCCTGACCGCCCTCGGCGTACAGCAGGCCCCGGCCGCCCTGCGCTGACCTCACCGGCCCGTACCGCCGGCCACCGATCAACGCAAGCCCCGAAGGGGGGAAACGCAATGACGGCACAGCACGACGCTGCCGCGCGCTCCGTATACACCCTTACCAACCGGAAAACCGGTCCGGTGCGGCTGGCGGCCGGGGTGCTGACGCCCCGGCGTGTCTCGCTGCGCAAGCCGGTCAACGTGGGTGTCATGGCGCAACTCGCCGCCGACAGGTTCGGCCGTTCCGGGCAGATCTTCCTCGACCGCCCGTTCTCCTGGGACGCCAGGCAGCGCGTCGAGCTGGACTATGTTGACGTCGCCGAGCTGATCGAGCAGTACTCGGCCGCGCTGGCGGAGATCGGCGTCCGGCGCTGGGACCGGGTCGCGATCATCAAGACGCCGAACTTCGACGTGCAGTCGATGGCCTGGGCCACCGCCCGGATCGGGGCCATCCCCGCGCTGCTTTCGGCGAAGCTGGACCCGAGCATCGCGAACGTCCTGCTGGAACGGTTGCAGCCGCGCGTGATCGTCACCGACGCCGACGTGGCTCGCGAGAACGGGATCGACGCGGCGCGGGGCAAGGCACTGGGGTGCCGTATCATCGCGCCGATTCCCGGCGCGACACCGTTCGAAGAGCTGAGCAACGCCCGGGTTCCGGCGCCGGCTCCGCTCAAAGACGACGAACCGATGATGATAACGCACACGTCAAGCACCACAGGCATCTCCAAGCTCGGCGAGACCTGCGCCCGAGCCGTCACCTTCTCGGCGTTCAGGGAGGCGATCTTCCCGCTGGTGCACGCGCCGAGCGAGCTGTTCGCCAGCGCGATCTCGCACGTGCACGTCCGCGGCGCGGTCACCCAGATGGCCTCCATGGCGCGCGGCACGCCAGTACTCGGCATCGGGCAGCCGGACGAGGCCACATTCCTCGAGCTGATGCAGCGCTACCGGCCGACAATCATCGAGTGCCACCCGAACGCCTTCGTGGAGTGGGAGCGCCTGACCGACCACGAGAGCCGGCCATTCGCGAGCGTCCGGGTGTTCTTCAACACCTTCGACGCGATCCATCCGCGCACCATCTCCCGGCTGCTGGCCGCCTCTGAACGGCAGCGACCGCTGTGGCTGCAGTGCTACGGGATGACCGAGGTGCAGGTTGTCAGCGTCCGTGTATACACCCGCGGCACCCTGCGCAAGCTGGACCAGCCCGGTTCACGCAGCGTTGGCGTCGAGGTGCCTGGCGTACGGGCACGCATCGCAGACCCGGAGACAGGTCGCCGGCGTCTCCGGCAGAGCGAGCCGGGCATGATCCAGGTCAAGAGCCCGGCCCGGATCCTTTCCTTCGTCGGAACGCCGGAGATGTTCTCCGAACGCCGGCACGGCAAGTGGTTCGACACTGGCGACTGGGGCCGCCGCGGCGCCTGGGGCCGGCTCGAGGTGCTCGACCGGGTGGCCGACCGGATCGAGGGGATCGAGAGCTGCCTGCGCATCGAGGACGTGCTGCTGGCCCGCCTGCCGGGTGCCGAGGAGGTCGTCGTGGTCGATGACGGCACGGGGCGGCCGGTCCCGGTGATCTGCCTGCGCAATGGCCAGAGCATCGACCCCGCGCAGTGGCGCGTAGTCTCCGACGGCCTGGGAGCGCTTGGCGATCCGGTCGTGGTCGGAGTCGATTCGCTGCGTCGCACCGCGACCGCCAAACCCCGCAGGTACCTGCTCACCCAGCTCATCAGGAACGGGCGGCTGGATGCGCCCAGACGTGCCGATGACCCGGTGACCGTGCTCCGTGAAGGTGCGTGAACAACATGCCTGACGTCATGTCCGCAGGTGGTTCGATCCAGGCCGGCGTCGCCGTCGTCGGGGCCGGGTTCGCCGGGATCTCCGCTGCCAGGGAGCTGAACGCCGCCGGGCGGGACGTGGTCGTGCTCGAAGCCCGGGACCGCCTCGGCGGGCGAGCGTGGAGCCGTCCGATCGGCGACGGGAAGGTCGTCGACCTGGGCTGCGAGTTCCACGGCCAGGACAACTCGGTCAGCGCCCAGACCGCCCGATCGCTGGGAATCGGCTCGTGCAAGGTCTACGACACCGGCTACAAGCTGCTCGACGACAGCGGCAGGCTGCGGCGCTGGACGGGCTCAGCGCCCATGATCGGCGCGGTGGCAACACTCGACCTCGGGCAGGCGGTGCTGCGCCTTGAGCGGATGCGCCGCGAGGTTCCTCAGGAGGCGCCGTGGACTGCTCCCCACGCCACCAGATGGGACAACGAGACGATCTGGTCCTGGGCCCAGCGCAATGTCCACACCGTCAAGGGGCGCAAGCTGTTCCGCCTGCTCATCGAGGGCGGGCTCGCAACGTCGGCCGCCGAGGTCTCCGTGCTGCACGTGCTCAACTACTCCAACGGCACCGGCGGCTTCCGGGCGACCACCACGGTCACCGGCGGCACGCTGGAGAACCGCTTCGCCGGCGGCGCCCAGGCAGTGGCGCTGCGGCTGGCTGACCCGATCGCCGAACGGGCCTACACGGGGGCGGTTGTCCGGCGGATCGAGCAGCGCTCCGATCGTGTCCTGGTCAGCGGTCCGGGCTTTGAGGTGACGGCCCGCCGGGCGATTGTGGCCGTTCCGGTGCCGCTGTCCGGGCGGATCGAGTACGACCCGCCGCAGCCCGGTCACCGCGACCAGCTGACCCAGCGGATGGGGTTCGGGTCGGCGATCAAGTACCTGGTCATCTACGACGAGCCGTTCTGGCGGCGGCAGGGCCTCAGCGGCATGGTGATCAGCTGGGACGGGCTCGTCCGCGCGGTCCTGGACGGCAGCACGCCCGACGGCTCTCCTGGCGTGCTCACCGTCTTCGTGACCGGCCCGGCCGCCCGGGCGATGGGACGGCGCCCGGCGCCCGAGCGGCGCGAGGCCGTCCTCGGCGAGCTGGTGCGCTTCTTCGGCGCGGCGGCCGGCAAGCCCGACGAGCTCATCGAGCAGAACTGGATGGAGGAGCCCTTCACCAGGGGCTGCTACCACGCCTACGCGCCGCCCGGGCTCTACACCCAGTTCGGCTCCGCGCTGACCGAGCCTTTCGGCCGGGTGCACTGGGCTGGCGCGGAGACCGTTCCGGTCGAGTTCGGCTCGATGAGCGGCGCGATCTATTCGGGGCGCCGGGCAGCCGCCGAGGTGCTGCACGCGGACGACCCGGACCGCGCCGGGACGCGGACTCCCGGCACAACCGAGGCGCCTGCCATGGAGGTGCAAGCGTGATACTGAACATCCAGTTGATCGAGTGCGGGCGGGCCGAGGCCGTCAAGGCCTTCCGGCACCAGGTCGATCCCGACCGCGTCGACGGGCTCCGCTACGCCCGGACCTACCTGACGGCCGAGCTAAGACGGGGGCTGCTCCCCTCGGTCGATGTCACCGGCGCGGTGCTCTTCACCGGATGGGACGACCAGAAGGATGCCGACCGGTTCAGGGACCATCCCGTGGCGCGGCGCTTCGCCGGCGGGTACGAGGTTTGCATGCAGCCGGCCCGCAGCATCGGCCAGCTGCCCGGGCTGCCTGAGCTGCCGCGGCGGGAGGCGCCGGTGCCTGACGGTTCTCCGGTTGCCGCCTACACCGTGGGGGAGGTGAAGGCCTCCCGCTTCCTGCCCTTCCTCAAGGCTGCGGGAGCCGCCGAGCGGGAGGCAGCAAGCCACCCGGGCTTCCTCGACGGGATCTCGATCATCCGGCCGCCGCTGGTTATCGGCACGTTCTCGCTGTGGCGTAGCCTGGCAGCGATGCGCGACTACTCGCTCGGTTCCTACCCGGGCGGTCACCTGCGGGCCATGGAAGCCGACCGCCGCGGCAACTTCAACTCGGAGATGTTCTTCTCCCGTCACATTCCGGTGGCCGCCGCCGGGCAATGGCGCGGCCGGGATCCGCTGGAGGGGCTGCTCTGCGGCGCGTCGTCAGCCGGCCACCGCCCGGCTGTCCCTGTCCTGTCGCGAAAGGTCCGTCATGCCCGCCGTTAAGCTCCCCACGGCCGAGATCGACTACGAGGACACCGGCCGGGACCTTCCCGTCGTGGTTCTCCTGCACGGACTGCTGATGGACGGGTCGCTGTGGCGCCAGGTCACCCCCCTGCTGCGGGAGCAGTTCCGCTGCGTGGTGCCGACCCTGCCGCTGGGCGGGCACCGGCGGCCGCTGGCCGCCGGCGCCGACCGCACGATGAGCGGCCTGGCGAAGCTGGTGATCGAGTTTCTCGCCGCCCTCGATCTCCGCGACGTCGTCTTGGCCGGCAATGACACCGGGGGGGCGCTGGTCCAGCTGGTGCTCGCCGAGGACCCCAGCCGGGTCGGCAAGGCGGTGCTGATCGCCTGCGACACCTACGACAATCTCCCGCCCGGGATCAGCGGCAGGACCCTGGCCCTGACGGGCAAGCTCCCGCCTGCGCTGTTCGGGATGTTCATGCAGCAGCTGCGGCTCAAGCCAATGCGCCGGATGCCCGTCTCCTTCGGGTGGCTGACCAAGCGCGGCGACGCAACGGTCCGGGGCTGGCTCGCGCCGGTCTGGAACCAGCCCGAGATCCGCGTCGATACCGTCCGGATCCTGCGCAGCATCTTCCGTGACCGCGGTGTGCTCAACCGCGCCGCGGCAAAGTTCGCCGCGGTCCAGATCCCAGTCCTGGTCGTCTGGGCGGCTGGCGACAAGCTGATGCCGCCAGCAGACGGCCGTCGGCTCGCGGGCGAGTTCCCTCGCGGGCGCTACGTCGAGATCGAGGACAGCTACACCCTGATCCCCCTGGACCAGCCAAAGCCGCTCGCCGAGGCACTGCGCTCGTTCGGGCGCCAAGCCCCGGCCTAGACAGCCGCTCGTCAGTGACAGCCGCTCGTCAGTCCTTGCGGGGTTCGCGGTTACCGTCGGCTGCTCCCGGGGGAGCATCCCGGTCACCGTGCCCTGGCCGCCCCGGCCGCCCCGGCCGCCCTGGCCGCGAGCCCTACAGGTCCTCTATCTCCAATAGCGCGTCCTTGATAACCCCGCAGACCGTGTTGATGTCCTCGATCGTGTGCGATGTGCTGAGGAACCACGGCTCGAATGGATTGGGGTGGAAGTACACCCCGCCCCGCTGGCACCGCGCCTGGAGTTCCCTGTGCAGGACGAAATCGGTCGCCGCGGGGCCCTCTGCCGTCTCCTGCTCGGGACGCAGGCGCCGCGTCGACAGCGAGACAGACATCAGCGAGCCGGCCCGGCCGATCCAGACTGGCAGCCCGGCGGCCGCGAACACCTTCCGGACCTCGCTTTCCGCGTAAGCACCCAGGGCATCCAGCTTGTCGTATATGTCTGAGCTTGAACTGATCCTCCGCAGCATGCTGACGACCGCCGCCATGGCCGCATGGTTGCCGGCGTAGACACCCGCATGGAATGCCTCGTTCCTTGCCAGCGGCGCCATGGTCGCCCTCGTGCCGCCGAATGCCGACACGGGGAAGCCGCCGCCGAGAACCTTTGACAGCACAGTCAGGTCGGGGGTGACGCCATACAGCGCCTGCGCACCTCCTCGCGCGACCCGGAACCCGGTGATGACCTCGTCGAATATGAGAAAGGCGCCGTGCGCGGCGCTCATCTCGCGCGCCATCGCCAGCAAGCCCGGGGCCGGAGGCACGACGCCGGCATTGGCGAGCACTGGCTCGCACACCACGGCGGCGATCCGCTCGCCGTGCCTGGCGAAGACCGCGCGCAGGCTGTCCGGATCGTTCCACGGTATCTGGATGGTGTGCGACAGGGTCTCGGGAAGCATTCCCGGCGCGCCAGGCTCGCAGCCAGGGTCCAGGCTCGCGGGCAGCGCACCCGGGATGACTGGACGCCGCAGCAGGGTATCGCTCCAGCCGTGGTAGTGGCCAGCGAAAGTGACGATCAGGGTCCGCTCCGTGCTCATCCGGGCCAGCCGGACCGCGGACATCAGCGCCTCTGTCCCGGAATTGGCGAACCTGACCTGTTCCATCGAGGGCACCAGCTGGGCGATGAGCTCCCCCGCCTCTAGATCGAGCCGGTGCGGCAGGCCGGTCATCGCCCCGTCGCGCAACTGCGCCGCGATGTCTTCGGTGTATTGCGGATCGGCATAACCGAAAAGATGCGGGCCGTATCCCATATTCACATCGATAAGCTCCGCGCCGTTCATGTCCCATATCCTGGCGCCCGACGCCCGCCGGACCACGATGGGGATCACGAAACCCTTCGCTCGCATATTGCTGCTCGATCCCCCGGCGATAACCTGCCGGATGGCATCCATGCTGCGCTCGTTGGCGCCTGTGTTTACGGCCAACATCTGCTGCATTGCCGCCTCCTTTTGACTCGGTCGGAAACATCTCCCGATATTTAGAGGCTTGGACAACTCCATCCGTTCCCCGGCGTTTATCGAAATCCGCGGAGCTGAGGCTTATCCAGCTACTGCCGCGCAAACAGAACTCGCGCTGTCTCGGCGATCAGCTCAGGGCGTTCCTCCGGCAGCAGGTGACCTGCCCCGGGCGCCACCACTACGCTGAGTTCGGCGGCGTGGCCTCTGCCGCCGCGGCACAACCGGGGGGGTATAACGACATCGCGCTCGCCGGCAATTATCACAGTCGGGACGGTAAGCACCTCGCGATCGCGCCGCAGCAGGAGGCCGGGGATATCGTGCAGAACATACTGCCAGTTCAGTTTCTCACCGGCCCGGGCATGTTCCTTCTCCCGGCTGGACTCGACATATTCAGTAATTGCTTCAGCGGTCAACGCCGAAGAATCGGCCGCCCAATGACGGAACATGAAACGGGTGAACGCCGGCCAGTGCCGCAGTACCTGACGGCCTATCCCGGGATATTCCCAGAATGCCGTGTGCCACTGCCGCCAGGCCTCGGCGGCCGCTGTCCGCCTGAGCGGCCACGGGTGCGAAGCGTTCAGCGCGAGGAAATGACTGACCCGCTCCGGTGACTTCAGGCAGAGCCGGAACCCGGCTACGGCTCCCCACGCGTGGCCGATGACGCGGGCGCGCGCGAGCCCGAGGCTGTCCATGATGCCCAGCACGGCCGCGGCCCGCGCGCTCGTGTCATAGCCGTCAGGTGAGCTCTCGGACCAGCCGGATCCGGGAAAATCGGGGCAGATCACCAGGTAGTCGCGGGCTAGCAGAGGGATTACCTTCCGCCATGCGTACCAATGCTGGGGAAATGAGTGCAGCAGCAGCACCGGGTCGCCGTCGCCGCACTCGGCGATGTGGATCCGTGCATCGCCAACCCGGACAAAGCGATGACGCACCCCGGCTGCCGGGGGTATCTCGCGCCGCGAGGCATGGTGTGAAGTCGCCATGGTGCGCCTAGCTGGTGCCCGGGTATTCGTTCCGGAGCCGGCGGGTGTCGCCGGCCGGCCCGGGACGCTTGATGAACTGCTCGGCCACGCTGCGGCTGGTGACACCGCGCCCTTGCCGGATGGTCACCTCGGCAAGAGCGCGCCTGGCCGACAGCTTGGTGACCGACGCCTCGACCGACGCCTCGCCGGGCGCCAGAGGCGCGAGCAAGGCGGTGTCGACAGCGGCCGTGAGCACCCGTGCCCCATCCGGCAGCACGGTCAGCATCACCAGGCTCGCGAAGTGGTCAGCCAGGCACATCACGTAACCCCCGAAGACCACTCCGGGTGTCAGGGCCAGCACGTCATCGACGGGCATGCGGGCGCTAATCCGGCCGCAGGACCAGGTAGTGCCCGCCGGGACAGGCATCATGAGCAGCTCCAGGCACCGTGGCGGCGCGGCGGTGCCGTCGATGAGGGACGTCAGGTACCGGCGTGCGGCGGAGTCCTCGCCGGGGCCGGGGAAGCCGGGGGGCACCGCGATGTCATGCCCTCCCAGGGCCGCGGACGCCGGGCTCATCGCGGCATCGCGGACGGCGCATCAGCCACCTGTCCCGCTCCAAGTTCCGCCGTGGCGGCGATGTCCTCCCTGCGCCCGGCGATGTCCGCGGCCGCGAGCTTGTCGACCGCATGCTCGTCCAGCTTCCGCAGTGATTCCTCATCGAAATCACCGAAGCCGAGTACGCCCAATTTAGCCAGCCCTTCCTGAATTCGCGGGCCGAAGAGCCCGACCTCTTTCAAGCCCGGCACCAGGCGCATGAACAGCCGGCGGCGGAACTCACGGGACACTGGGGACCGGCGAGCGGCCGCGATCGCCTGCTCGCCGAACCCGAGGGTAATCCAGACATCGTCGTCCACGTAGCGCGACTTCAATGCCCAGCAACCCTCCAGCACGAATGCCTCGCGTTCCCGCAGTTCCCGCTGGGTGAGCTGCGGATAGTACTGGCGGAGCAGCAGGCGCCCGAAGGCGACGTGCCGGGCTTCGTCCCTGGCCACATAGGCGCTCAGTGCCCTTGCCAGCGGGTCACCCATGCGTTCGCGATGCTGCGCGTGGGTGACAAGCGCCATGTTCTCCACCATGACGTGGCCCGCGAGCACCCCGAAGTCCCACCGCGCCTCGGAGATGACCTGCTCAAGCAGAGAACGCAGCGCCGGAGCGTACGGGTACCGCAACATGATCTTCGTCTTGATGTACCTGTTGAATGCCTCCACATGCCTGGCCTCGTCCATGAGCTGCGTGGCCGCAAACATCTTGGACTCCAGATCGGATGCCGCCGCGCACACCCTGCCGACGCCGACGAGGGCAAACTGCTCGGAATGAAGAAACTGCGAATACAGCCAGCCAGCCGCGTGCCGCCGGGCGAGGGCGCGCTCCTCGGGTGGCAGCCGGTCCCACAGCGCCGAGCCAGCGATAGAGACGAACTGGTCGGGGATGCCTGTCGGATTGGCTGGATCGGGCTCGCGCTCCCAGTCCAGCACGCCGTCGGCGTCCCACTGCCGCTGCTTGCCCTGGACGTAGAGGCGAAGCATCTTCTCGTTGACCCGGTCGTAGTCCCATTGCAGCGTGGCATAGCCGCCGAGCGGAATCGTCCAGTCGCCGGCCAGGTTCGTCAGCACCGCGGGATCCGTGTAATCGGGTTCAGTCATAGCTTCTGCTCCTGATCTGTCAGCTGGCCCGGCTGATTCCCGAGCTGAGCCCGCAGCTCCCGGCGCAGAATCTTGCCGCTGGGGCTGCGCGGAATCTTGTCCAGGACGACGAACTTGCTCGGCCGCTTGTAGCTGGCCAGCTCATCCACGCATCGCTGGATGAGCTCGGCTACCAGTGCTTTCTCGCTGGCATCGGGAGTCGGCTGTATGAACGCCACCGGGCTCTGACCCCAGGCGCTGGACTCGGCTGGCACCACGGCCACATCGGCGACGGCGGGAGAGCGGTACAGCACGTGCTCGATCTCCGCTGGGTAGACGTTCTGCCCGCCGCGAAGGATCAGGTCGTCTCGCCGGTCGATGAGCCACAGATAGCCGCGGTTGTCGAGCATCCCGAGGTCACCCGTATTCAGCCAGCCGTCGGTGAGCACAGCTGCGGTGGCCGCGGGATCTTGCCAGTAGCCCGTCATCAGCCCGGCGCCCGTAATGCGGATCTCACCGGCTTCGCCATGCCCCGCAGGCTGGCCGTCCGTGCGGCGCAGGCCGATCGAGTAGCCCGGGAGGGGCATTCCGACGCATGAGGCGCCAGGCACGGGCATCTGACCGGGCCGGTCGTCAGGATGCACGGAGGCGAACGGGCCGCCCGCCTCGGTCGATCCGTAACTCACCAGAAGGCCAGCGCCGAGGCCGGTCCCGGCGGCCGCGGCCAGCGGCGCTGACATGGGCGCCGCCCCGTGGACCAGCAGCCTCAGTGAGCTTACGTCGGTGTCAGGCAGCGCCTTGGCCTCAAGCACGAGCCGCACCATCGCCGGCACCAGATAGGCATGGTTGACCCGCCATCGCCCGATGGCGGCCAGCGTCCCCTGCGGCGTGAACCGGTCGAGCATACAGACGGTCGCCCCCGCGGCCAGGTAATGGAACGCGATGAGCATCGTCGCGTGGAACAGCGGACAGGCGTTGAGAAAGACCGTGCCGGGCTCGATGCTGACGTCAGCCAGCCAGGACGCGGCATTGGACCGGATCACCTGATCGTCGTAGACGACTCCCTTCGGCCGGCCGGTCGTCGCCGAGGTGTGCAGGATCATCAGCGGACGCCTCACCTGGCCGGCAGCCTCCCCGGCAGGCCGGCTGCCGTCGTGGCCGGCCCGCGGCAGGCCGGCCACATCCTCGGTGCACAGCGTCGGCATTCGCGGCCAGGTATCGGCCAGTCGCGCGATCGAGGCACGGTCGGCGACCGCGAGCGCGGGCTCCACCGACCCGAGGATCGGTCCGATCTCCGCATCCGTAAGGTTCGGGTTGAGCGGTACAGCGATGACGCCAGCCTCGGCGCAGGCGAAGTAGGTCTCGATCATCTCGGCGCGGTTCGCGCTCAGCACAAGCACCCGCCCGCCTGGTGGGACCGCCTGGCGCAGCTGCACGGCCAGCGCCCTCACCTCCGCCGCCAGCACGCGCCACTCGATGTCGCGCCCGGAATCCCGCAGCGCGACGCGGTCTGGATAACGCACCGAGTTGCGGTCAAGGATTTGGCGCAGCCACATGTCAGGGCACCGCCGTCTGGACCAGCTCAGCTACCGCGCTGATGCTCGTGAGCCGGGACAACTCGCCATCGGTCAGGGACCGGCCAAGGACCTGTTCGCAGCGCAGAGCCACGTTGAGGATCTCACCCGAGTCGACGCCGCGGGACACGAGGTCGTCGTCGTCGCCGATACTGTCCAAGATTCCCGGCAGGTCCACGCACGCGGCCACCAGTTCCCGGGCGTAGCCATGAACGTTTTCCACATCCTCTCCTCTCCTCCGGCCGGTACCAGACCGCTTACAGATGAACGCAGGAGGTCATTCACAGGGCTGCGAGCTGA
Source organism: Actinomycetota bacterium (assembly GCA_027314595.1). GTDB lineage: Bacteria > Actinomycetota > Actinomycetes > Streptosporangiales > Streptosporangiaceae > Trebonia. The sequence goes on along the minus strand of DAHVAN010000081.1, from coordinate 16,014 downwards.
TGCCCGCCAGTGCCCAGTAGGGGGCCGGGCGGCCGTCCAGGTACACCAGCGGCTCACCCTGTTCGCCCTGAAATGGCAGCAGCCGGTTGAACCGTCCGCCGAAGGCCGCGACCGCAAACGCCGGCGACGGGCGAAGCCCGAGATCCGGCGCGCCTACCCGTCCCAGGTAGCAGTACATCGGGTCCAGCGGCTTGTACTCGCCGTCCTCGGCCAGCTCGCACCACGCGTGATCGCTGCCGTACAGGCCAAGGAGATAGCCGCGGCGCACTCTGGCCCGCAGCCCGAGATCACGCAGCCGGTCAGCCAGCACCTTGCTGGCCACCATGCAGTCGGCCATGCCCAGCCGCCACGCGCGGAGGTGGTCGGCACGCAGCGTCTCCGCGACGCTCTGGAACACCACCGACCGGTCCACGATCGGCTGCACCACGTCGTCGAAGGCCGTACGGACCCGCGGGTCGGCGATCACGTGCCGGGCGCCGGTGATCCGAACGGCAACCTGATAGGGGCGCGACTCGAATTCCGCGCCCGTCGGCCGGATCAGCCCGGGCGCCAGCCTGTGGGAACTCAGATAGCCGATGCCGGGCGCGGTGAGATCGGGCCCGCGCAGCGACACCTGCCCGCCGGGCGCCGCAGGCCCGGCACGCCCGGCACGCCCGGCCGCCGCCACCGTGACCAGCCAGCGTCGCGGTGAATGCCAGGTGTCCTCCGGCATCGCCGAGAATCGCATCAGGAACCTGAGCGCAAGCTCAGGTCCGGTGATCCCGGTCCCCGAGAACTTGCCCACGTTCATGACGTCGTCGTAGTCGAACAGCGGTCCACGCCGTGGGTCGTCGCAGTGCGGCAGCCCTGCGGCGGCGAGTTCAGTTACCTGCCCCGGTCCGACCCGCAGGGTCCGTGCGGCGCTGGAAACATCGGTGTCATAACACGCGATGTCGGCAGGCACGAACCGGAACCGCTCCAGTGCCCTGGTGAGCGAGACGGCATCGGCGTTCCTCTGGGTCCGCACCGCGTCACCCGGCGGGCCTGGCGCGGCGCAGTTCGGCTACCTGATGACAGAACTGCGCCACGGTGGCAGTCTCGAACAGGAAATCATCGGGTATCAGCACGCCGCATGCGTCTTCAACCGCGGTGATCGCACGCAGCGCCGTCACGGACTCGATTCCCGGTATCGCGGACAGCGGCTCATTCAGGCCGATCCGGCTGGGATCAACCCCGGCGTGCGTCGCCAGCGCATCCAGCACTATGGACAGAACATCCTCGTCAGCCTCCGGCCGCTGGCCGAGCCCCGGCGCGGCGCTCACGACTTCTCCTGGCCGGCCGCCGCCGCCCATGCCGCGAGCCTGCGGCGCAAGACGCCGCGACGGACCTTGTAGGTACCGGTCAGCGGCAGCGCCTCCCAGTCCCAGAACCGCACCGGGATCGGCTCGCGGAAACCAAGCTCGGCCACGGCCTTGTCAAACCGCTCGGCGCGGCGGTCGCCGCCGGCCCGCGGGCAGGCGATGGCGACAAGGCCGCCGTCCTCGCGCGTGCGGACCAGCACCAGTTCCACCAGCTCTGGCAGCCGGTCAAGCAGCGAGTCCTCGACCTCCAGCAGGCTATCGGTGCCATCGACGTGATCTGCCACCCGGTCCAGCAGCTCCACTGCCCCATCGGGAAGCATCCGGCCGACATCCCCCATCGGCCACCACTCGTCGTCGGCGATCATCGGGACGTCCTCACCGACGTACCCCCGCATACGGCCACGTGACCTGGTCTGCAGCTGCCCGATCTCACCGGCGGGAAGGGGGTTGCCTCCTGGGTCGACCACCCTCGCCTCATAGCCGGGACCGGTGTAGCCGACGTTACGCGGCGAGTAGGCAGGTGCCTGGTCGCGCCCGATGATGCCGAGCGTGACCGGCCCCGACTCGGTCTGGCCGTAGGCCTGCAGATAATGCGCGCCGGGCTTGTCCGACCCTGCCAGCAGCGTGCGCACCGTACGCGGGTGCATCGCGTCGAACGTGCTCACGAAGCGCTCCACCGACGCGAGCGGCCGGTCCGGGTCGTCGGCCAGCACCTCCCACTGGATAAAGATGTTGGGGTGGGTCTCCAGTGCCGTCGGGCGGTGCCGTAGCAAGACGTCCTTGACGTGCGCGGGCCGTGGATCGGTGATGGCGAGCGCCGACGTCCCCGTCTCCAGGGTGGCCAGCATGCCCGCGATCGTGCGGGCATGCACCCACGACAGGTGCCTGGCAGACAGATCATGGCTGTCGTACTGAGCGCGCATGATCATAACGTTGGGCGCGACCATCCCGAACAGGGACCGGGTTGAGTGCGCGGCCAGCCTCGGCGTCCCGGTGGTGCCGGAGGAATGGGTGATGACGAACCACTCGTCGTCGCCGCGCGGGCTGGCCACGTGATGGCCCCGCTCGACCGCCGGCACAACCCAGTCCATGTTCGTTTCCGACCAGCAGATTATCCGTACCGCCAGCGATCGCAGCGCGTTCCTGACACCCATGAGGTGGGCGAGCCCATCGGCATCCACCAGGACGCGGGCAGTGCCCAGCCGGGCGAGGCACTCCAGCATCTCGCCCGGATCCATGGCGGGGTGCAACAGCGCGGGGAGGGCGCCGATCTTCCCGATGGCGCACATCGCTGCCTCGACCTCGACGTGGTTGCGCTGGATGACCGCGATCACGTCACCGGCCCGCACGCCCGCCGCCCACAACCGGTCGGCGAAGTCGTCCACGACACCGGCCAGCTCACCGGCGGTGGTGACGGTGCGGCCGGCGATCGGCCATGCCCCGTCGGTGAGGAACGGCGCGTCAGGGAACTTATCCGCGGCCAGGCCCGGCATCGCCCCGAACGGCGCGCTCGGTCGCAGTGTGGCCAGCACATCGGTATTGAGGTCGACAGTTGAAGGCATGCGGTTCTCCCTTTCCGCGAAGGACATCGCTCTTTAGGAGGCCCCGCGGGCGGGCGGCGTTCCCCGTGATCCGGGAAAAAGCGGCAACGGACGGGCGGGCACGGGAAAGCGACGGAACGTTCTGATGCCGCGGCTCCTCCTCCTCCTTACGAGAGCCGGCTCAGCCGCGGCCGAGCCAGGCTAGCGGCCCGGGGCGGAGAACAGGAGACGCGCAAGTGCGAGGCAACCGCAACATCGCCGCCACGATAGGACGCTGGAGCGCTTCCCACCGCGCGATGGCCGTCGGCCTATGGCTGGCGTTGGTCATCGTGGCGGTCATAGCCGGCCAGTGGTCAGGCACGCACGGGCTGACCGCGGTGGAGATGACCAACGGGCAATCCCGGCAAGCTCAGCAGATGCTGGACCGGGCAGGGTTCGATCTGCCGTCGCAGGAGGGCGTGTTCCTGCACAGCCCCGCTTCGGTTGGCGCCCCTGCCTTCCTGTCCGCTATCCGTGACACCGTCAGCACATTGCAGCGCAGCGGCCTGACGCTCGCGGTGGCCTCGCCCCTGCTGCCGCAAAACGCTGACGAGATATCCGCCGACCGCCATTCTGTCCTGGTCAGTTACGAGATGACCGGCCAGGCCAGCACCGCTCCCTCCCGGGTGGGACCGCTGCTTGACGCGCTCTCCGCGGTGCAGCTCCGGCACCCAGGCATCGAGATTGCGCCGTTCGGCGACGCCACATTCAGCAAGCTCTATAACGACAAGCTGAACAAGGACTACGCCACCGCGGAGATGTACTCATTCCCGGTAACCCTGGTGATCTTGCTGCTGGCCTTCGGCGCGGCGGTCGCGGCCGTGCTGCCGCTGCTGCTCGCGGCGACGGTGGTGATCGGCGCCGGCGGTATGGTCGCGCTGGCCAGTTATCTCATCAACGTCGACATCAACGGCAAGTCGGTGATGACACTGATCGGCATCGCCGTAGGAGTCGACTACTCCCTGTTCTACCTGCGGCGTTACCGCGAGGAACGATCAGCGGGCAAGCCGAGCACGGCGGCTGTGGAAGCGGCGGCCGCCACCTCGGGACGCTCGGTGCTGATTTCCGGCACGGCCGTCATCATCGCCCTGGCGGGCCTGTTCTTCACCCGCAAGGGCATCGAGGACGGGATGGCGCAGGCCACCATCATCGCGGTCGCGATGGCGGTGGTGGGATCGGTGACCGTCTTGCCCGCGGTGCTGTCCCTGCTCGGCGACCGGGTCGACAAAGGGCGCCTGCCGCTGCGAAGGCGCCGTGCCAGCGTGCGCCGCGGCGGCATGATGGCGGCCGTTGTCGGGAGCGTCCTGCGCCGTCCCGTCGTAGCGCTCGCGATCGCCACGGCGGCGCTTGGCGCCCTGGCATCACCCGCCTTCGGACTCAGGCTGTCGAACTCCGGCCTTGCCGACCTCAGCGCCAGCCAGCTGCCGGTGCTGCGCACCTATCAGCAGCTACAGCAGAGCTTCCCCGACAGCGCGGCGCCAGCCCAGATCGTGGTGGCCGCGCCCGACGTGAGCGCCGAGCCGGTGAAGGCGGCGATTGCGGCCCTGCGCCAGGGCATCATCCGACACGCCGGTGACTTCAGCCCCGCGGTTACCAGCCAGGTCAATCCCCGGCGCACCATCGCCTTGGTGACAGTGGGGCTAGCGGGCAACGGCACCGATCAGCGGTCGGAGAACGCCCTGGCCGTACTGAGGACCGATGTCATCCCGGCCGCCTTCACCGGCGCGAAAGACGCCACGGTAGCCGTCACCGGAACCACGGCAATATCGGTGGACACCGCCGCGCAACTCGCCAAGACCGCACCGCTGGTGGCCGCCTTCGTGCTCATCTTCACCTTCCTCATGATGCTGACGGCGTTCAGCTCAGTGACCATCGCCGGCCTGACGCTGCTGCTGAACATAGCCTCGGTAGGCGCCGCCTACGGGCTGGTCGTCCTGGTCTTCCAAGACGGGCTGGGAGCCGGCCTGCTCGGCTTCACCACGAACGGCGGCATTACCTCGTGGGTGCCGCTGTTCATGTTCGTGATCCTGTTCGGCATATCCATGGACTACCACGTGTTCGTGGTCAGCCGGGTCAGGGAAGCGCGCAGCCGCGGGCTCACCACAGCGCAGGCCATCCGCGAGGGCGTCACCAGCAGCGCCGGAGTGATCACTAGCGCGGCCGTCGTGATGATCGCCGTGGCGGCCGTCTTCGGCACGACCCCGGAGCTGTCCATGAAGGAGGCAGGCCTCGGCATGGCCGCCGCCGTGCTTATCGATGCCACCATTGTCCGCACGGTGCTGCTTCCTGCCTGCATGCAGCTGCTCGGCGAGGCGAACTGGCTCCTGCCGCGCTGGCTGGGCTGGCTCCCGGCACCATCGCTCGCCGAACGCCCCAGCACCACGACGCCGACCGGCGAGCCGGTTTCAGCCGACCTGTGACCGCACCCGATACGCTCATTTCACCACAACCGCAACGGGAAACCATCGACGCCACAGCCAACGCCGGCCCGAACGTCGCGCGCCCGGAATAACCCGAAACGCGGGCCCGTGACTATAGGGGATTGATCGGCTACGGGATCGGTAAGCTGCCATGAATTTCCCGGAATGGGGAGTGTGGGATGCCCTAAACCGCCTCCACTATCATTGGTGGCCAACTAAAATGGAGGCCTGAACTAACAGGGGATCGCTGTGACTGACTCCGGAGCACCGGCCTGCTCACGGTCCATCGGCCCAAGGCGGAAGCGATGGCTACGGACCGTACAGCACTGACCTTCACCGACCCCGCGACCTGCCGGACCGCCGGTCATAAACGCGACGTACCAGGTACCGGCCGTTGCCCGCCGACCGCGCCCGCCGACCGCGCGACCATTCTCCGCGCCTTGCTCGACCGCCGCCGGCGAGGCGCCGACGTTGGGTTCGGCATCGCCTCACTCTGGGATCGGGAGGCCGTGCGCACCTCACCCGAGGAGTACCGCCTGGCAACTCGCCTCGTCCCCGAACGCAGGAGTGACTTTCTGATCGGTCGCAGGGCACTGCATAACGGGCTTGCTGGCATCGGCCTCGACCCGGGCGGCCCAATCGGGTTTTCCGGACGCCGCCCTCGCATGCCGGCCTCGGCCGTAGGATCCATCAGCCACTCCGCCGGCATCGCCATCGCCGCGCCGCGGGCGTGCCCGACATGGCAATCCATGTCTGCCACGTCCCTGCCGCTATTAAAAATATCTATGAAGAATCTGAGGCCTGGTGGACCTAGCGGCGTCTTTGGAAACGGCCGGGGACAGCTGAGGCGACAGCTCCATCCTGCACGACCAGCGACTTTATGGAGCGCACCATGGAAGATAGGCTCGCTCAGGGCAGACAGGGCAACGACGAGACAACCGCCATAGTGCTGCGGGCACAAAATGGCGACGTGCTCGCCATGGATGAATTGCTGGACCTGCTCGCCCCGTATGTCAGCCGGTTGTGCGGATCGATCGCCATGCAGGACGGGCCTGATGCCACGCAGGAAGCAATGATCGCGATCTTCCGCCGCATCCGGCAGCTCAAGGAGCCCTCGGCGCTGTTCGGATGGGTGCGCGCCATCGCGACCCGGGAGGCGGTCAGGGTGGCTGCCCGCAATAACCGGATCTCCCAGGCTGAACTGGCCGAGATACCCCAGCCTGGGTCCGCGGAGCTTATCGTCGACATCAACGACGTCCTGCGCAGGCTGTCCCCCGAGCATCGGGCGGTGCTCGTGCTCAGGGACATAGAGGGCCTGGACGAGCAGTCGGTCAGCCACCTGCTTGAAGTGCCTGTCGGGACAGTCCGGTCACGGCTGTTTCGTGCCCGGCGCATCTTCCGCCGGGCCTGGACCTGACACCTGCCCCCGCCCCGGGCCGCCCGTCCGCAACCTGCGGTCCAGGCGCTCGATCAGGACCCGCGAGCGTGCCGCGAGCAGCGTCGCGAATGCCGCCCGTGCCCGTGCCTGCCGCGGCCTGGGCATCCAGAACACCAGCATCAGGCGAGTCCCCGCCCGCTCGGGGCTGACTGCCACGCCGACCGCCACGCACCTGCTCTGCATGAGAAGGAACCTGTCCCGCAGCCTGACATCGAAGTAGGCCCGGCATCCCAGGACACTGGTCGCGTGCGTGCGCATGACGCGGTCGTCGATACCGATGATACGGAACGACCGCATCAACGGGACTATGCGCGGCAGTTCGCCCTCCAGGTCGCCTAGCACATCCCAGACTTGGCCCGGCGGGAAAGGGATGTGTCCCTGCGTGCATACGGCCCCGTCAAGCGCCGCTGTCGCGAGGCGCAGCCGGAGCATCGGATCCGGTTCCGGATCCTGGCCGCTACCGGATGTGTTCCCGCTAGCCACTTACCGAGCCATCCCGGTCGTTTCCCGTGGGCCGCCCGCGCCAGGCCTCACGCGTCTGAGCGCGCTTGACCTTCCCGGAACTGGTGACCTGGATCGTCCGGGGCGGCACGGCCACGACATCGACGGCGTCCAGGCCGAGGTGCTCCCGGATCCGTCCGCGTATCGCGACGTTGGTCGTCGCGGCGGCCTCGGCGCCGAGCTGCGTTTCCCAGAGCACCACGATGCGCTCGTCCTCTTCGTCCACCCAGGCGAACGCGGCGCAAAGGCCGCGGGCCTCGGGCACCGCGCGGACGACCTCTTCGACATCTTCCGGGTAGTAGTTCACCCCCCGGATGACAATCATGTCCTTGATCCGGCCAACCAGATACACCTCGCCTTCCCACATGAAGGCGAGGTCGCCGGTCCGCAGCCACCCGTCGCACGTGAACGGCTGCGCCGGCGCCTCGACACCCAGGTACCCCGCCGTGACCGAGGGTCCGGCGATCTGCACCTCGCCGACCACGCCGTCCGGGCAGTCTTGTCCATCACCGTCTCGTATCCGCAGTCGCATGGGCGGGACCAGCCGGCCGCAGGACGCGACGGTGCGCGCACCATCGTCATCGCTCGCCGCCAACCGGACGCGCGCGCCGGCGCTGGTGTGCGATCGCTCCAGCCGCAGGCTCCGGGGCTCATCGCCGGGCGGGACCATGCAGACGAGCAGCGTAGCCTCTGCCAGTCCGTACGCGGGCCTGAGCAACCCCGGCCTGAGCCCGCACCCGGCGAACGCCTCAGTAAATGCCGCCAGCGTGCGAGGCCTGACCGGCTCCGCGCCGTTGACGGCTATTCGCCATGCGGACAGGTCGATGTCATCGGGCACACCTTCGCGTGCCGCCTCCGCCAGGATGTCGTAGAAGAAGTTCGGCGCCGTGGTTGTCGTGCAGCCAGCGGCCGCGAACTGCCTAAGCCACTCCATGGGCCGGCGGATGAACTCGCGGGGCCTCCACAGCGACAGCGACATGCCATGCACCAGGGCGCTCAACAGCGAGAACAACCCCATGTCGTGGTAAAGCGGAAGCCACAGGCCGAGCGAATCCCCCTGCCTGGATCCGGTTGCCCGCCAGAGCATCTCAATTCCGGCCATCACGTTGTCCTGCGTCAGCACGACCCCCTTGGGCCGGGACGTGCTACCTGAGGTGTACTGGATGACGGCACTGCCACGGAGCCGGGCGCCGCCAGCCGGCGGCGCGAACCCCGCCATCGGGTCGGTTATGTCGATCAGCGCGGGGCCTATCCGGCCAAGGCTCGCGGCCAGGACGGTGGAGGAGTCCACGAGGATGGCGTCCAGGCCGGCATCGGCGCAGATGTCTCCAACTTGCGCCAGGTAGGCGGCAGGCCCGGTGAAACCCGCTGGCAGCGGCAGCGGCACAGCCGTCGCGCCAAGACGCCAGAGCGCGAGCAGCCCTCGGACCCAGGGCTCGCCGTTGTCGAGCAGGAGCCCGACGCGCCCCGGCTGACGGCCAGCTGCCACCTGTTCGATATGCCCGGCGGTACCCTCCGCCGCCCGCAAGATGGCGGTCATGGGCGCGCTATAGCCACGCCCAGGCACGGTCAGCGTCATGTGCGGCCCGTAGCCTGCACACACCAGTTCCCACAGATCAGTCATAGCCCACTCTCCCGCAGCCCGAACCTAGACGCGCCGATGTCCGGCCGATATGGTCTGTACCACCGACGCTGTCTATGAGAGGCCGTGAGAGACCGGAACTAATCCCTGGCGCCGTTGGGCAATCGGCACGGGCCGAGTGATCATTAGCGGGCGGGAACCTTGCCGTACTCGCGTGATGTTTTGTTGTTCTTACGCCTCCTACATGAAGTAGGATCACCGGTACCGACAGGCGACGCGCTCGTGAAGTGTCGCAACCAGGCATAACGCTCGCGGATCGCTGCGTGAATCGTGTAGAAGGCGTTGGGACAATGAGCCAAGCATGCTCCTTTGGGCAACTGAATCCACTGCAGCGCCTGAGGATCATCTCGGACACCATCGGGAGCGTGGTGTACGCCGAAAGGCACATCCCGGCCCCGTACCAGCAAGTATGGGCCGTGGTCAGCGATCTGGAGGGACAGTTGCCGCGGCTCATCACCGGGCTATCGTCATTCCAGATCGTCGGGACAGCCGGGAACCGTCTCAAGGCCCGGGGCGTCGGCGTCGCCGCCACCAGGGCATTTTTTGATGTGGTTCTCGACGATGGCTGGTGCCTCATGCAAAGCCGGCTCATCGTGGGGGGCATGGCGGCCCTGCCAGAAGGCGACGGCACCAGGCTCGCCGTCTTCGGCGGATTGCGCAACCGTTACGCGCGCTCCCTGCTGAGGCCGCTCCGGCCAGTCGGGGGCATGCGGGGACGAGCAATGATCGACAAGGTAGAACGTCAGCTCAGGGTCCGCTGACGGCGGTCCGGGAGAAATAGTCAGTACAGCGAATGCTCCGGCCGCTGCGGGACCGGATAACACCCAAGTCAGTCCCGCTACCCGGATAGAAGTCTCAAGCGTCTGCCTCTACCGGTTAGAAGTCTTCGCGTGTACCGCGGTCCACCGCAGCTCGGTGCAGTTGCGCCGCGGCTACATCGACCCGGCTTCTGCCTGGTTCTTCGGCGCGAACCCGGACCATTCAGGCTGATGGACACCCCTACTGGAGGTTTGACATGTCCCGTTACGACTGGGGCCGGCGGCATCCCGGAATCGACCGTCTCGAGGAACAGATCAGCGACGCCAGGCACCAGGTCATCGGGCACCCGATATATGCCGCGCTGGACAGCGCGGAGGCCATCCGGACTTTCCAGGAACACCATGTGTTCGCAGTCTGGGACTTCATGTCGCTGCTGAAGTCGCTGCAGCGCAACCTTACCTGCGTGGACGTGCCCTGGGTGCCCGGCGGACCGGCCGGCAGCCGCCGGCTCATCAACGACATCGTGCTCGTCGAGGAGAGCGACGAGCGGCAGGGCGGCTTCATCAGCCACTTCGAGCTCTACCTTGAGGGCATGACAGAAACCGGCGCGGACACGTCGGTGATCGAAGCGTTCATCGACAGGCTCCGCGCTGGGCGGCCGGCGCTTGAGGCGATCGGCGAGGTGAAGGTGCCCGGGCCGGCCGCCGAGTTCGTCCGGTTCACCTGGGGCCTGATCGAGAGCGCTCCCGTTCACGCGCAGGCCGCGGCGTTCGCGTTCGGCCGCGAGGACCTGATTCCCGACATGTTCCAGCAGGTCGTCGGGGTCAATGAGCGCACCGGGTCGCTCAGCACCTTCATCGACTACCTGGCCAGGCACATCCAGGTGGATGCCGAAGAGCACACGCCGATGGCGATGCAGATGGTCACCGACTTGTGCGGCGACGATGAGGCCAAGTGGGCGCAGTGCGCCGAGACGATCAAGCTCGCCCTCGCGGCCCGCACCCGCCTGTGGAACGGCATCCTCGCCGCCATCGGCGACAAGATGGCAGTGTAGCGGCGTCACGAACGCTCCCCCGATTCACCCTGCGCGCGCTGACCGCCCCCGAACTGACGCCGAAGACCTGGTACGCAATGCCCGCGAACGCGGACGGCAAGGTCGTCGTCTTCTTCCAGAACTCGGGCAAGTTCAGCCACCGCTATTCCACCCTGGGCTTCCAGGACGCGGCGAACCTCGACGACGGCGACATGTGGCCGGTGTCGTACGCGCTCAGCAAGCGGAGCCCCACGGTGGAGAGGAAGGTCGCCGGACTGGTGAAGGCGGCGATCTCCTTACCGGTACTCAGGGTTAGTCGGGCTGGCCGGATTCGAACCGGCGACCTCCGCGACCCAAACGCGGCGCGCTAGCCAAACTGCGCTACAGCCCGTGCGTACGAAAGTCTAGCGTTCCCGGACGGCGCATCGCGCGTCACCGGCCGCGCGGGCGGGCTAGCCCGTGATGGGCAGCGCCGCGCCGTCGCGCAGGAACAGCGGGATCCGGCCCAGCGGCGCCTCGGTGTCCGCCGCGGTACGGCCGGGGATCGTCTTGCCGGTCCAGGCGCAGGTCCACCGGCTCCCGGCCGGGAGGTAGACGAGGCGCTCGCGGCTGCCGTAGCTGGCGACCGGGGCGACGAGCAGGTCCGGCCCGAACATGTAGGCGTCGTCCACCCGCCAGGCGCGCTCGTCGCCGGGGAAGTCGACGAACAGCGGGCGCATCGGCGGGAGCCCCGTCTCGTGCGCGGTCCGCATCTGCGTCATGATGTACGGCCGCAGCCGGTCCCGCAGGAACATGACCGCGGCGATGTGCTCGTAGGCCTGCCTGCCGAAGGACCACGCCTCGTTCGGCCCGCCGGTCTGGTCGAGGCCGAACGGCATGGTCGGCTCGCGATGCCCGTGCAGCCTGAACAGCGGGCAGAACGCGCCGAACTGGAACCACCGGACGATCAGTTCCCGGTATTCGGGGTCGTCGGGGTCCCCGCCGTGGAACCCGCCGATGTCGGTGGTCCACCACGGGATGCCGCTGACCGCCACGTTGAGCCCGGCGCGGATCTGCGCGCGCAGGCTGGCGAAGGTGGGCGGGATGTCACCGGACCACAGCGCCGCGCCGTAGCGCTGGCTGCCCGCCCATGCCGAACGGACCAGGCTGACTGTCTGCGGCTGCCCTTCCGCGGCCATGCCCTCGAAGAACGCGCGGGCGTTCTCCCTCGGGTACATGTTCCCCACCTCGAGCCCGGGACCCGCGTCGTAGCGCAGGTTCGCCTGGAACCCCGGCCGCAGTTCCGGCTCGCACGCGTCGAGCCACCACACGTCGATGCCGTACGGGCGCAGGTAGTTGTCGCGGACCTTCGTCCAGACGAATTCCCGCGCCCGCGGATTGGTGGCGTCGTAGAAACAGACGCCGACCGGGACGCCGATGCCCTTATCAGGCCAGGTGGCCTGGGAGAGCGGCCCGAACTCGGTTCCGATGAGCAGGCCGCGGTCGCGCATCGGGACGAAGTTCTCACTCGCCGGGGATACCGACGGCCAGACCGAGACCATGAGCTTGACGCCCATGTCGCGAAGCTCCGCGGTCAGCGCGCCCGGGTCCGGCCATTCGGCGGCGTCGAACTTCCAGTCGCCCAGGTGCGTCCAGTGGAAGTAGTCGACGACGATGACCGACAGCGGCAGGCCGCGCTTGACGTACCCGCGGGCCACCTCGAGCAGTTCGTCCTGCGTGCGGTAGCGGAGCTTGGACTGCCAGAAGCCGCTTGCCCACTCGGGCAGCATCGGGACATGCCCGGTGGCGTCCGCGTAGCGGCCAAGGATCTGCGCGGGCGTCCCCGTGGTGATCCAGTAGTCGATCTGGCGCGCGCTGTCGGACACCCAGCGGGTGCCGTTCGCCGCCAGCTCCACCCGGCCGATCGCCGGGCTGTTCCACAGCAGGCCGTACCCGCGGCTGGACAGCATGAACGGGATGGTGACCTCGCCGTTTCGCTGGACCAGGTCCAGTACCGTGCCCTTCTGGTCGAGCAGCCCGTGTCCGTGCTGGCCGAGGCCGTACAGCCGTTCGCCCTGGTACCCGCGGAACGACTGCTCCAGCCGGTGATAGCCGTTGCCCGTCGGGGTGAAAAGCCGCGGACCGGGCCACCACCAGTGGATGGGCTGCTCCGCGAGCAGTTCCCGGCTCGTGGCGGTGCTGGTGAACCGGAGCACCGCCTGTCCGTGCGCCTCGCCTGTCAGGGTCAGCTGGGCGGCGATCTGCCCGTTGACGAGCCACGCCGCCGCGTCGCCGAGCCTGACCCGCGCCGAGTGCTCCCCCGGCTGGCCGGTCAGGGCGCCTGGCAGGCCGTCGAGAACCGGGCCGATGGCGCCGCGGACCCGGATGCCGTCCGGCCCCCACGGCTCGACGCGGAGGGTTTCCCGGCCCGAGGACCATTCGAAACCAGCCCCGCCAGAACCGATCTCGACGACACTGCTCACGAGGGCTCCTCTTCATGCAAGGGGGTGACTACGGCGCCGGATGCCTAGAGTTCCCGCCGCCCGTGCGCGCGGCCGCGCTGCTGCCTCGGACGGTCAGCGACGGCGGGATGAGCTGCACCTCGCTGGGACCGCCGTTGGCCATCCGCCGCATCAGGATCTCGACCGCCCGGGTGCCCAGCTCGGCGGCGGGGATCTGCACCGACGTCAGCCTGGGCGCGGTCTGGTCGGCGATGTGGTCCGGGCACAGCGCGACGATGGACACGTCCTCGGGCACGGCGCGCCTCGTGGTGCGCAGCAGCGACATCAGCGGGGGTATGACGACCTCGTTCTGCACGATGAGGGCGGTGGTCTGCGGCCGCTCCTCCAGGACCCGCGCGAGGGTGCCGGCCGCGGCCTCGTAGCTGCCCTCGCACGGCCGGTGCACCAGGTCCACCCCCCAGACCGCCGCGCCCTCGGTGATCCCGCGCAGGGTCCGCTCGGCGAAGCCGGTGTGCCGCCTGTAGACGCCGTCGGCCTCGCCGATGAACGCCACCGTGCGGTGGCCAAGCTGGGCGAGATGGTCCACGCAGAGCCGCCCCGCGGCCTCGAAGTCGAGGTCGACGCAGTCCAGGCCGACCGGGTCGGCGGGCACCCCGATGAGCGCGGCGTCCACCCCGATCTGCAGGATCGTCGCGATCCGGTCATCCTCCAGGCCGACGTCGGTGAGGATGACGGCGTCGGCGCGGGCGCTCGACGCCACCCGCTTGATGCCCTCCGCCCCCTCGTCGTTCGTCAGCAGCAGCACGTCGTAGCCGTAGCCGCGCGCCTTGGTCACGACGCCGATGGCGATCTCCATCATGACCGGCACGTACATGTCGCTGCGCAGCGGCACGATCAGCGCGAGCACGTTCGACCGGCTGCTCGCCAGCGCGCGGGCGCCGGCGTGCGGGTGGTAGTTGAGTATCTCGATGGCCCGGTGAACCCGTTCCCTGGTCTGTTCGGATACCGATCGCTTGCCGCTGAGCACATAGGAGACCGTGCTAGCGGCGACGCCGGCATGGCGCGCCACGTCAGCGAGTGTCGCCATAACTCATTTCCCCCCAGAGTCGATCGAAGCGCTTCGAAAATCCATCGCCACCTTACCCTCCGCATGCCTCACGCTATCATCGGCGCGCAGGGACCGAACAGCCACAGGGCGCAGGTCGAAGCGCTTCAATGATCACCGTCAAGCTGGCCGGGGCCGGCCGGGCGCCGGCCCCGGACCCGGACAGGCTGCCGGGCAGGCAGCCGCACGCACCGGGCCGGAGCCTGCCAGAACCCGACGTCGACCCGCTGCCCGACCGGGGAGACCAGCACCGCCTCGGCGTCGCCGGCGGCGTCCCAGCGCAGGTCCGCCACGATGACCCGGCTGAGCGTCCGGGCGCCGCGCAGCCGTCCCGACGGCAGGCAGCCAGGGACCGCGGGCAGCAGCTCGATCCGCCCTGGCACGGAGTCCACCAGCATCTCGGCCAGGACGCCGGGCAGCCCCAGGGCGGCGTCGGCGTTCCAGACGGACCGCCCGGGATAGTGGCTGCTCATCATCGAGCGGAAGAAGAAGCCCGACCCGGTGATCGCGGCCAGCAGCCGGCCCGCGAGCGGGGCGTCCCTGAGCCTGGCGGCCGCCAGCGCCCGGTGCAGGTAGCCATGCGCGGAGCCGTCCTCCGCACCGCGCAGCCGCAGCGCGCGCAGCGCCGCCGCGGCCAGATCCGGCGTGTCCGCCACCGTGATCTCGTGCAGCGGCCACACCGGGTACAGGTGGCTGACGTGCCGGTGGTCGTGGTTCTCCGGGAGCGGCGGCGCCCCGGTGCCGGCCGGAGGCCACGCCCACTCGGCGAGCCCCCCGTCGGCGCTGACCCGGTACGGCGGGAGCCGCGCGGCCAGTTCGCGCCAGCGCCTGGCCTGCCCGGCGTCCGCGGTGGCCGCGGCGGCGGCGGTCAGCGCGTGCCGGGCGGCGGCGATGTCCATGGTCGCGTTGACCGCGAGCGGGCACCGCCCGCCAGGGGCGTTCTCCGGGGAGTACGAGGGCACAAGGACGACCCGGCCGTCGCTGTCGCCGCGGCTGAGGAAGTCCTCGTAGAAGGCGGCGAGCTCGGTCAGCGCCGGCCGCACCCTGTCTCGCAGGAATTCCCCGTCGCCGGACGAGGCCGCGTAGTCCAGCAGCGGCACGAGCAGCCAGTCCGCGCCCGCCGTCCAGGCCTGGTGCGGATAGCCCGCGCCGAAGTGAGCCGACAGCCCGCTGCCGCCGTCGGTGTGGGCCGGCACGGCGATTCCGCGCGTGCCGAAGATCCGCCGCGCGTTGACCCGCCAGTCGGGGACCCGGTCCCGCACCATGTCCGCGACCGCCAGCACGGCGGCCGGGACGTGCGTGGTGACCGCGCCCGCCAGCTGCAGGCCGAGGTTGGCGTTGCCCGTGATGGCGCCCGACCAGGCGCAGTCCCAGTCGCCCTGCCACAGTCCGGGAAGGCGGGGCGGCAGCATTCCGCTCGCCGACAGCAGCAGGTAGCGGCCGGAGTCGAACAGCCGCTCGAGCAGCGCGGGCAGCGGGCGGTCCGGCTGCGCGGCCTGCCTGGCGAGCAGCGCCGCGGCGGGAAGCGCCCGCTCGCAGGCCCGGGCGCCGAGGTCCAGGCTGACCTCGCCGAACGCCGCGGTGTGCAGCGCGACGTGCTCGGCGAGCAGGCCTGCGGGGTCCGCGGGCACCCCGCAGACCGCCGCGAGCAGGTCTTCGGCCGCCGCGTCCGGGCTGGCCCCGGCGGCGACCCTGGTGAGCAGCAGCAGCTCGCGGCCGCCGGCCACGCGCACGCCGTCGCCGTCCCCGCCGCCG
>DAHVAN010000080.1 GCA_027314595.1 Actinomycetota bacterium | reverse complement strand
CCGCGGTCAGGACCGCGGCCGGCGCCTGCCTGCGGCTGCCGCGCGGCTTCACTTCTTCCTCACGGGGCTCTTGCACTTTCCCGTCGGCGTCGGGCGCGGCGCCGGCGACGACGCGCTGGCCGAGGCGCTCGGGGAAACCGCCGGCGACGGCGCCGGCACCGGGCCCACCGCGGACGCACCGGAGACACCGTAACTGTCCGGCTTGCCGCCCGCTAGCTGCGCGGCCAGCGCCTGCACCACCGTGATCTGGCCGAGCGTCGTGTCCGCGTCGTCGACGCTTGAGACAAGGCCGGAGACGCTGCTCCCCCGCAGCACCGACATCGCGCTGCCCGCCTGCGAGCCTGCCGTGCCGCCCGCGACCAGGGTGGCGGCGCTGTGGGCGGCGAACTCCTGAGCGACCGCGAGCAGCACCTGGCTGGCCGGGTCGCTGGCGCCGTCGGACGGCGCCGTCTGCGGTGTGACGATCACCGCGAGCGTGGCCTGGTCGGTCGGCGTGCCCGTCACGTTCAGGTAGCCCTGCTGGGCGTATTCGTTCAGCAGGTTCTGCGCGCTGGCCGCCGGCAGGCCTGCCGCGCTCGCGGTCTTGCCCAGGATCGCGGTCGCGATCAGCTGGGCCGCCTGCTGCTGATAGCCGGTCTGCGGGTCGGCCGCCGCGTCGAGCACGGTGCCGTCCATGCCGGCGACCAGATCGTTGATGGTGCTGAGGTTGGCCTCCGTGGCGCCGCTGAGGCCGAAGAAGTTGGGCTGCAGCGCCACCTCGCCGGTGACGGTGGCGCCCGCGGCCTTGGCCGCCTGCTTGACGCCGTCCACGACCGATCCCTGCGCGCCCGGCTCGGTGACGATCACCAGCTTGTCACCCGCCAGCAGCCCGCTGACCAGCTTGGACTCGTCGCCCTGCAGGAACTGCTCGCTGGCGTTGAGCTGCGTCTGGTACACGGCGTTCCTGGCGTTGGCGGCGCTCAGCTCGCTTTTCTGCAAGTTGGACGCCGCGTTCAGCGCGTCGATGGTGTGGCCCTGCAGCGCGGTGGCGCCGAGCACGATGCCGATCGCCAGTGCCAGGAACACGGCGACGATGGAGACGAGGTGATATCGGAAGTCGATCACTTGAACAGTCCAGTGAACCAGTCGGTGAAGTTGTGCCAGATGGCACCGAAGTAGTTGCCGAGGATGTTCCCGGCGGGCGAGTAGGCCACCGCGACGCTGATGGTGACCGCGGCGGCGAGCACCAGGATAAGCAGCGCCCAGCCGGAGATGCGGCTCTGGTAGAGCTGGTGCACGCCGCGGGCGTTGACCAGCTTCCCGCCGACCCGCAGGTGGGTGAGGAACGTGCTGGCCATGCCGGGCCTGCCCTTGTCGAGGAACTCCTCGAGCGTCCAGTGCGTGCCGACCACGCAGATGAGGCTGGCGCCGCAGGCGTCGGCCAGCAGCAGGGCCACGTCCTCGCTGGTGCCCGCGGCGGGCAGCGGCGCGGCGTCCAGGCCGAGCGCCTCCAGCCTGGCCAGTCCCGGGGCGCGGCCGTCCGGGTAGGCGTGGACGACCAGTTCCGCGCCCGAGCCGAGCGCGTCGTCGGAGACCGAGTCCATGTCACCGACGATGATCTGCGGCAGGTAGCCCGCCTCGAGCAGCGCGTCCGCGCCGGCGTCCACCGCCATCATCACAGGCCGGTACTCGCGTATGTACGGCCGGAGCGTCCGCAGGTCCTCGCGGTACCGGTAGCCGCGCACCACGACGAGCACGTGCTTGCCGTTCATCTTGGTGGCCAGCTGCGGCACCTGCATGCCCTTGGTCAGCAGGTCGTGCTCGCGCCGCAGGAACTCCAGCGTGTTCTCGGCGAAGGAGTCGATCTGGGTCGGCACGGCCGCCCAGGCCTGCTCGGTCGCCGCCTTGAGCGAGGTCTCGTTCTGCTGTACTCCCTTGGCGGCCACCTGATCGTTCACGTAGAGGACCTCGCCGTCGAGCCGGACGACGGCGCCATCGGCGACCTTGGTCATGACTTCCTGCCCGGCGTCGTCCACCAGCGGGATCCCGGCTTCGAGGAGGAGCTGCGGGCCGAGGTTCGGGTACCTGCCGGTGATCGACTTGGCGGCGTTCACCACCGCGGCGACCTTGCAGGCGATGAGCTCGTCGGCGCTGACCCGGTCCAGGTCCGCGTGGTCGATGATCGCGATTTCGCCCGGGGAGAGCCGTTTCACCAGCACCTTCGTCCGCTTGTCCACGCGCGCGACGGCGACGACGCCGGGCGGCTCGTCGGCCCTTCCCCGCCTGACGTTCGGCAACCTCACGGACGGCAGTTTCATCGCCCTTCATCCTGCCAGAGCGCCGCGACCATACCGGCCGCTGTAAGCACGGCATATGGTTGACTGCGTGACTGTCCAGCCTGCCCCGGTCCGCCTTACCTCCCTGTCGCATGGCGCTGGCTGTGCGTGCAAGCTACCATTGTCGGCTCTGGACAGGCTGATGGTCTCCCTCGGGACCGGCGGCGTGTTCGCGGGCGCAGGCGCGGGCGCCGGAGGCGGTCCTGGCGACCCGGCGGCCGGCGGCCCGCTGGCCGATGGCCCGCTCGCCGGTGGCCCGCTCGCCGGTGATCTGCTCGTCGGGGCGGCGGAGGGGGACGACGCCGCCGTGTTCCGCCTCGACGCGGCGCGCGCGCTGGTGCTGACCACCGATTTCTTCACGCCCATCGTCGACGACGCGCATGACTGGGGCCGGATCGCCGCCGCGAACGCGCTCTCCGACGTGTACGCCATGGGCGGCCGCCCGCTGATCGCCCTGAACCTGACCGCCTGGCCGGGTGAGACGCTGCCGCTCGAGATCCTCGCCGAGGTGCTCCGCGGCGGCGCCTCGGTCGCCGCCGAGGCTGGCTGCCTGGTCGTCGGCGGGCATACGATCGACGACCCGGAGCCGAAGTACGGCATGGCGGTCACCGGGCTGGCCGATCCGTCGCGGCTGCTGACGATCAGCCGGGCGCGCCCTGGCGACACCCTCGTGCTCACCAAGCCGATCGGCACCGGGGTGGTGGCGACCGCGCACAAGCGCGGCGCCGCGCCGGAGGCCGTGCTCGCCGCCGCGGTCGCGTCGATGACGACGCTGAACGCCGCGGCGGCGCAGGCGGCTCTGGCGGCGGGCGTGGTGGCGGCGACCGACGTGACGGGCTTTTCGCTGCTCGGCCACCTGCACCGGATGCTGCGCGCGAGCGGATGCTCGGCCACGGTGGACGCGGCCGCGGTGCCGCTGCTGCCCGGCGCGCTCGAGCTGACCACGGCGGGCTACGTGTCCGGCGGCACCAGGAACAACATGTCCTACCTGGAGCCGTGGGTCTGCATCGACGCGTCGGTGCCCGAGCCGGTGGCCGTGCTGCTGCAGGACGCGCAGACCTCCGGCGGGCTGCTGCTCGCCACGCCGTCGCCCGGGGCGCTGTGCGCCGAACTGGACGCGCGCGGCGCGCTCGCCGCCGTCGTGGGCCGGCTGCAGGCGGGCTCTCCCGGGCACATCGCCGTCCGCCCGTAGCGCGGGGCCGTGTAACGCCCGCGGCCCGCGCGGGACTGTACGCGCATCAGGGGCGGGGACCGGCCGCCTGGGGCGGGTGTGGGATAGTTGTTTATAACAAATGTGTTACGGCGACTCGGATGTTGATCATCGCACGTCAGACGGCGGTCGTGGGCCGGCTGACAGGTCGCGCGCCGCCGCGGCGGGCCCTCGCGGGCCTGCCGGGCGTCGCCGTTTTGTCAGCGGTCGCGGTTATGGTGCCCCCATGACGGTGATCCGCGAAGAGCAGGCCGCCGCGCATATCCACGGGATCTGCCTGAAGACCGGTCCGCCGCGCCGCGTCGGCGTCGAACTCGAGTGGCTGGTCCGCGACGCGCGTGATCCCGCCCTGCCGGTCCCGGCGGAGCGGATCGCGGCCGCCGTGTCAGCCTTCGGCGCCGCAGTGACCAACGGGAATCCGGGAAAAGCAGCCGGGCCGGGCACCGGCAGCGGGCGTCACGCGCCCGCGCTGCCGTCCAGTTCCGCGCCGGGCGTGCTGCCGTCCGGCGCGTCGCTTACCACCGAACCCGGCGGGCAGCTTGAGCTCAGCTCGCTGCCCGCGGACTCGCTCGCCGAATGCGTCCGTGCCACCGCCGCCGACCTGCAGGTGCTGCGCGCGGCGGCCGCCGGCGCCGGGCTCGAGCTGGCGGGGCTCGGCCTCGATCCGTTCCGCCCGCCGCGCCGCGTCCTGGACCTGCCGCGCTACGCGGCCATGGAGGCCTACTTCGACCGCGGCGGCCCGTGGGGCCGCCAGATGATGTGCGGCACCGCGTCGGTCCAGGTGTGCCTGGACGCGGGCGACGACGGCGACGGCCGCTCCGGGTACCGCTGGCGGTGGCGGCTGCTGCACGCCATCGGGCCGGTGCTCGTGGCCGCGTTCGCCAACTCGCCGCTGCGCGACGGCAAGCCGACCGGCTGGCGCTCGTCCAGGCAGCAGGTCTGGGCGCACATGGACCCCGGACGGACCAGGCCGCCGCGGCCAGGGCCGCCGCTGGACGGCCGGCAAGGCGACGACCCGCGCGCCGACTGGGCCGCCTACGCGCTCGACGCGCAGGTCATGTGCGTCCGCGACGGCAGGTCCGGCGACTGGGCCGCGCCGCCCGGGCTGACGATGCGCGACTGGCTGTGCGCCGGGACCGCCGGGGACGCCGGGACCGCCGGGGACGCCGGGGACGCGGACGCCGGGGACGCCGGGGGCGCGGGCGCCGGCCTCCGCCCGCCGACCACCGCCGACCTGAGCTATCACCTGTCCACGCTGTTCCCGCCGGTCCGGCCGCGCGGACACTTCGAGCTGCGCATGATCGATGCCCAGCCCGGCGACGGCTGGATCGTGCCCGCGGCCGTGGCCAGCGCCCTGCTCGGCGACGAGCAGGCGGGCGAGGCGGCGATGGCCGCGGCCGGGCGGCTGTGGGCGAACCGGTCCGGGGTCGGGCCGTGGCTCGACGCGGCCAGGCACGGGCCCGCGGACAGCGGGCTCGCCGAGGCGAGCAGGGAATGCTTCGGCGCCGCGCGGACCGCGCTGGCCAGGGACGAGGTGCCCGAGCCGATCCTGACGGCGGTCGATGCCTTCATCGAGCGATACGTGAGCAAGGACCGCTGCCCCGCCGACGACCTTCTGGAGGAAGTCACATGACCGAACACGCCCGCCCGGAACCGGAGTCGCTTCGCGAGCGAATCGCGACCGAACTGGTCGCCGCACGCGGCCGCACCACCCTCCTGACCAGCGTGGTCGAGGAGCCTGACCTGATGAAACAGCACTCACCGCTGATGTCGCCGCTGGTCTGGGATCTGGCGCACGTGGCGAACCAGGAAGAACTGTGGCTGCTGCGCGAGGTCGGCGGCCGCGCGCCCATGCACCCGGAGATCGACCCGATCTACGACGCGTTCGAGCACCCGCGCGCGCAGCGGCCGTCGCTGCCGCTGCTGGCGCCAGCGCAGGCACGCCGCTACGGCCACGAGGTACGCGGCCGCGTCCTTGACCTCCTCGACCGCATTTCCTTCGACCCCGCGCAGCAGGCGCATTTCTACTTCGGGATGATCGCCCAGCACGAGGTGCAGCACGACGAGACCATGCTCGCCACGCACCAGCTCCGGGCCGGTCCCCCGGCGCTGGCCGCGCCGCCGCCGGCCCCGGCGCCCGCGGACGCGGCGTGGCTGCCCGCCGAGGTCTACGTGCCCGGCGGCCCGTTCACCATGGGAACCTCGGCCGAGCCGTGGGCGCTCGACAACGAGCGGCCCGCGCACGTCGTCGACGTCCCTGGGTTCTACCTGGACACCACGCCGGTGACGAACGCCGCCTACGCCGAGTTCATCGCCGACGGCGGCTACGACGACCCGCGCCTGTGGACGGAGGACGGCTGGGCGCACCGGCAGCGCGCGGGGCTGCGGGCGCCGCTGTTCTGGCGGTGGGAGGGGGAATGGGTGCGGGTGTCGTTCGGGGTGACGGCCCCTGTCATCCCGAACGAACCGGTGCTGCACGTGTGCTGGTACGAGGCGGACGCGTACGCGCGGTGGGCCGGGCGGCGGCTTCCCGCCGAGGCGGAATGGGAGAAGGCCGCGCGGCATGACCCCGCGACGGGCCGGTCGCGGCGGTACCCGTGGGGCGACGCGGACCCGACGCCGGCCACCGCCAGCCTCGGGCAGCGGCACCTGCGGCCCGCGCCGGCCGGCTCGTGCCCGGCGGGCGCGGCGCCGTGCGGGGCGCGCCAGCTGATCGGCGACGTCTGGGAGTGGACGAGCTCGGACTTCCTGCCCTATCCGGGGTTCACCGCCTGGCCGTACAAGGAGTACTCGCAGGTGTTCTTCGGCCCCGAGTACAAGGTGCTGCGGGGCGGTTCGTTCGGCGTGTCGCCGGTCGCCTGCCGCGGGACGTTCAGGAACTGGGACTACCCGATCCGGCGGCAGATCTTCGCCGGCTTCCGGACCGCGCGCTCGGGGCCTGGCGCCCGCACCGGGGAGGGCTGATGTGCCGGCACCTGGCCTACCTCGGGCCGCCGGCGTCGCTGCGGGCGCTGCTGATCGACCCGCCGTTCGGGCTGTACCGGCAGGCGTGGGCGCCGCGGCGGCAGCGGCACGGGACGGTCAACGCCGACGGGTTCGGCGTCGGCTGGTACGCCGACGGTGACCCGGTGCCCGCCAGGTACCGGCGGGACGTGCCCATGTGGGGCGACCCGTCGCTGGCCGACCTGGCCCGGGTGACCCGATCGCGTGCGGTGCTCGCGGCGGTGCGCAGCGCCACGCCCGGCATGGCGGCCGGCCCGGCGGCGGCGGCGCCGTTCGCCTCGGGACGCTGGCTGTTCAGCCACAACGGGGCGCTCAGCGGGTGGCCCGGCAGCGCGGAGCCACTCGCCGTTCTGAGTGACCTGAATGTGATCTTGACCTTGGAGGCGATGGTCGATTCCGCCTTCTTGTGGGCGCTTGTGCTCGGCCGGCTGCGGGCCGGGGCGCCCGCGGAGGTCGCGCTCGGCGCGACGATCCGTTCCGTCGAGGCCGCCGGGGGATCCGGGCGGTTCAACTTCCTGCTGACCGACGGGGAATCGGTCTTCGGCACCGCGGCCGGCGACACCTTGTGGTACCGCCTCGCGGGCGCGGGCGTCACGGTCGCGTCCGAGCCGTCCGACGACGAACCCGGCTGGACCGAGGTCCCCGACCGGCACGTCGTCACGGCTGCGCCGTCGGGAGCAGCCATCCGCCCGCTTACCGCTGTCACCGAAGGGATCACGACCTGATGACCGCCATCGAGCGCCTGCTGCCCCCCGGATTCCTGCGGTCGGCGCTGCGCGCCGACGCCCTGGCAGGGCTCACCGCGACGCCGAAGTCGCTGCCGCCCAAGTGGTTCTACGACGCCCAGGGCAGCGCGCTGTTCGAGAAGATCACCGAACTGCCCGAGTACTACCCCACCCGCGCCGAACGGTCGATCCTGCGCGCGGTTTCCGCCGAGATCGCCGCGCTTTCCGGCGCGAACGTCCTGGTCGAGCTCGGCTCCGGGTCGTCGGAGAAGACCCGGCTGCTGCTCGGCGCGCTGCGTGATCACGGCACGCTGCGCAGCTACGTGCCCGTCGACGTGAGCGAGTCCGCGCTGGTGCTCGCCGGGGACGCGCTGGCGGCCGAGTACCCGGGGCTGGCGGTGCGCGCGGTCGTGTCGGACTTCGAGGAGCACCTCGGGCTGCCCTCGGCCGTCGGCGCCGGACCGCGGCTTGTCGCCTTCCTCGGCTCGACGATCGGGAACATGGTGCCCGGTCAGCGCGCCTCGTTCCTGTCCCGGGTCCGCGCGCAACTGGTGCCCGGCGACACGTTCCTGCTCGGCACCGACCTGGTCAAGGACCCCGCGGTGCTGGTGGCCGCCTACGACGACTCGGCCGGGGTGACCGCCGCGTTCAACAAGAACGTGCTCGCCGTGCTCAACGCCGAACTAGGCGCCGACTTCGACCTGGACGCCTTCGACCACGTCGCCGTGTGGGATCCGGCATCCGAGTGGATGGAGATGCGGCTGCGCTCCGTGGCCGGCCAGCAGGTCCGCGTGCCGGGGATAGGCCTGCGCGTGCGGTTCGCCGACGGCGAGGAAATGCGCACCGAGGTGTCCGCGAAGTTCCGGCGCGCCGGGGTCGAGCGCGAACTGGCGGCGGCCGGGTTCGCGATGCGGTCCTGGTGGACGGACCCGGCCGGGCAGTTCGGGCTGTCCCTGTCGGCCCCGGCGGGCGGTCACGCGATGCGCGGCGGCACAAGATCGTCGCCGGGGGTTTGTCAGGTCGGCACATCGCATTAATCACGGTGTTACACCCGTTGACACGGTATTGACCGCTTTCTAGCGTGAACGCTACCAGGGTTGACAACTCCGTGACCGCTGCTGACCTGCGCCGGAGCGGTTCGGCTTGCGGCCCGAATTGTTATCGCCTTGAGCGAGGTGCGCGTAATGGCAGAAATCGTGGTCGGAATCGCCTCGTCGCACACGCCTCAGCTGAGTTCCGGCGTCGACATGTGGCACGATCACGCCGAACGGGACCGGCGGAACCCGCAGCTGCTCGGAAAGGACGCCCGCTACCACACCTACGACGAACTGCTCGCCGTGGCCGACCCGGCGCTGCGGGCCGAACTGGAGCCCGCGGTCTGGGACGGCAAGTACCGGCGCTGCCAGCGGGCCATCGAGGCGCTGACCGCCGACCTGGCCAAGGCCGATGCCGACATCGCGATCGTGATCGGCGACGACCAGCGGGAACTGTTCAGGGACGACGGCATTCCCGCCTTCGCCTGCTTCACCGGCGCCGAGCTCGTGGACGCCCCGCCGGCCGGCGAGGCGCTGGCGCGGATGCCCCAGGGCATCCGCGCCGCCGCGTGGGCCGCGCACGGCGACCGCGAACAGGTCCACCCGGTACAGGCGGAGCTGTCCGCGCACGTCGCCGAGCGGCTCGCCAGCGACGACTTCGACCTGACGGTGCTGCGGCGCCAGCCGGCCGGGCGCAGTCTCGGCCACGCGTTCACCTTCCCCAGGTACCGGCTCGGGCTGCCGCCCGCCACGCCGATCGTCCCGCTGTTCGTGAACACCTACTACCCGCCGAACGTGCCGTCCGCCGCGCGCTGCCACGCCCTCGGCAGGGCGCTTCACGAGGCGGTGCGCAGCTGGGACACCGCGGCCCGCGTGGCCGTCATCGCCTCTGGCGGGCTGAGCCACTTCGTGGTGGACGAGGACCTGGACCGCACCGTGCTTGACGCGCTTGAAGCACCGAACACGCAGGTCCTCCAGTCGCTGTCCCGCGACCAGATGCGGTCGGGGACCTCGGAGATACTCAACTGGATCGTCGCCGCCGGCGCGCTGGAAACCCGGCAGGCGACGGTCATCGACTATGTGCCCGGCTACCGGACCCCGGCGGGGACCGGCGCCGGAATGGCGTTCGTCCGATGGGAGTGACTGCCGAATGAGCACGCCGACAGCAGCAAGCACACGGGTCAGCTACGGAATCCGGCTCCCCCCTTCGCGGATGAGCTCGCCGTAGGCTCCGCTGGGCAAACCGAAAGGATCATCGCGTGTATCACGACGTTCGCGTGCTCGACGTCCACGGCCATGTCTCGGTGCCGTTCTCCGCCAACTCGTTCCTGGTGCTCATGATGGGCTCGAACACCCCGATGGCCTCCCCCATCGGGCAGGACCGGGCGGGCCCGGCCGGGGTCAGCGAGGAGGAGTTCCGCGCCGCCGCGTCCGGCCACGTCAGGTACATGGACGACCGGAACATCGACGTGCAGGTGATCGGGCCGCGCCCGTTCCTGATGATGGGCTGGATGGAGGAGCACCTGCTGCCCGCCTGGACGCGCTACGTCAACGACATGATCGGTCAGCAGTGCGCGATGTTCCCGGACCGCTTTCTCGGCGCCGCGATGCTGCCGCAGGTCAGCGAGGCGCCCGACCTGTCCAACTGCCTGTCCGAGCTCAACAGGTGCGTCACCGAGTACGGCTTCGCCGCCGCCTACCTCTCGCCCGACCCCGGCGGCCGCCGCGCCACCCCGGGCATGCACGAGCCCTACTGGTACCCGGTCTACGCCCGCGCCCAGGAACTGGGCATCCCGCTGATCGTGCACGGCACCAACTCGCTCGACCCGCGGTACCGGGTGGTGCCGCACAACTACCAGCTTGGCTTCCTCACCGAGCAGTACCTGGCCGGGCAGTTCCTCTCGCACGGCGACGTCTTCGACCGCTTCCCCGAGCTGAAGGTCATCATCTGCCACTGCGGCGGCGCGCTCGACCGGTTCATCCCGACCGACCACCACATCGCGCAGAAGGACCTGAGCGGCAACCTCTTCTACGACACGTGCGGCTACGACCTGAACTTCCTCGAGGCGGCGATCAGGCAGCGCGGCGTGCCGCGGATGCTGTTCGGCACCGAGGCGCCCGGGTCCGGCCGGGCGGTCCGCCCGGAGACCGGCCGCACCAGCGACGACCTGGTGCCGGTCATCGGCGCGTTTGACTTCCTCGCCGAGCAGGACAAGATCAGGATATTCAACGAGAACCCGGCCCGCGTGGTGCCGGCGCTTGCCAAGTTCCGCTGAGCCCGGCCCGTTCTCCTTCGGGCCGATCCGGGAGGCTGTGTGAATCAGACAGATGACGCGACGCGGGCGGAGACGGTCGGCAGCCTGCTGCGGAGCGAGGCCGTGGTCCGCGCCGCCCGCAGGGCCGGCCCCGCCGACGGGGCCGTGCTTGACGACGCCGCGATCGACGCCATCAAGCTGCAGGAGGAGATCGGCCTCGACGTCATCACCGACGGCGAGGTGCGCCGCACCGCCTGGGCGCAGACACCGCGGTTCGTCGACGCCTTCGCCGCCACGACCGGGCGCGCCGCGCTGAACTGGCGCGGCGCCACCGAGGGCCACAGCGGCGTCCCGATCGGCGAGCCCGACGGCCGGCCCGCCGGCTACCCGGCCGTGGTCGGCCGGATCGCCACCGCGCGCCGGGCCGGCGACATGCCCGCCGAGTACGCGTTCCTCGCCCGCTACGCGCGGACCAGGACCAAGTTCACGATGGCCGCGCCGAGCTACCACCGCAGGTACTGGTCCGAGCAGCACTCCCGGGCGGTCTACGACTCGTGCGAGGAGTACCTGACGCAGGTCCGCGACTACCTGCGGGAGGTCGCGGACAAGCTGGTCGCGCTCGGCTGCGACTACATCCAGCTCGACGCGCCGAACTACGGCTCGCTGTGCGACCCGGACACCCGCGCGACGATGACCGCGCAGGGCCGCGACCTGGACGCGGAGCTCGCGTTCGACGCCGAGCTCGACAACTCGCTGGTGCGCGGCCTTCCCGGGGTGACCTCCGCGCTGCACGTCTGCCGCGGCAACGGGCCGGGCGGGGCGTGGCATTCGGCGGGCGGCTACGGCGCGATCTCCGGCGCGCTGTTCCCGAGGCTGGAGTTCGGCCGGCTGCTGCTCGAGTACGACTCGGACCGGGCGGGCACCTTCGCGCCGCTGGCCGACGTGCGCGACGGCACCGTCGTGGTGCTCGGCCTGCTCACCACCAAGTCGGACCACAGGGAGGACGAGTCCGACGTGGCGGCGCGGATCGCCGAGGCGGCGCGCTTCAAGCCGCTCGGCGAACTCGCGCTGAGCACGCAGTGCGGGTTCGCGTCGGTCCCCATCGCGAACCCGGTGACCCCGCAGGCGCAGCGGGACAAGCTCCAGATGGTCGTCGGGCTGGCCCGCCGGACCTGGTCGTGAGCCCACCGTCGGGAACGGACGGTGGCGGCTTGCTGGCGCTGACCGCCCGGCTCGCGGCGCTTGACACGTGCGCGTGCTCCGACGCCATGGACAAGCTGGGCCTTTCCGGGGTGGCCGGCGGGCTGCGCCCGGTGACCGTGGCGCGCAAGGTCACCGGGCGGGTGATCACCGTCAAGTACGGCCCCGTCACGGACAGCACCGCCTCCCGGCACTCGTGCACGGCGGCGATCGACGCCGCGCGGCCGGGCGACGTGATCGCGGTCGCGGCGGACGGCCGGCTGGACGCGGCGGCGTGGGGCGGCCTGCTGTCGCTGGCCGCCACGCTGCGCGGCGTCGCCGGCGTGGTCACCGACGGCGCGTGCCGCGACATCGACGAGGCCGTCGCCCTCGGGCTGCCCGTCTACGCCGCCGGGACGACGCCGCGCACCGCGCGGGGACGGCACGGCGAGGTGGCGTGGGACGTGCCCGTCCAGGTCGCCGGCGTGACCGTGCGCCCCGGCGACCTGGTGATCGCGGACGGCAGCGGAGTGGTCTTCCTCCCCGCGGACCGCGCGGACCGGATCGTCCACGCGGCGCAGGAGGTGGCCGCCGCAGAGTCGGCCCTGTCCGTTCGGATAAAAGCCGGTGAATCGGTGGCCGCGGTGCTGTCAGCCGGCTACGAGCGGATGCTTGCAGGCGCAAACACCGATTTCGCGCCATAAGTGGCCGCAAACCTTCGCCCAGCCCGTGCGGGCAACTGGGGCAGGCGCGCATCTGGCCAGGTAAGACTGGGGCAGGCGCGCATCTGGCCCAACAAGTCCGGGGCGGCAGCGTGTGAGCGTTGCTGCCAGGGGGGCATTGGTGTCCGCAGCGGGCGGTGGGTCACCGTGTGGCTACGGCAGGCCGACGACGGTAGCCATCTGGGCGATCGCGTACTCGAATAGTTCGCCGGCGGGCTCGAATGACCCCGCGAACTGACCGAACAGCTCGAAGCTGATCATCCCGGACAGCTGCGTCCATGCGATAACCGCCCGGACGAGCGTGCCGGGGGGCACCGGGGCGCCCGGCTGCGCGAGGGCGGCGGCCAGCGCGGCGGCCTGCCCGGCGAGCGCGCCGCCGGGCGGGGCGCCGGA
>DAHVAN010000079.1 GCA_027314595.1 Actinomycetota bacterium | reverse complement strand
CAGCACCAGCAGCGTCACGCCGACGAGCGCGAGCTTGTTCTCCAGGAACACCTCGAGCCCGCGGACGAACATGCTGCGCGGCTTGGATGCCGGCAGGGCTCCCGGGGCCCGTGCTTCCGGGGTGGCGGTCTGGCTGGTGGCGGTCATAAGCTGACGTACCTAACCCGCGGGTCGAGCACGGCGTAGGCGATGTCGGCGAGCAGCGATCCGACGACCGTCGCGATCGCGACGACGATGATGAAGCCGAGCAAAACCGGGTAGTCCTGCCGCTGCGCGGACTGGTAGAACAGGTAGCCCATGCCCGGGTAGTTGAAGACCGACTCGGTGATCAGCGCCCCCGAGATGATGGCGGGCAGCGACAGCCCGAGCAGCGTGGCGATCGGGATCAGCGAGTTGCGTAGCACGTGCCGCCACAGCACACGGCGCGCCGAGGCGCCTTTGGCCCGCGCGGTGCGCACCCAGTCCTCGGTGAGGTTGTCAAGCACCGACGAGCGCATGTAGCGGCTGAACAGGGCGATCGTCACCAGCGCGAGGGTGATCACGGGGAGCGTCAGGTCGCGCCAGTCGGTCAGGTCGCTCGCCAGGCCGCCCTGCGGCGCCTCCGGGCCGAACCAGCCGAGCTTGACGGAGAAGACCAGGATCAGCACGGTGCCGACGAAGAACGTCGGCGCGGCGTAGAACAGGAACGACAGCGAGGTGAACGTGTAGTCGGCCAGCTTGTTGCGCCGCACCGCCTGCAGCATGCCGACCGGCACCGCGACGATCAGCGCGAGCAGCGTCGAGATGCCCACGAGCGCGACCGTCTTCGGCAGCCGCTGCGCCAGCAGCGAGGAGACGCTCTGGTCCAGGGTCCAGGAGAACCCGAGGTTGCCCTGCAGCAGGTGCCCGAGCCACAGCAGGTACTGCTGGATCGGCGGTCTGTTGAAGCCGTACTGGGCGTTGAACTGCGCCAGCGTGGCGGGGTTGCGGTAGCTCGCCGGCCCGAGCACGGCGATCGCGACGTTACCAGGGATCGCGCGAAGCAGGATGAACGTGATCATGGTGACGATAAGGACTACTATCGCCGCCTGCAGGATCCGCCGTATCAGGAAGCCGAGCACCGCGCGCAGCCCCCCGTGAGCGGGAGGATCCCGGGGGGTCGCCCCCCCGGGATGACACAGCTTGTCATGAGACGAAGTACCAGTTTTCCGGGTTGAGATTGAGTGTCGTGGACTGCGGGATCACTCCGCGCAGGTTGTTGACGATCTCGGTGAGCTCGTACACGCCGTTCGGCTGCCAGATCACGGGGATCTGCTTGGCCAGGAAGTTCTGCCACTGGTCCATCGGCGTCATCGACTTCGTGGTCAGCGTGGCGTTGATCATCGCGTTGTTGGTGGCGTTGGTGTAGCCGCCGGAGTTGGCGCCGGAGCCGGACATGAACAGCGTCTCGCCCGACGGGTAGTAGTCGGGCACGAACGTCCAGCCGCCGCCCCAGTTGCCCATGTCCCAGGAGCACGAGGTGTGCGCGACCACGCAGTTGGGCGCGGCGATCGCGGTCACCTGGTTGAACGGCTTGGGTTCGAGGTTCAGCTTGATGCCGATCAGCGAGGCGTTGGACTGCAGCTGGGTCATCTCCGAATCGATCCAGGTGGTCCCGGTCGCGTACGGCAGGGTGAACACCAGCTTCTGGCCGGCCTTGATGCCCGGGCCGCACTTGGCCGGGTCGGCGCAGCTCGAGACGCCGTTCGGCACGACGGTCCAGCCGTGGCTGGTCAGCAGGGTCTTCGCCTCGGTCGGGTTGTAGGGGAACGGGTCGCCCGACTTGCCCTGCGAGGACAGGTAGGGGTTGTTCGGCGGGTAGGTGCCGACCGGTCCGACCGTGTACTGCCCGTAGCCGTGCAGCGGGCCGTCGATGATCGCCTTCTGGTTCATCATGAGCTGCAGCGCCTCACGGAAGTACAGCTGCTTCAGGATCGGGGCGTTGCCCGTGGTGGACTGGTAGTTGAGCGGGAAGTAGTTGATGCCCCAGGTGTACAGCGGGTCGAGCGTGTAGCCGTTGAGCGGGTTGGTCCCGACGGTCGCGTTGGCCGGCTTGGTCGGCGCGTCCGTCGTCGGCAGGTAGCCCACGTCGATCTTCTGGCTGCCCCCGGCCGCGCCCGCCTGCAGCACGTTGTACTCGGCGTTCTCGGTGGTGAACGGCACTTCCTCGAACTTGGCCAGGATCGGCTTGGGGCTGCCCGAGTAGGACGTGTTGGGCACGAAGGTCGAGTTGCCGTCGGAGTTGAAGCTGGCCAGCTTCCACGGCCCGTCGACGATCGACCAGACGGGCGAGGTCGCCCAGGTGGCCATGTTCTTGGACTGGCTGTCCAGGTAGCTGTACACCGCGGCGCAGTCAGACACCTTCGCGGTGCAGTCGCTCGGCCCTGACGCGGTGCGGTCCCAGGCCGTCGGCATCGGCGTGATCTGGCTGAGCTCGTTGTAGGTGAACCACGCCGGGTTGTAGGACTTCGTCATCGTCATCGTCACTTCGGTCGCGTTGACCGCCTTGACGTTGGTGACGTTGGTCGGGAAGCCGCCGGGCACGTACGCGCCCCAGTCGGTGCTGCCGACCGCCTGCATCATGTGGATCCAGAACAGCACGTTGTCCGCGGACACGCTCGTGCCGTTGGACCACTTCCAGCCCTTGAGGTGGATCGTGACCTGGTTGCCTGAGTACAGCGGCGCCTCGGCCAGGCTGAGGCCGACGTTCAGCGTCGGGCTCGCGCCGTTGCCGAACCAGTACAGCGGCCGGTACATCAGGTACTGGAAGTACTCGGCGTTGACGACGCTGAAGTAGGTGCTCGAGCTGAAGGGGAAGATGTAGTTCGGGGTAGTGGACGGCGGCAGCGCGTACGTCGCCGTGCCGCCCTTCTGCGGCGTGCCCCCGCTGGCGGCCGCGCCGCCGCTGGGGCTGCTGGTGCCGCTGCTGCAGGCCGCCGCGGCTACCGCCAGGGCCGCCACGCCGCCCACCGCGAGCAGGCGGCGGGTCTTGCTGCGCCTAGACGGGAAGGCTCCCATTGTGAGCAGTTCCTAACTCTTAGTAGCCAGTCCGGCCGGGCGGCGTACGGGGGCGCCGCCAGGCGCGATCACCGACATGTCCGAATTTTATCAACAGGTCCCGCGTCGCCTTCGGCGGGCTCCCTGTCGTCGTTACCGTTCCCCCCGCGAGCATGCCCACGCTGCGTGCCGAAAACCGCGCCGGGCGCCGGGCCGCACCGTTGCCCGGAGCCCGGCGCGCAACCCCCGATCGGGCAGGCTCTCAGCCGCGGGACGCTGCGCTGTCCAGGTAAAACCCGGGTTCGGCACCCCGAACGCAGCGTTCCCCGTAACTCGCACTATAAGCAGCATGACGCCCGGTCATCAAGGTCGGGCTAACGGAAAGTAACGTTCGAATAGCGGATGGGATCAAATGTGGTGGTGAAAAGCACACAAGATCCGACAATCTACGATAAGTCGGCTTGCTCCAGGGCGGTCCGCATTGGCCGGAACTTTACCTGTGTCTCGGCCAGTTCGGCGGCCGGGTCCGAGCCCGCCACGATGCCGCACCCGGCGAACAGCCGTGCCCGGTTCCCGTCAAGCTGCGCGCAGCGCAGCGCGATGCCCCACTCGCCGTTGCCCTCGGCGTCCATCCAGCCGACCGGGCCCGCGTAGCGTTCCCTGTCCATGTTCTCGAGCTCCCTGATCAGCTCGACCGCGGCGTCCGTCGGGGTGCCGCCCACCGCGGCGGTGGGATGCAGCGCCGCCGCGAGCGCCAGCGCGGAGCGGGCGCCCGGGGCGCCCGGGGCGCCCGGGTCGGCCAGCGTGCCGCGCACCCGGGTGCCGAGGTGCTGCACGTTGGCGAACCTGATCAGCTCGGGGGCCCGGGAGAATTCCAGCGCCGTGCACAGCGGCGCGAGGGCCTCCCGCAGGGACGCGGCCGCGTAGCGGTGCTCCTCGTTCTCCTTGACCGAACCGAGGAGGTCCGCCGCCAGCCTGGCGTCTTCGGCTCTGGTGGCGCCGCGCGGCTTGGTGCCCGCCAGGACCAGCGAGCTCACCTCGCGGCCGTCCCTGCGGACGAGCAGTTCGGGCGTGGCGCCGACGAGCCCGGCGCAGGCGAACGTGAAGCAGTCCGGATACCTGGCGGCCAGCCGGCCAAGCAGCACGCGGGCGTCGAGCGGGGCGTCGGCGGACGCGTACAGGTCCCGCGCGAGCACCACCTTGCGCAGGTCACCCGCGATGATCCGGCTGACGGCGGTGGCGACCGCCCGCTCCCATTCGGGCGCCGACAAGGACCCGTCATGCCATTTGATCTCGCCTATTCCCCCCGGGGGGACGCTGCCTGCCCCCGGGGGCCGGCCCCCTGCAACCCCCTGGCCCCCCTGGCCCTCCTGGGCGGGCGTGATCGTGGTCAGCCAGGCGGCGCCGTCGCCGTCCCTGCCGAGCACGGCCCGGGGCACGATGAGAACGGAGCCTTCGGAGCAGTCGTCGAACGTGAAGCTGCCGAACGCGACGAGGCCGGAGCCCCGGCGGCGGGCCTCGTCGCGGACGTCCGAGCCGTCGAAAACCTCGCGCAGCCACTTCTCGCCGGCGGTGAACCTGTCCTGCCCGGCGGGCAGCGTCACGCGGGCGGCCTCACCCCACCCCGCCAGGCCGGCGCCGTGGCGTATCCAGGCCAGAGCGGCGGGCTCGGGAAGCTGGCTCAGCAGATCTCCCGGATCGGGGACCAGCGTGCTTCGCACCACAAGGTGCTGGCCGTCATAGTCCCCGTCCGGCTGTCCGTCCGTGTCGCTGAAGTTCCCGTACGGCTCTGCCATGAGAGGCAATTGTAATGGTCAGCGTAGGAAAGCCCGCCGCACGGCCTAGCATCCGATCCTTTCTGCCGCTTGTCTCACCTGGGCACCAGTCGTTCACTGCTGGTCGTCGGGCGCGAGCATCCGGGCCATGGCCGGCAGCACGCCAGGCGCCACCCGGCAGTACACCCAGGTGCCCCGGCGCTCCGAGATAATCAGGCCCGCCTCCCGCAGCTTCTTCAAGTGGTGGCTGACCGTGGGCTGGGACACGCCCACGTTCTGTATGTCGCAAACGGAGGCTTCCCCGCTGTGGTGCGCGGCGACCCGGGAGAAGAGCCGCAGGCGAACCGGGTCCGCCAGCGCCTTGAACATGCCGGCCATGTGTTCGGCCTCCGCGGCCGAAAGCTCCGCCGCTCCGAGCGGCGGGCAGGGAAAGTCAACCGTGGCTACTCCGATGACTTCCGTCGGATTTGTCATAGGGCAATACTTAGGGGCAACAGCGGCATCTTGCCACCGATCTGGCGATAACGTGACATCACGTATATCTAAGGCCCCCTGGAAGCGGGGATGCGCATTCGCTTGCATATTCTTTTTCTGCGCCGTGCGCGCGGACTCCGCTAACCACCGGCACTCGCGGGCACGGAATCCGCCATGAAACGGCCTCCCGCGCCGAGCTTCCGCTTGTTCGACTGCCGCGCGGGCCGCCAGCAGGCCATAAGTAGCAGTTTCCCTATACGCCGGTAAATGGTTACCCGGTAGTAGCCTAAATGGTCACCCTGAGGTAACGTCAATAGCCCGCGCCCGAGCGCCGCGAGCGCATACACCGGCGCCGCGAGCGGGCATCTGCCGTCACATGAGCCCCTGATGCCCAGCCAGTCAACTTGCCCCACAGGTTCGCGTGGCCGGGGTTTGCCCGGCGATTGGGCCGGATGCGCATCTACCCCGATCAGATTGGGCCAGATGCGCGTCTGCCCTATATCAGAGTCAGCTGCTCATGGGAGGCTGGGGCGCCGCGGGTGACGGGCGAGCGGGTGTCACCGGCCCGGCGCGGGGCGGGGGAGCGGACCGCCCGGGCGCGGCGGCCGACGCCGTAGCGTTCGGCCCCATCAGCACTCCGCAGCGCAGGCCGGCGTCGTTGAGCGCGGCGCAGGCCTCGATCCGCCGCTCGGGCGCCGGGGCGCCCGGCTCGATGGCACGCCATAGCGCTTTGTCGACAAAGGCCGCCGAGACGTTCAGCCCGACCTCGGTGACCTGCGCCGCCTCGAGCAGCAGGTCCAGGTCGCGCAGGACCAGGGTGCCCTTGGTCAGGATCGAGAACGGGTTCGCCGCGTCCCGCAGCGCAGCGATGATCCCGCGCATGAGCCCGTACCTGCCCTCCGCCCGCTGGTAGCAGTCGACGTTGGTGCCCATCGCGATGTGCTCGCCCGGCCAGTTCGCCGACGCGAGCTTCTTGCGCAGCAGTTCGGGCGCGTTGACCTTGACGACCACCGTGGAGTTGAAGTCCGCCCCCGCGTCAAGGTCCAGGTACGTGTGCGAGTTTCGCGCGAAGCAGTAGGCGCACGCGTGCTGGCACCCCCGGTAGGGGTTAATGGTCCATCGGAACGGCATGCGGGAGGCGTCGGGGACGCGGCTGACGATCGACTTGGCCTGCACCTCGTAGAAGGTCATGCCCGCGAAGCCGGGCGTGTCGAAGGTGCGCATGACGGCGCCCCGCCCGAACAGGGGCACCTGACCGCCCTGACCGTCCCGGCCGCGCCCTTCCTGATCGTCGCGGCACCGGTGACCGCCGTCGCCGGAGGCAGAGGCGGAGCCAGGCCCGTCGTCGAGTCGCAGGTTGTCCCAGCGCATGCTCTCCAGCATAGAACGATTATTCGACCAAAGCAAACACCTGTTCGGTTATCCGTCCGTGGTTGAGGCTAAGATTACTCTATGATGCGGTATGGGCAACGTTAGGTAGCGATGCCTGGC
This sequence comes from Actinomycetota bacterium, assembly GCA_027314595.1. Lineage (GTDB taxonomy): Bacteria > Actinomycetota > Actinomycetes > Streptosporangiales > Streptosporangiaceae > Trebonia. The sequence goes on along the minus strand of DAHVAN010000079.1, from coordinate 13,075 downwards.
GTGTTCTGAAAAGAGCCGGGAACAAAGTCAGAACGATTGGATAAACCCCCCTCCGTGGGGGATAGTAAGAGAGTTCCCACTGGCGCGCGCGGAACGCGGAGGTATGGCGCTATGGCGCTGTCCATGGACGAGCAGCGCAGGCTCGCCGAGATCGAGCGGCGGCTTTCCGCCGAGGACCCGAGGCTTGCCGCCCGGCTGTCCTCCTTCAGGCGGCCCGGGCCGGCGTCGAAATTCCGGACCCCGCGGAACAGGGTGATGGGCATCGTGTTCACAGTCGTCCTGCTTGCCGTGGTGTCCATGATGGTCTACGCGATGGTCCCCTTCCGCGAGCATCTTCCCAGGTCGGGATCGAGCCCCCAGGCGTCGAGCCCCGGGGTCAGCACGTCCGCGCGGATAGCGCCGCGGCCAGGCCCCTCCCAGCTGAAGGCGGGCAGGCCGGCCAGCACGCGCGCCGGCAGCGCGAAGCGGACGACCTCCACCGCGCAGAAAACCGTGACGATCCGGAAGGCCTCCACCGCGAAGACGGCGGGGGCGGCAGGCCGCCAGGGCGCAGGCACGGTCGCCAGCACCAGCGGAACGAAGACCGCGGCCACCGCCGCCGGATAGCCCGAGCGGGCCCCGGCGCCCCCGAGGGCCCGGCGCGGCACGCCCCCGAGGGCCCGGCGCGGGTAACCGGATAACGAGTCGCGCCAGAGCTGGACGAGATAGCGCTCCACGCCTTCGAGCTTGCGCTTCTCGCGCTGGAACTCATCGCTCAGCGGGTCCTTGTGCTGGCTGAACAGGTCGGCGTACATCTGCACGACGGCCTCGCGGTAGCGCGCGTACACCCGCACCTCGTAGTTGCCGACCCCGCCGGACAGCCGAAGCCGCGACACAGCGGTCCCCGCTGAACCCATGTCGACCGACAGCTGCCCGCGCAGGTACAGCCGCGCCTTTCCCTCCTCTTCCCACGAGTCGGGCAGCAGCGGCTGTCCGTCCCATTCCTCGAGCACCAGCCGGACGTCGATGTCCTGTTGCAGGCTGCCCACCCACAGTTGCTCGCGGTTGGAGGAGACCAGGACGCCGATGGGAGGCAGCGGGCCGCCAGGGGAGTCCGGATGAACGTCCGGATCGTGAATCCGGAACATGCGGCGATCGGGGAAGACAGGCATGACCAGCTGCAGTAGCCTGCGGCTCACGTATCCCCCCTCGGGCACGCTGCCACCTCACTAACCACGCGCTTTTACCACCGTCGCCGCCGGCCGCCCGGCAACTCTCTTACGAATGTAGACCGAGACACCGGGGTGCGTAGCCTGAACGCGCGCGGACGATGGTTCTGGTCACTGACCGCTGCCTATTGACTACGCGGCGCAGCGATGTAATGTCATATTCGGATATATCACACCGATTCCCCGAGGCGGTGCGGAATGCAGTCGGCCCCTGCTGCCCCTATTCAGCTACAGAACGTACCTGAGTGGTCACCATCTGCAGCAGTAGGGGGCGGGCGGCGCGCCGTCGTGCTCGCGGTCTGCTGCAGCGCGCTCTTCATGGTCGGCCTCGACAACACGATCGTGAACGTCGGGCTGCCCGCCATCGGAAGGTCGCTGCACACCGCCGTCGACGGCCTGCAGTGGACGGTCGCCGGGTACACCATCGTGCTCGCCAGCCTGCTGATGTTCTCCGGCGCCGCCGCCGACAGGATCGGCCGCCGCACGATCTTCCAGGTCGGCCTGTCGCTGTTCACGCTCGGCTCCTGGCTGTGCAGCCTCGCGCCGAACCTGAGCTTCCTGATCGCGTTCCGGCTGCTGCAGGGCGTCGGCGGCTCGATGCTCAACCCCGCGGCCCTGGGCATCATCACGAACACGTTCACCAGGCCAGCCGAGCGGGCCAGGGCCATCGGGGTGTGGGACGGGGTGTTCGGCCTGTCGATGGCGCTCGGGCCGGTGGCCGGCGGGATCTTGATAGGCACCGTCGGCTGGCGGGGGATCTTCTGGGCGAACATCCCGGTCGGCCTCGCCGCCATCGCGCTGACCGCGCTGTTCGTGCCGGAGTCACGCGCCGAGCGCGGCCGCCGCGCCGACCCGGTCGGGCAGGTCCTGGTGATCGTGATGCTCGGCTCGCTCGCCTACGCGATCATCCAGGGACCGGCCTACGGCTGGTTCTCGCCGGACATCGCCGGCGTCTTCCTGCTGTCGGCGGCCGCGCTCGCGGTCCTGGCCGGCTACGAGCCGCGCCGCGAGGAGCCGCTGATCGACTTCCGGCTGTTCCGCAGCGTCCCGTTCTCCGCAGCCAGCCTCACCGCGGTCTGCGCGATCGCGGCGACCGCCGGGTTCTTGTTCCTGACCACGCTGTACCTGCAGGACGTGCGCGGCTTCTCCGCGGTGCAGGCCGGACTGACGATCTTGCCGATGCCGGTCACGATGGCGCTGTGCGCCCCGATGTCGGGCCGGCTGCTCGCCAGGCGGGGTCCGCGCATCCCGCTGGTGCTGGCGGGCGCCGCCCTCACCTTGTCGAGCGCCGCGCTGTCCCAGCTGTCGGCCACGTCGGGCCCGCTGTTCCTGATCGTCACCTACGGCCTGTTCGGCGTCGGCGTCGGGATGGTGAGCTCGGCGATCACCAACGGCTTCATGTCCGGCCTGCCGAAGTCCCAGGCCGGGGTCGCCTCGGGGATGAACTCGGCGAGCCGCCAGCTCGGCACCTCGCTCGGCGTGGCGATCGTCGGGTCGGTGCTCGCGGCGTCGCTGCGCGGCTCCATGCACGCCGGCTTCCTTGACGCCGCGCACGCCGGCTGGTGGATCATGGCTGGCTGCGGCTACGCCGTGCTGCTGCTGGGCATCGTCTCCACGACCGGCTGGGCGCGCGCGACCATCGCCCGGGCGGTCGCGGAATCCGGGCGCGACACGCCGCGGGCCTGATAACAGCAAGAAGCGGCGGCACCCGGCGGCACCCGGCGGCACCCGGCGGCACCGCGCCGGGTTTCAGCCGCCGCAGCCGCACGCGCTGCCGCAGCAGCCGCCGCCTTCGCCTCGGCCGGCGCTCCCGGGGGCCGGAGCGCGCCCGGACAGCCCGCCGACGGCCACGGTGGACAGCAGCTTGACGGTGTCGTCGTGCCCCTGCGGGCAGGTGCACGGGGCCGATGACTGGCTCATCGGCCGGTTCATCTCGAACGTGTCGCCGCAGCCGCGGCAGCGGTACTCATAACGTGGCACGAGAGGATTCTACCCGGCCAGGGTCACTGTGGCTGGGGGCTGCGGCGGGGTCTTCTTCCCGCGCGGGCAGAGCTGGATTATCCGCAACGGCGGTGCCTTGCTCCTCATAGATGAACTGCTTGCCCCGGAACCAGGAGACGATGGCGCCGGATACCGACATCACCGCCGCCGCGGTGAAAACGATCATCAGCCCGTGGTGGAACGGCCCGGAGATGAGGCTGGGGAAGAACTGCCTGCCGGTCAGCACGGCCACGTTGTGCGCGGGCAGGGTGTGCAGCAGGCCGGTCGGCGCGAGCAGGGTCCGCACCGGGTTGTAGCCGAGCATGGCGGCGAACACGGTGGACACCGGCGGCAGGTGCCCGACGGCGCTGGCCTGAGCGAGCGGCACGCCCTGCGAGGTCAGCCCGGCCGTCAGCGTGTGCGGCAGGGTGTCGGCCAGGCCCGCGATCATCAGCGTGAAGAAGATGCCGATCGACAGCGACATGCCCGAGTTCTGGAAGGTCGACCGCATGCCGGACGCGGCGCCGCGATGCTGCGGGGGGACGCTGGACATGATGGCGGAGGTGTTCGGCGAGGCGAACAGGCCCGAGCCCACCCCGTTGCCGAAGATGAGCAGCGCGAAGACCCAGTACGGGAAGTCGATCGGCAGCAGCATCAGGCCGATGAAGCTCGACCCGGCGACCAGCAGCCCGGCGGTGGCGAACGGGCGCGAGCCGTACCTGTCCGACAGCGTGCCGGACAGCGGGCCCGCGACGAGGAACCCGCCAGTCAGCGGCAGCATGTAGATGCCCGCCCACAGCGGGGTGACCGTGAAGTCGTAGCCGTGCAGCGGCAGCCAGATGCCCGCCAGCCAGATCACCAGCATGAACTGCAGTCCGCCTCGCGCGATCGCCCCGAGCAGGCTGGCGATGTTGCCGGCCGCGAACGCGCGGATCCGGAACAGGCTCATCCGGAACATGGGGTCGCGGACCTTGCTTTCGATGACGCAGAAGGCGGCGAGCAGCGCGACACCGGCCGACAGGCCGCCGATCACCAGCGGGCTGCTCCAGCCGGTGGCCGACGTGCCGTAGGGGCGGATGCCGTAGGTGATCGCGGTCAGCAGCAGCCCGGCGCCGGCCGCGAACGTGACGTTGCCCGCCCAGTCGATCCGCGCCTTAGTGGTGCGCGCGATCTCCCGCAGGCTCTTGTACGCCCACACCGTGCCGAACACCCCGAACGGCACGTTGATCCAGAAGACCGCGCGCCAGTCCCAGGCGGCGAGCAGGCCGCCGAGCAGCAGGCCGACGAACTGGCCGGAGATGCCGGCGATCTGGTTGATGCCCAGCGCCATGCCCCGCTGGTTGGCGGGGAACGCGTCGGTGAGGATCGCCGCGGAGTTGGCCATCAGCATCGCCCCGCCGAAGGCCTGGACGAACCGCCAGCCGATCAGCCACAGCGCGCCGTCCGGGCCCTGCGCCGGGTCCAGGCTCAGCGCGATGGACGCGAGGGTGAACACGACGAAGCCGAGGTTGTAGATCCTGACCCGGCCGAACATGTCGCCGAGTCGGCCGAGCGTGACCACGAGCACCGACTGGACGAGCAGGTAGCCGATGATCATCCACAGCAGGTAGGAGACGTTGCCCGGGGTGAGCGGGTTCAGGTTGATGCCGCGGAAGATGGCCGGCATCGAGATGATCACGATCGACGCGTCGATGGTCGCCATGGTCATCGCGAGCGTCGTGTTGGACAGGGCGACCCACTTGTAGGCCCGGTTCCCGCCGCCGCCAGATGCCCGCTCGCCCGTCGTTGCCGCCACGTCTAGCCAGCATAGCCGATAGTTGCTTCACCGCAACTATTTTGCCGGCTAACGATAACGGGGGGTGGGCGCAAGCCCCGCTTATCCCGCTGGCCCGGGCCGGCCAGCGGAACCGGTCAGCGGAAGGAGGGGAGGAAAACCGACTTCGTGGTCAGGTAGGGGTTCATGCCCTCCGGGCCATAGGCGCTGCCCTGGCCGCTCGTGCCACGGCCGCCCCACGGAGAGCCGATGTCCGGCTCGTAGAGGTTGACGCCGAACGTGCCGACGCGGGTCCGGCGGGCGATGTCGAGGCCGCGCTGCGGGTCGCCGGTCCACACCGTCGCCGCGAGCCCGAACCCGTCGTTGGCCAGCGCCACCGCCTCGGCCTCGTCCTGGTACCTGATGACCGTCGCCACCGGCCCGCAGATCTCCTCCTGGGCGATCGGCATCACCGGGGTCACGTCGGCGAGCACGGTCGGCTCGTAGAAATACCCGCGCACCGGCGAGGCGGGGCGCCTGCCGCCGGCCATTACCCGGGCGCCCGAGGTCACGCCCGCGCGGACCCGGCACTCCACGTCCGAACGGCGCCGGGAGGAGGCGAGCGGCCCCATGGTGGTGCCCGCGGCGAGCGGGTCGCCGAGCACCAGGCCGCTGGCCTGCGAGGTCATCGCGGCGACCGCGTCGTCGTACAGCTGCTCGGGCACAAGCACCCGCGACATCGCGAAGCAGGTCTGCCCGGAGTTGCCGAAGCACAGCGAGCCCAGGCTCGCCATGGCCTTGCCGAGGTCGGCGTCGTCGAGCACGATCGCGGCGGACTGGCCGCCAAGCTCGAGGCTGGCGGGCTTGAGCTCGGCGCCGCAGATCGACGCGATCCACCGGCCCTGCTTGGCCGGCCCCGAGAACGCGACCCGGTCCACGCCCGGGTGCCTGGCCAGCATCCCGGCCGTCTGGTGGGTTCCGGTGACGAGGTTGAACACGCCGGGAGGGAAGTCGGCGGCCTCGAACGCCTCGGCCAGGATGTAGGCGGACAGCGACGTCGCCGCGGCGGGCTTGAGCACGATCGTGCACCCGGCGGCGAGCGCCGGCGCGAGCTGGCTGAACGCCAGCATGATCGGGTAGTTCCAGCTGGCGATCACCGCGGCGACCCCCGCCGGCTCGCGGCGCACCACGGTGCGCCCGGTGAAGCTCACCGCGGTCCTGGTCTCCTCGGTGTCCATGCCGCGGGCCAGCTTGGCGTAGTACCGCAAGATCGCGCAGGGCGCCGCCGCGTTGTGCTGGCGGGAATAGGTGATCGGCATGCCCATCTCGGCGGTGACCAGGCGGGCGGTCTCCTCGGTGCGCGCATGGAGGGCCGAGGCGAGCCGGTCGAGCGCGTCCGCGCGCTCGCCTGGGGAGCAGGTCGCCCAGTGCCCGTCGTCGAACGCGCGCCTCGCGGACCTCACGGCCCGGTCCACGTCCACGCCGACGGCCGCCGGGACGGCGCCCACGACCTCTTCCGTGGCCGGATTGACTATAGTGATCACGTCTGGAGATGCAGACCCGACCAGGCGACCTCCCGCGTAGATATCGCGGTACTCAAGCAACGCCTGCCCCTTTCGGTGTGAAAGTGCCTGTTCATTGTCGGGCTTGGAAACAGCATGTCAAGTGTCGGTAACGTAACGATCCCGCCGCGCAGCCTGGCGACGGTCTCGCGCAGGAGCCGGATCTCGCGGAGCAGCCCGGCCTCGCGCCGCTCGGCCAGCAGCCTGAGCCTCGCGACCTCCCCGTACAGGGCGTCGAGGGCGGCGGCAGTGCCGCCCTCGATCGTGCCGCAATGCGGGCAGCGCGCGACCTCCTCCGACATGACCGCCATTCCAGGGTAAACCGTTAGAAATATTGTTGACACTGCCACGCGACCGCGGGCCCGGGCATCGTCGCCGGCGCCAAACCGGCGCGCGCGTCGGCTGTGGGCGGCCACAGCCGGCGTGACGACGGTGACGTGATGTCCTTGTGAGGGGTTTCCCGTGACCGGCAACAGTGGTAGAGATCCCTTTGTGGGATTCCACAAACGAACAGAGGGCACTACGTCGTATAGTGCAGTGACTATGACAGACACGATCCCGGCCACAGGCCGGCTCACCGCCGGGTCGGCCTCCCGGGAGAGCCCGAGAGACATCGACAGGGAGAACGCTGTCCTGCGCGAGCTGGTGACGGTGTACCGGCACCTGTCGGGCCTGGCCATGCAGGACGCCGACCTGGCCGGCGTCGTCCAGCTCATCTCCGAGCGCGCGTCGGCGACGGTCGCGGTCGTCAGCCAGCTCATGGACGTGATGACGGCGGCGTCGCCCGGGCTTCCGCCTGAGAAGGCCGCGGCCCTGGTGCGCGACCACGTGGTCCACCCCCGGCTCGGCCAGGTGCTGCGCGCCTCCCGGCTGAGCCAGCGCGCGCTGCGGCTGCCGAATGTCGGCGGGGTGCCCGCCATCATCGTCGCGCCCATCCTGGTCGGCGACGAGGTCCCGTCCTACCTGATCACGCTCGACCCGGCGGAGGAGTCCTTCGGCGAGGACATGAGCCTGCTCGTGACCGAGCACGCGGCGACGATCTGCGGCGTCATACTCGGCCGCGAGCGCGTGGTCGCCGCCGCGGCGCGGCGGGTCCGCGACGATCTCGTCGAGGGCCTGCTGCTCGGCCGCGGCAGGGACGCCGGAGACGCCGCCCGCTGGGCAGCGCACCTGGGCTACGACCCGACCAGGCAGCACAACGTGGCGGCGATCGCCTTCGAGCTCCCGCCGTCGCGCGCCGCCGACGCCGAGGCGCTGCGGCAGCGGATCAGGGAGAGCATCGAGCACTTCATGACCACGCGCGCGCCCGAGGCGATCGTCTCCGCCCGCGAGTCCGAGGTGGTGGTCGTGACGGCCGCCTCGCCCGACCCGCGCAAGCTCGGGCAGGCGTGCCTGGCGCGGCTCGCCGAGCTGTTCCCAGGCGCGAAGGTCGTCATCGGCATCGGCGGATCCTGCCGCGTCCCCGAGGAGATCGCCGGATCCTACGACCAGGCGCACCGCACCACGCAGACGCTGTGGCGGCTCGGCAGGACCGGCGCCGTCTCCGCGTTCGAGGACCTTGGCATCCACCGGCTGCTCCTGCAGGTGCCTGACCTGGGCGAACTGAGGTCCTTCGCCGCGGAGGTGCTCGGCAAGCTCAGCGAGCACGAGCATGAGCACAAGTCCGAGTACCTGTCCACGCTGGCATGCTACTTCCGTGAGAACAACAGCCCGCAGCGCGCCTCGCGCCTGCTGCACGTGCACCCCAACACGGTGGCCTACCGGATCAAGCGCATCGAGGAGATCACCGGGCTCCGGCTCGACAACTACAGGGACCGGCTGATCGCCCAGGTCGCGCTTGAAATTCTCGACGCTCTGCCGGAGGCGCAGTAATGAGCAAACGTCCTGTTTCCGCGGCACGCCAGCTGCTTTCCGGTCAGCGGGTCCTGGTCTGCGACGGCGCGATGGGCACGATGCTGCACGCCGCTGGCGCGGCGCTCGACCGGTCGCTGCCCGAGCTGAACCTGTCAGACCCCGGGCTTGTCGAGACCATCCACGACAGCTACCTGAGCGCCGGCGCGGACATCATCCAGGCCAACACGTTCGGCGCCAACCGGCTCTGGCTCGGCGACCACGGGTTCCCCGACAAGGTCGACGAGATCAACAGGGCCGGGGTCCGGCTGGCCAGGGCGGCGTGCGCGCGCACCGACCGCCAGGTGCTCGTCGCGGGCTCGGTGTCGCCGGCGGTGACCGCGCTGCAGCGCCGCCGGGTCGGCTCGGCCGAGCGGATGGAGGTGCTGCGCGAGCAGATCCTCGCGCTCGCCGCCGACGGCGGGGCGGACCTGCTGATCCTTGAGACGTTCGGCTACCTGGACGAGCTGGTCGAGGCGGTGTCGGTCGCCGCGAGCGTGACGGACGTTCCGCTGATCGCCCAGGCCACGTTCGCCGACGACGCGCACACCCTCGGCGGCGAGACGCCGCGCGAGGTCGCCTCGGTGCTGAGCGCCATGCCGGTGGCGATGATCGGCACCAACTGCACGGTCGGCCCGCAGCGCATGCTTGTCGTGGCCGAGGACCTGGTGCGCTACTCCTCGGTGCCGGTCAGCGCCCAGCCGAACGCCGGCCAGCCGCGCCGGATAGGCCCGCGCTCGTTCGAGTTCAGCATCGACGGCGGCTACTTCGCCAGGTACCTCGGGCGGTTCGCCGACGCCGGGGTGACCCTGGCCGGCGGCTGCTGCGGCACCACGCCGACGCATATCCGCGCCGCCGCCGAGGCGCTGCGCACCAGGCTCGGCGACGAGGCGAAGGCGCCCGCCGTGCCGCGCGGGCAGGCTGCGGCCGGTTCCCGCCAGCTGGCGGGACGGGCGGCGCCCGCGGCCGGCGCGGGGCTCCCGGCCGGCCCGGTCCGCCCGGCGCAGGGCAGCCTGGCCGAACAGCTCACGGCCGGCAGGTTCGTCGTCGCCGCGAGCATCGCGCCGTCGGCAGGCGGCTCGGCGGGCGACGCCGACCAGACGGCGGCCGTGCTGCAAGCCCGCGGCATCGGGCTGGTGGCGGTGCAGCCGCGGGAGAGCGCGCGCACCCACCTGGACTCGCTCAACATGGCGCTTCAGCTCCAGCAGCGCATCGGCGTGGAGACGATCGCGACGGTCACCACCTGGGACAAAACCATCATGTCGCTGCAGGCCGACCTGCTCGGCGCCCACGCGCTCGGCATCAGGTCCGTGGTGTCCACGACCGGCAGCCCGCCGGTGCTCGGCGACTACCCGGCCGTTGACGGCACCTGGGAGGTGGACTCAGTCGGGCTCACGGCGCTGCTCGCGGGCCTGAACGCGGGCCGTGACTCCAACGGCCTCGCGCTCACCGCCCGGACGTCGTTCTGCATCGGGGCGCGGGTCAACCCGGGCGCGCGCGACCAGGACGCGGAGATCGCCCGGGCGCACGCCAAGATCCGCGCGGGCGCGCAGTTCCTGGTCAGCCGGCCGGTCTACGAGCTGGAGTCGCTGAGCCGGCTGGTCGACGCGCTCGAGGGGACCGGCGTCCCGCTGCTGCTGTCGGTTACGCCGCTGCGCTCCTTCGAGGACGCGGACTACCTGGCCCACGAGGTGCCCGGCGTCACGATCCCGGCCTCGACGCTGGACGTCCTGGAGAAGGCGGGCCGCGGCGCCGCCCGCGCCGCGGGCCTTGAGCTCGCGGCGGGCCTGCTCGCCAAGGCCAAGTCCATGGTCAGCGGCGTGGTGCTGACCGCGCCCGACGACGACGCGGCCGCCCTCGACCCGCTGCTCGACGCCCTGGGCTGCCCCGGATCTTAGGTATTCGTTATGGACGGCGCCGCCCGCCGCGCGCAGCCGCCCGTTGCCGTGGCATGCTTACGGGCGTGGAAGGTAACAGGACCCGCAGGGCCTTCCTCGGCCTGGCGGCCGCGGGGACGGCCGCCGTCGCGGCAGGCTGCTCGTCCGCAACGGGCAGCACGCCCCCCGTCGCGCTGAAGGCGCGGCCGTGGCGCCGCGCCGTGCCGGAGAACTCGCTGCCCGGCGACCCGCACTGGGAGATAAGGAACCTCGGCGCCCAGAATGCCGTCGAGGGGTACGCGGGCAAGGCGAGCGTGCTTGCCGGCGAGTCGTTCCCGCTGTTCGTGTCCACGACCTCGCGGGGGTTCCGGGCGACCGCGTTCCGCCTGGGCTGGTACCAGGGCGACGGCGCGCGCAAGGTCTGGCAGTCCCCGGCGCTGCGCGGCGGCGTCCAGAAGAGCCCGGCTCTGGTCCCGGCCACCAACACGGTGACCACCGACTGGGACCCCGCCGTCCAGGTGCCGACCGACAACTGGCCTGCCGGGTCCTACCTGCTGCGGCTGGACGCCGACTCAGGCGCGCAGCGGTACGTGCCCGTCACCGTGCGGTCGGCGAGCACCGCCGGCAAGGTCGTGCTGAAGAACTGCGTGCAGACCTGGCAGGCCTACAACACCTGGGGCGGCTACGACCTGTACAAGGGACCGTCAGGGCAGTACGCCAGCAGGTCGCTGGCGGTCAGCCTGGACCGGCCGTACGACCTCAACGGCGCGGACATGTTCCTCACCTACGAGCGCAACGCCATCAAGCTCGCCGAGCACATGGGCCTGGACCTGGCGTACGTGACGGGCATGGACCTGTCCGCCGACCCGCACCTGCTCGACGGGGCGAGCGCGCTGGTCTCCATGGGCCACGACGAGTACTGGACGCCGCCCGAGCGGGCCAACGTGACGGCCGCCAGGGACAAGGGCGTGAACCTGGCCTTCCTTGGGGCGAACGCGATGTTCCGCAGGACCCGGCTGAACGCGACCGCGCTCGGCAGCGACCGGCTGGTCATCTGCTACAAGACCGACTACAAGCAGGACCCGATGTACGGCAGGGACAACGCGCTCGTCACCAGCGACTGGCGCGACCCGCCGAACCCGGACCCCGAGTCCTCGCTGATCGGCACCATCTACGAGGGCTACCCGGTCGACGCCTCCTACGTGGTGTCCAGCCCGGACAGCTGGGTGTTCCAGGGCACGGGCGTCCGCGCGGGCTCCAGCTTCCCGCACCTGGTCGGCATCGAATACGACCGGGTCGACCCGGCCTACCCGCTGGAGCGCCCGATCGAGGTGCTCTCCCATTCCCCGCTGACCTGCAACGGCGCGAGCAGCTACGGCGACTCGGCCTACTACACGCACCCCGGCGGCGCCGGGGTCTTCAACAGCGGGACGATGCGCTGGGTCGAGGCGATCTACGGCGACCAGCCGCACGGCATCGCGGGCAAGACGCCGGGCTTCGTCATGCGGGTCACGATGAACGTGCTGAACGCGTTCGCCGGCGGCCCCGCCGCGGCCCGCCACCCCGCCCACGACAACCTGGCCGCCATCCACGAGCGCGCCGGCAGCCCGCTGGGCAACTCCCAGAACCTGCAGTAGCATTCTCATCCCGAACGTGTTCCCGCCACTGACCTCGGTGCCGATGAACTTGACGGTAATGGTCTGGCCGATGTACGCGGCCAGGCTGGTGGTGTACTCCAGGTAGCTGGTGCCGTGGTTCGCCGCGGTCGGCACCGGGACCGTCCAGCCGCGCGAGTTGGACGCGGTGGTCAGCGTGCTGCCGCCGACCGAGACGACGTGCGGGGAAGCAGCGGCGCGGCGGCGGGGGTGGTGGCCGCCATGACGATGGCCGGGGCAACGGCGATCGTTCCCGCGGTCAGGAGTGACGAAGACAGTGGATCGGTAGCCCGCCTAGGGGATGTCTACCGATCCACTATCTTCTCCGGGCGGTGGCTGCCGCCCGGGTTCCCGCGGTGCGGCGGCGCGGGAGAGCACGGGTGACACGGCATCGCGACGGGCGGCGCGCCCTGCCGCATCCGGCCCTCTCGCCGGAACGGGAACCCGCGTGCTCATGACAGGCAGGCAGACGCCACCGGTCGTTCGGGATGACAGTGATCTTTACCGCTACGCGGAAAGGCCGGCGTCGACGGGAATGACCGCCCCGGTGAGGGCGCCGGAATCGGGGGAGCACAGCCAGGCGATCGCGGCCGCGACCTCGCCGGGCTCCAGGAGCCGGCGCAGCAGCGCCTGGCCGGCGAACGCGTCCTGCGCCGGCAGGCCGTAGACGGCCGCGCTGGCCTCGAGCATCGGGCCGCGGGTGGAGCCCGGGCAGACGACGTTGGCGGTCACCCCGGTGCCGGCCAGGTCGGCGGCCATCGCGCGGACGAAGGCGAGCGCGGCCGCCTTGGCGGCCGAATAGGCGGCGAGCATCGGCATCGCGCGCAGCGCGGCGGCCGAGGAGACCGCCACGAAGCGGCCGGACCCCGCGGTCGCCATCGCCGGCACGCACGCGTCGGCGAGGTGCCTGACCCCGTCCAGGTTCACCCGCATCATCAGGCCGAACGCGTCGTCGGGGGTGGCGAAGGCGGGATGCCCGGCGATCACGCCGGCCACCGCGACCGCGGCCGCGGGGACCCGGCCGTCGAGCGCGGCGCGGATCTGGCCGCGGACCGCGCCGTCGCCGACGTCGGCGACGAGCGTGCCGACGTCCGCCGCCCCGGCCTCGCGGCAGACCTCCGCCACCGCGCCGAGGTCGGCGGGCGCCGGC
>DAHVAN010000078.1 GCA_027314595.1 Actinomycetota bacterium | reverse complement strand
GGCGCGGGTCCGGCGCCGGCGCCGGCCGCGCCCCCGCCGCTCCCGCCCGTCTCGGTGGCAACGCCCTGACCGCCGTCGGGCCCGCCGTCACCGCTTGTCCCACGCACCCGCCACCATCCCGCTCAGGCCAGTTCCGGTTCCGTCCCCCGCGTCTTCAGCCGGCAGGCCACCGGGCTCGCGCACCCGGAGCAGGAGATCGCAGCGACGAAAGTCGCGAAATAGACGGCCGGATACTATCATGGCAACCTCGCGCTCCACTGCGCCGCCGTGGCGGCCAGAGCGGGTACGACTTGTCGTCGGTGGTAACGTGCAAAGCGTAATCGGGCTGCGGCGGTCGGGGAACGCCACCTCCCCGGGAACCGCCGCACGGTAGAGTTGCGTCGATCTTTCAGACGTCTGACCGTTTCCATTCTCCTAGGTCGGTAATCACACCTCATGTCAGTGAACGCGCCATCCGTACCGCCGGCCGGCCGCCGTGATCGTCCGGGCATCAACTTCCAGCGGCTATACGAATACCGGTTCCACGGCGTCGATCAGGCCGGCCGGGAGAAGGTGTGGCGGGAGATCGCCCGCTACGTCCACGGCCGGATGGGCGCGCCCAGGCGCGTGCTCGATCCCGCCGCCGGGCGCGGCGAGTTCATCGTGGCGGTTCCGGCGGCGGAGCGCTGGGGAGTGGACCTGGTCAGCCACGGCGACGCCGGACTGGCCGGGGTGAAAATGATCATCGCCGACATCATGGACGCCGACCTGCCCGACGACTACTTCGACGGCGTCTTCCTCTCGAACTTCCTCGAGCACCTGGCCGACCAGAACGCGGTGGCCGACGTCCTCGCCAGGCTGTCGCGGGCGATGCAGCCCGGTGGCCGGATCGCGATCATGGGCCCGAACTTCAAGTACTGCGCCAAGGAGTACTTCGACTGCGCGGACCACACGGTGATCTTGTCCCATGTCGCGGTCGCCGAGCACCTGTATGCCGCGGGCTTCGAACTGGCCGCGGTGCACCCGAAGTTCCTGCCGTTCTCGTTCCGCGGGGTGCTCCCGCCGTCGGCGCGCCTGACGAAGGCCTACCTGGGCACGCCGCTGCTGTGGCAGGCGCTCGGCAAGCAGTTCCTGGTTATCGCCCGCAAGCCCGCCTAGCTTCGGCGTGCCGGCCGCCTCACGGCGCGCGGCCGAGGGGTTAAGGCCTTGCTCTGGTCCGGCACGGCCTCCTGGACCAGGATGTTCCTGTTCCAGACCATGATCACGTAGCCGTCGTAGCGGTATTCGCGGGCGGGCTTGCCGAACAGGTGGCGGACGGCGGCCTGGGGGAACGCGTACGCGTTCCCTGACCGGCTCGCGCTGGCGACGATGAAGTTCGCGTAGGAGCCGGAGGCCCGGTACCACTCGGGCTTGGTCACCCAGCTGTAGGGGACCCTCCCGTAGTCCTGCACCGCCGCCACCCGGACCCGCCCGCCGCTGGCGAGCGTCGTGCTGTTCGCCGCCCAGTACCTGCCGAGCCCGCTCGTCAGGTGGTGGGCCACAAGAAAGTCGGCGAGCCCCTGCATCTCGGCCGGCTTGGACGGCAGCGAGGCGTTGTAGCCCAGGGCCGCCAGGTAGCCGGCGAGCGCGACTGCGAGCAGCGGACCGAGCGTGATCCTCGGCAGCCGCCGGCCCGCCAGCCACGGGCCGGTCGTCCGGCCGGCCAGCACCGCGCCGAACGGCAGCACGACGACGATCTCGTGCGCACCAGAGACCGGGGCCGTCTGGGTGGCGAAGGTGCCCGCCACCAGCGTGGCGCCGATGCCGACGGTGCCCGCGCCGACCAGCGCGCGCACGATCCCCTCGGTCCCGCGAGCGGTGCCCCTCGCGAGCATCGCGCCGGTGAGCACGAGCAGCGTGTAGATGATCGCGGCGCTGATGTGCACCACGTCCGGGTTCAGCCCGTGCACCCCCGCCACGACGGCGTCGATCGGGATCTCGAACGTGTAGAACGTCACGTCCGCCAGCCACCAGCCGGACAGCAGCAGGTTCCCGTGCAGCATGTCCCAGCCCTGCAGGACCATTCCCGAGCCGTCGGCGTTCACCGGCGCCGTCTGCGACTCCCGCAGGAAGCACCAGAAGAGCACCACCGCCGCGGCCGCCAGCCGGCCGCCCACGCCGCCGCCGGACGGGCCGCCCGCCAGCCGCCCGCGCGTTCCGCTTCCCCGCTGCGCGCCGCAGGCGCCTCGGCCTGTCCTCGCACGCTCTTCAGCACGCATAAAGGGTAGTGCCCACGGGAAATTCTCCGGCCACCGCCCG
Organism: Actinomycetota bacterium; assembly: GCA_027314595.1. Taxonomy (GTDB): domain Bacteria; phylum Actinomycetota; class Actinomycetes; order Streptosporangiales; family Streptosporangiaceae; genus Trebonia. The sequence continues at coordinate 6,786 of DAHVAN010000078.1, read as the reverse complement.
CCCGCGACTATGGCCGGCACACCGTCCGGTCCCTAACGGCGGGCCAGTCCGGGCAGCAGGTTCTTGTGCCAGACCATGATCACGTACTGCTCATATCGGTACACCCGGTACGGCTTGCCGAATCGCGCGATTCCTTCCCGCTCGGTGACGGTCGAGCCCCCCTGGGCGCCAGAGGCGGTGGCGACGAGGAAATTGACGTCGTAGGAGCGGCTGTCGAGCATCGGCACGTCGAGCTCCCACGGATACGGCTTCAGGCCCGGCGTGCGGTACTCGCGGACCGGCCGCATCGTCACCCGGCCGGCGCTGTCCAGCGTGACGCTGTTCGCCTGCCAGTAGCCGGCGATCCCCTGGCGCAGGTGATGGCTTTCCAGCCAGGACGCCAGCCTGGCCGAGGCCGGCCTGGCGGCCGGCCCGGCGAGCAGCACCGGCGGCGCCAGCGCCCACAGCGCGCCCGCCAGCCCGGCCACAAGCAGCGGCTCCAGCCGGTTCCGCAGCAGCGGCCCGGCGAGCATCCGGCCGGCCAGTGCGGCGCCGAGCCCGAAGACCGGGGCCATCTCCCTGATGCTCCCCCCGTTCACGCGGAAGATGACCACGTAGGCGAGCACGTTGGCGCAGATCGCGACCGCGAGCAGCGAGGGCAGCGGGTCGCCGCCGCCGGAGAACCGGCGTAGCGCCAGCAAGAGCGCGATCACGACGAGGGCCGCCGCGACCAGGTGGATGGCCGTGAAGACCAGTCCGTGGCCGAACCGCTGGCCGAAGAAGTCGGCGCTGAACAGCCTCAGGAAGTTCACGAACGCGCCCGAGGCGTTGCCAAGCATCGCGCTGGCCGGCCCGAACCCCTGCGAGGTCCGCTGCCCCACGTAGCCGCCGAAGGCGCGGATGAAGTGCGAGATGACCGCGGCGGCGCCGACGGACAGCAGCGCCGCGCCGGCCAGCGATGCCTCATACCACGCCGCGGACAGCGCCATACGCCGCTGCAGCAGCAGCTGGCAGGCCCGCGTGCCGAACACGAGCAGCACAGGGAGCACCCCGATGACGAGCACGAGCGTGTCGCCCACGATCGCCAGCGCGAGCACGGCCCCGGCTGCCACCGGGACGTACCAGCGACGGCGGGCGCGGTCGATCAGCGCGAACACCGCGAGCACCGGGACGGCGGTGCCGGTGTGGTCGGGGTTGGTCAGCAGCCAGGCGGTCGCCGGCAGCGCCGGGCCGAGCATGATCGCCACGGTTATCGCCGCCCGCACCACCGCGGCGCGTCCCCTGGCGGCGCCGCGGGCGGTGAAGGCGGCGAGCAGCACGAGCAGGGTGTAGGTCAGGGCCGCGCAGATCTGGACCACGTCGGGGCGCATCCCGCGCAGCAGCTCCACGGCCATGTACTCGGGCAGTTCGGTGGTGTAGAAGCTCACGTCCGCCAGGTACCAGCCGTGCAGCAGGAAGTTGCCGTGCAGCATCGCGTGCGCCTGGAGCACGAGCGAGGCGCCGTCCGACTGCGTTCCCACGGTGCGTGCCTCGCGCAGGGCGCACAAGAACAGGACGGCCGCCGCGGCTACCGTCGCGGCCGGCCAGCCGAGCCGGCGAGCAATCCGCGAGGTCTTCCCCGGCCATTGGGCCGTCGCCGTACGGCCGATCATCTCCGTGAGCACATCGGAAGCATAGCGTGGTCGATTGATGCGTACCGGAAAGGCTGCTGACTCGCCACTGGGGGCATTCGCGCATCTGGCCCGAAAGGACCGGGGTGGCTGCGCGCCTGGCCCAGTACGCCAGCGCGGCACAGGCCCGTGAGCCCGGCCGCTCAGTCGTAGAGCGCCAGCGCCGCCGCGGCGTCCGCCCGGATCGTCTCGGCCAGCGCCGCGGGCGAGACGACCCGGATGCCTTCCCCGTGCCGCAGCACCCGCCGCCGCACCCACCGGGTGTCCGGGGTGCGCAGCACCGCGCGGAGCCGTCCCTCGCCGAGTTCGGTGACCGACTCGCACGGGTAGTACTCGGCCACCCAGCTCGCGGCGGCGGACAGCTCGAGCTCCACCCGCTCATCCGACGCCGACGGCCGGAACAGCCCCTGGTCGACATCGACGGGCTCGGCCTCGTCTGGCACCTGCGCGGGCACGTCGAGAACCGTCAGGTCGAGCACCCGGTCGAGCCGGAACAGCCGGACCCCTTCGGCCCGGCGGCACCACCCCTCCAGGTAGGTTCGCCCCTCCACGACGAGCAGCCGCATCGGGTCCACGTCGCGCTCGGTCGCCTCGTCCCTGCCCGGCACGTAGTGGCGCAGGTGCACGCGCCGGCCGTCCGCGAGGGCCGCCCGGACCTGGGCAGCCACCTCGCGCCCGTTCGGGGGATCGATCTGGATCGACACCTGCGCGCTGGCGGCCGCGGCGGCGCCGGCCGCCGCCTCGAGCTTGGCTATCACCCGGGCGACCGCCGAGCCCTCCCCTGGGACCTCCGCGAGCATCCGCAGCGCCACCAGCAGCGCGCTCGCCTCATCGGCGGTCAGCCGCAGCGGGCGCGCGATCGACTCGGCCTGGCTGACCACGATCTCGCCGCCCTCGTACGACAGGTCGATCGGGCAGTACGGCTCGGGCGCCTTGAGCTCCACGCACCAGACCAGGTTGAGGTCATCGACAAGCTCGCGTTCGCTCACGCCGAACGCGGCGGCCGTCTCCGCGAGCCCCACCACCTTGCGGCTGACCACGTAGGGAACCAGGGCGAGCAGCCGTCGCAGCCGCTCCGCGGACGTCACCATGCGGGGTTTGCCCGGGGGGGCGGCCCCCCGGGGACCCCCCGTCACGGGGGGCTGCGCGCCCGCCGGGTCGCCGCGGGTCACGCGAGCACCCCCTTGAGCCGGCTGATGACGGCTTCGCGCAGGTCAGGCGGGCCGACCACCATCACGTCCGAGCCGAAGGACGCCAGGTAGCCGGCGTACCAGGGCACGTCGGCGAACTGGACGGCGACGCGGTCCCAGCCGTCACCGTCGGCCGTCACGGACGTGGCGTAACGGCGCACGCCGTAACCCGCGCCGGCCCGGACCCGCAGCACCGCCTCGTGATCCCTGGGCGGCGCGACGTCCCAGTCCTTGACCAGTTTCCGAACGTCAGCGTCCGGCGGCACGGTGACGCTGCCCGCCGGGCCGGACATCGTCACCGGCCCGTCGATCCTGCTCAGCCGGAACACCCGCGTCGCGTTCCTGGTGCGGTCGTGCCCGGCCACGTACCAGCGGCCCCGCCAGTTGACCACGCCCCACGGCTCGAGCTCGCGCCTCGTCGCGTCGGAGCGCCCCTGGGCCTTGTGACTGAACGTGACCGGCCTCCGGTCGCGCACCGCCTCCCAGAGCGGGCCGAACGCGGGTTCCGCGGTCGTCAGCCTGGGCTCGATTCCCGGCCGCGGCTGCTGGTCGTCGTCCAGGCCCGGCGCCACCGGCGCCCCCGACGGCCGCTGCTCCCCCCCGGGCGCCTCGAGTGCCCCCAGCGCCCCGGCCGCCCTGAGCTTGAGCAGGGCACCGGCCGCGGCGCCGGCCAGCTCGGCGCTTTGCCACACGCGCGCCGCGATGCCGAGCACCGCGGCCTCGTCCGCTTCGAGGCGGATCTCGGGCAGTTCGTAGTCCTGCCGCCTGATCCGGTAGCCGGGCTCGTCGTCGAACGGGTTGTTCATGCCTGTCTCGAGCGGAATGCCGAGGTCTCGCAACTCGTCCTTGTCCCGCTCGAACATCCGCTTGAACGCGTCATACTGCCCGGGATAGCCGTGCACCGCGGCGCGGATCTCCTCGGCGGTCAGGTAACGCCGGGAGGACAGCAGCAGGACGACGATGGACAGGAGCCGTTCGGTCCTGCGCTTGGACATGCATGCCCTCCCGCCTCGCTGTGGGCCGTGCGCGTGAGCCCCTTGTACCTAGTGTGCCGCTTATCTGCCGCTAGTCTGCCGTCGTGATCAGATGGCGAAGCGGAACTGTCACGGCACTGCGGCGCGAATGGCCCGGAGCAGCCGAGATCATGGTAACCGCGGACGGCGGACAGTGCCGTGCCCTGGCCTACCCCCACCTTGTCGGGTCGCCGCGGGTCGGCGACCGTGTGCTGCTGAACACGACCGCGCTCGATCTCGGTCTGGGCACCGGCGGGTACGCGCTGGTGGTGGCGATACCCGACCGGCTGCCGCCTGACCCAGGCCTGGCAGGCCATATCGTGAAATGCCGGTACTCGCCGCTGCAGGCCACGGTGGCCAGCGCGGACGAGCAGGGGTCGCCGCATCACGACGTGCTGCGCGACGCCGTGTCCGTGGACGGGATGCCGGTGGTGGTCGCCGACCTGCACTCCGCTCTGCCGGCCGTGCTGGCCGGCCTTTACGCCGCCGCTCGGGCGGGGGCAACCTCGTCCGCGTCCCCCGCGTCCCCGCCGCCGGGGGCGCCGCGGGTGGCGTACGTCATGCAGGACGGCGCGGCGCTGCCGGCGTGGTTCTCCCGGACGGTCGCCGGGCTGCGCGCGGCCGGCTGGCTGGCCGCGACGATCACCACGGGTCAGTCGTTCGGCGGCGACCTGGAGGCGGTGACCGTGCACTCCGGCCTGCTTGCCGCCCGGCACGCGGCCGGCGCCGACGTGGCCGTGGTATCGCAGGGGCCGGGCAACCTCGGCACCGGCACCCGGTGGGGGTTCTCCGGGGTCGCCGCGGGCGAGGCGGTCAACGCGGCCGCCGTTCTCGGCGGCCGGCCGGTCGCGTCGCTGCGGCTGTCGTCCGCCGACCCGCGCGAGCGGCACCGGGGGATCTCGCACCACAGCCTCACCGCCTACGGGCGGGTCGCGCTGGCGCCGGCCGACGTGGTGATCCCGGTCCTGCCCGAGCCGCTGGCGTCGCTGGTGGCGGCGCAGGCGGCCCCGCTGGCCTCGCGGCACCGGCTGGTGGCCGTCCCCGCGGACGGCCTGGAGGAGGCGCTGCGCGACTGCCCGGTGGGATTGTCCACGATGGGCCGGGGCCTGGATGAGGACCTCGCGTACTTCCTCGCCGCGGCCGCGGCGGGCCGCCACGCGGCCAGCCTGCTGTGAGGCCGGCCGCGGCGGCGGCGTTACCCGGCGGCGCTACTTGGCGGCGGCGACGATGTCGATGACGAAGACCAGGGTGTCGGTGCCCTTGATGCCCGCCGTCGATGACCCGGTCGAGCCGTACCCCTCGGCGGGCGGGATGACCAGGAGCACCCGGCTGCCCACGGTCTGGCCGACCAGGCCGGTGTCCCAGCCCTTGATGACCTGGCCGACGCCGATGTTCAGCGGGAAGGGCTGGCTGCGCGACCACGAGGAGTCGAAGACCTTCTTGGTCCGCCAGTTCACGCCCGTGTACTGGACGACGATGAACTCGCCCTTGGCGACCGTCGGGCCTGTGCCCTTGATCAGGGTCTTGACCTGGAGGGTCTTCGGCGGCGCGGTGGCCGGGATGGTGATCGTCGGCGCCTTGCCCGGGGCGGCGGTCACCGTCGGCAGGCCTGACCCGCCGTTGGAGGCCTGCGTGCCGGGCACTCCCGTGGAGTTGGCGACGTCCTGGATCATGTCGATGACGAAGACAAGCGTGTCGGCCCCGCTGACGCCGAGCTGGGAGTTGCCCGTCGGGCCGAAGCCGTCCGCGGGCGGGATCACGGCGATCACCCTGCTGCCGACCTTCTTGCCGATGAGCGCGGCCTCCAGGCCGGGCAGCAGCTGGCCGGCGAACAGCGTCGGGCTGCCCGAGGTGTAGGTGCTGCCGAGCAGCTTGTGCGTCGTGCCGCTCCAGTCGTAGAGCACGAAGTTGCCCAGCAGGCTCTCCTTCGTGGTCAGCGTCGCGCCGCTGCCCTGGATCAGCGTCTTGGTGTACAGCGTCGGCGCGGCCTTCTCCGCCGGGATCGTCACCACAGGCGCGGCGCCGAACGCCCCCGTCGCGGTCACCACGGCGTTGGAGGCGACGGTCGGACCGCTCGCCGAAGCGGACGACGACGGCTTGGCCGACGCCGACGACGCCTTCGCGGAAGACGACGGCTTGGCGGCCGAGGACGGGGAAGAAGCGCAGCCGGCGATGGCCGCGGACGCTATCAAGGGGACGGCGAGGAGCGCGGCTGCGCGTCTCATGAGAGCCTCTCGGGTCGGACAGGCCGGAGCGTTCGCCGCGGCCTCGACTATCTGCGGGTTGGGTAAAACGTACTCAGGCTACCCGCAAACGACGGCAGGCGGATCGTTCAGCGCCTGCGCCAGCGAAGGGAGCATGGCAAGCAGGTTCCCCGGGTACACGCGCGCGACGTACCACGGGACCTTGGTGCCGGGCTCGAAACCGCCGAAGTCCAGGTAGACCGGCCACCTCCTGGTGAGGTGGCGGTAGATCAGCGGCACCTTCACCCTGCTGTAGGGCGGCTTCTTGAACCACGCGGTGAGCAGTTGCAGGGCGGCGCCGGACGCGTCGAACTGGCTGAAATAGCCGGGCACGTTGTCCAGCAGTATGAAATTTGCCGCGTGCCTGGTCTGGTCGAACCAGTCCTTCTTCGACTCCCAGGTGTACTGCTGCAGGCAGGCAGGCGTGATCGCGCGGATGGTGACCGCGCCGCCGGTCTCTACCGTGATCACGCTCGACTCCCAGTAGCCGCCGAGGCCGTAGCTGAGGTGCTCGGCCTTGAGGAAGGCCGCGAGCTGCGCGAACGGCTCCGGCGCGGCCGGGGTGTCCGCCTGCAGGAACAGCCCGTAGCTGTACCAGCCGAACAGCGCGACCAGCGGGATCGCCACCAGGCGCAGCCGCAGGCTCCGCCGTCGCGGGCCGCGGCGGCGGGGATCGCGCCGCGTGCCGCCG
>DAHVAN010000131.1 GCA_027314595.1 Actinomycetota bacterium | reverse complement strand
CGCTCGGAGCCGGCGCCCGCGTCGTCCCGCTCGTTCCCGCCGCCGCGCCGCCGCGCCTGCCGGTCGATACCAGGCCGCCGCCCGGCCGCCCGGCGAACTACCTGCAGCTCTTCCAGGAGTCAGCGGGCCGGTACTGCCCGGGCCTGTCGTGGACGGTGCTCGCCGCCATCGGCCAGGTCGAGTCCGCCGACGGCCAGGACATAGGCCCCTCGGCAGCCGGGGCTCTCGGCCCGATGCAGTTCCTGCCGTCCACCTGGCTCGCCTGGGGGATCGACGGCTTCGGCGACACCGGCCCGCCGGACATCATGAACCCGTTCGACGCGGTGCCGTCGGCGGCCCGGCTGCTGTGCGCCGACGGGGCCGCCGCGGGCGGCCAGTCGCTGCGGCAGGCGATCTTCGGCTACAACCACGCAGGCTGGTACGTGAACGAGGTGCTGACCCTGGCGGGCGAGTACGCCCGCGAGTTCGCCCGGTCCTGAACGCCGGCGCCGGCGCCGGCGCCAGCGCCGGCTCCGGGCCCGTCGGCTAGCGCCGGCTAGCCCCACGTTAGCCCTGGCTGCCCTGGCCAGGGCCAGCGCTGCGCAGTCGTCGGTCCGCGTGCCGCAGCGCCGTGTCGTACGAACGAAATCATGACAAATCCGGCGCGCCGAATGGCGCGGTGATTAGCCTGGATCGGTTGTGACCCCCACGGGTCACAACCGATCCATCATCGTGAAATCCGGGCTCCTCCAGCGAAACGTCGAAGACATGCCACGGGCCGGGGCTAGCCGCAATGCAGGGAGTTAATGCAGGGGAGTTAAGGTCCTTCGGCCGCTGTCACGGATTTGCGTCGGCGTGTCGCGGGCTGGTGGTGGCTGGCATCGACGTGGCTGGTGACGCCGCGGATGCGGCAGGTCGTGCGGGGTTTGCCGTCGGGGTGCTTGTTCGCGCGGCTGAGCGGGGATCTGACTTTGCGGGCGCAGACGCGGGGCCGGCGGGGGCATGGAGGTTCGCCAGGACGGCGCGGCCGATGTCGCCGGTCAGGTCGCCGGCGGGATCGGTGATGTTCCGGGCGGTGGTGAGGTGGTTCTGGGCGGTTTCGGCAGCGGCCTGGTAGCTGGCCCGGCCAGGATCTCGAACCGGCCCCCCGGGCGCCCGCCTCGCCAGCACCCGTCATCGCGCGCGTGACCTCACAGAATAGGACGACATCGGGCACCCGCACCAGGATTGACCGCGCGGGTGTTCCCGTCGCGCCCCGCGGCCGAACCCGGCGGCGCTTGCCCGCCCGGCCGGCGTCCCTGGTTGGATAGGGGCATGCCCGCATATGACGCGTTCCTGCTGCTGTCCTTCGGCGGCCCCGAGGGTCCCGGCGACGTGCTGCCGTTCCTTGAGAACATCACCAGGGGCCGGGGCGTGCCGCGGGAGCGGCTTGCCGAGGTGGCCGGACACTACCACGCGCGCGGCGGGGTCAGCCCGATCGGCGCCCAGTGCCGTGACATGCTCGGCGCGATCGGCGGCGCGTTCGCCGAGGCCGGCCTCGACCTGCCGCTGTACTGGGGGAACCGGAACTGGCACCCGTTTGTCGAAGACACGGTGCGCCGGCTCGCCGACGACGGGGCCGAGCGCGTGATCGCGTTCGCGACCTCGGCGTATAGTTCGCACTCCGCGTGCAGGCAGTACCTGGACGACATCGAGCGGGCCGTGGCGGCCGTGGGCCCCCGCGCCCCCCGGATCGACAAGATCCGGCCGTATTTCAACCACCCGGGCTTCGTGGAGCCGTTCGCCGCCAGCGCCGAGGCCGCGCTGAGCACGCTGCCCGCGGACGTCCGCGGCGGCGCGCGCCTGGTCTTCACCGCGCACAGCGTCCCTGCCGCCATGGCGGCAGGCAGCGGCAGCGCCGCCGCGGGAACCGCCCGTCCCGCTGCGGCCGGCGGCCGGTACGGGGCTGAACTGGCCGAAACCGCGAGTCTTATCTCCGAACGGGTCCGTGGCGGCTCCCTCCGTCACGATCTCGTCTACCAGAGCCGAAGCGGGCCGCCGGGCCAGCCCTGGCTCGAGCCTGACGTGCTTGACCACCTCAGGGCGCTCGCCAAGGGCGGCGTCCCCGGGGTCGTGGTGGTCCCCGCCGGGTTCGTCAGCGACCACATGGAGGTCGTGCACGACCTGGACGCAGAAGCGGCCGAGGTGGCCGCCTCGCTCGGCCTGTCCTTCGCGCGCGCCGCCGCGCCGGGGCCGTCGGCCCGGTTCGCGCGGATGGTCCTGGAACTCGTCCAGGAGCGGCTGACCGGCGCTGAGCCCCTGGCCCTGGGCGCGATGGGAGCCGCGCCAAGCCCGTGCCCGCAGGACTGCTGCCGCTACGCCCGCCAGGCGAGGCCGGCATGACGCCACCCCGCCCCGCCAGCGACCCCGGCAGCCCCGGCAACCCCAGCCCCAGCCCCAGCCCCAGCTCCGGCAGCCCCAGCCCCAGCTCCGGCAGCCCCAGCCCCAGCCCCAGCTCCGGCAGCCCCGGCAGCCCCGGGGACCTCGATAGCCAGGGTTATGACGGCCTGCTCGCGCTGGCCGTGGACGTCGCGCTCGCGGCCGGGCGGCTGCTGGCCTCGCGGGAAGGCCGGGAGGGCCGCGTGCCGGTCGCGGCGACCAAGTCCAGCCCGACCGACGTGGTCACGGAGATGGACCGCAGGTCCGAGGAGCTGATCAGGGCCCGGATACTGCGGGCCCGGCCCGGTGACGCGATCTTGGGGGAGGAGGGCGGGCAGACCGGTGACGCGCCGGTTCGCTGGGTGATCGACCCGCTCGACGGCACGGTCAACTACCTGTACGGGCTGCACGACTGGGCGGTGTCGATAGCCGCCGAGGTGTCCGGCGTGATCGTGGCGGGCGTCGTCAGCGTTCCCCGCCGCGGCGAGATGTTCGGCGCGACGCTCGGCGGCGGCGCCTGGCTGGAATCGGGAGGCGCGCGCGACGCGCTGCGCTGCGGGCCCGGCGTGCCGCTGGCCCAGGCGCTCGTCGCGACGGGGTTCGGCTACCAGGCGGCGCGGCGGAAGGCGCAGGGCGACGTGGTTGCCGCGGTGCTGCCCCGGGTGAGGGACATCCGGCGCGGCGGCGTCGCCTCGGTGGACCTGTGCTCGGTCGCGGCCGGGCGGGTGGACGGCTTCTACGAGCGCGGCCTGCACTACTGGGACTACGCGGCCGGGGGGCTGATAGCCGCCGAAGCCGGGGCGGTTGTCGGCGGGCTGGGCGGCGCGCCCGCGAGCCCGTCGATGACGATCGCGGCGGGCCCTGAGCTGTTCGGCGCGCTTGCCGATATGCTGGCCGGCCTGGACGCTGAGCGCGACGGGTGAAGGCCGCCGTCGCGCAGTCCGTGACAGACATTGCGCGCGGAATAGATGGGTGGTTTGCGGGGTTTACCAGCGGCCGGAACGAGTCCAGGCGGGACACGTTCGCGACGGGACGCCCCCGGCGTGCGCGCGGAGGCGGAACGTGGCAGAATTCCCCGCCGGAATCGGGCACAACCACGGCTCCGTGAGCGTTAGAACCGCGCAGCGACCGCGCACCACCGCACCGCCTATGGAGGGGGATGGGTCAGCATCATGGCCACTGACTACGACAGCCCGCGTAAGACCGACGACGACCTGACCGAGGACAGCCTGCAGGAGCTTCAGGCCCGCCGGATGGACAAGTCGTCAAGCACCATCGACCTTGACCCGGACGACGTCGCCGAGTCCCTTGAGCTTCCTGGGGCGGACTTGTCGAACGAGGAACTTTCGTTCCGGGTGATTCCGCGGCAGGCGGACGAGTTCACCTGCTCGCGTTGCTTCCTTGTGCACCACCGCAGCCAGCTTGCCGAAGACAGGAACGGCCAGCTTGTCTGCCGGGAGTGCGCTGCCTGACGATCCGGTCCCCGCGGGCTGGGCACCCGCGGGGATGGTGACCGTCTGACCCCTCAGCTCGATTCCGGCGCGCTCGCCTGCGGCTGAGCTCGCCTGGCGGTGGCCCGGGTGGCGAAGACTCGCGCCGCCTCGATCGTGACACCGGCCACGACGGCCCAGCTCAGCGCCTGGAGGACGCTGACGCTCGGGTCGGCGGGGTCGGTCGGCGGCTGCTTCCCGGTGGTGCGGGTCCACACGATGGTGATCACCTTGCGCGCCAGAAAGACCGCGCTGGTCGTCGCCAGGGCAGCGACCAGCTTTCCGTTGGAGTCGCTGCGCTTCTTGCTCATCGGTGCCTCCTCGTCCCCATGGCTCCTGCCCAACGTGTGCGCAATCATCCCACGCTCTGGCGGCGGCGCTCGATCGCGGTCGCGAGCTCGGCGGGGTGCCTGGTCGCGACCAGCCAGTACGGAACGCCGGCGACCGGGTCGGCGAGCGCGATGTAGACGGCGCGCTTCAGGTATGGTCGCAGCATGAGATGGGCCGCAGGGTCCGCCCGCCGGCCGCGCAGCACCGCGGCCTGCTTTTCGTCCAGTGGCACCACGTCGCTGATCTCGCTCAGCGCCACCGTGGCGCCCCCGGCACGCAGCGCGCCGTCCGTCACCTCGATGCTCGCGGCGCCCCAGGCCAGCAGGAAGCCCGCCACGACCGCGGTGAACACCGCGTAGATCAGCGGCGGGATGAAGCCACCGAAGCCGGCATAGATCTCGCCGCCAAGGATAACTATGGAAGGAATGGCGAGCAGCCACCAGCTGACGGGCACCCGCAGGTGCTCGCGGTACGAACCCATGCACTCAAAGGTAGTTGGTTGGACGCAGGCATGATCGGCCGGGCGGCCAGGCGGGCGGCCAACGGCGTGACCGGGGTGCTGGCTTCCGGCAGGCCGGCGGCGGAC
>DAHVAN010000076.1 GCA_027314595.1 Actinomycetota bacterium | reverse complement strand
CGCGCGGTCAGGTCCGCCGCGAGCGCCCGCCCCGCCAGTGCCGCGCCGAGCGCGTACGGTGGCACCGGCAGGCGGGCCTCGGGCAGCTCGAGCGGCCGCGGCATGGCCACCGCGTAGCGGGACCGGCCGCCGGGCGCCGGGCACCGCAGGGCGGCGGCCATCTGCCCCGTGGTGACGATCTGCGGCGGCACGAATCCGGCCGCGTGCGACGTCCAGGTGAGCCACTGATGGCCGTCGTCGGCGACGATCACCTCGCCATCGGAGAACTCCACTTCGTAGCACGGGCGCCCGCCCATGACCTCCGTCGCGGCGACCACCCGCGTCGGCCTGCCATCCGCGCCGATCAGCAGGTCGCCGGGACGCACCAGTCCCATCGTCGTCCATCCGCGCGGGGTGGCGAGCGGCGTGTCGAGCGCGAGCGCCTTGCCGACGGCGGGACGGGCGGCGATGACGACCATCTGGCCCGCATGCAGGCCGTTCGTGAGCGCGTCGAGGTCGGCGAACCCGGTGGGCACGCCGGTGATCCCGCCTCCGTGCGCGCCGATCGCCTCGATCTCCTCGAGCGCGCCCGGCATGATCTCCGAAAGCGAGTGGTAGTCCTCGGCGATCCGGCGGTCGGTGACGGAGAACACCTCGGCCTGCGCCCTGTCCACTAGCTCGTCGGCGTCGCCGTCGCCGGCGTAGCCGAGCTGGACGATCCGCGTCCCGGCCTCCACGAGCCGCCGCAGGATCGCGCGCTCCCTGACGATCCGCGCGTAGTAGCCGGCGTTGGCCGCGGTCGGCACCGAGGCGATCAGCGTGTGCAGGTAGGGCGCGCCGCCGATTCTGGCCAGCTCACCGCGCCTGGTGAGCTCGTTGGCCACGGTGATCGCGTCAGCGGGCTCACCGCGCGCGTAAAGGTCGAGGACCGCCTCGTGCACGAGCTGGTGCGCGGGCCGGTAATGGTCGACGGGCCGGATGACCTCGATCACGTCCGAGATCGCGTCCTTGGAGAGCAGCATCCCGCCGAGGACGCACTGCTCCGCGGCAACGTCGTGCGGTGGCATCCGCTCGAATTCCTCGCCGCGCTGCGTCGCCTCGGCCACGCTCACCGGACGCCACCTCCCCCAGACGTTACACGGACTCGACCCCCGTGCAGACTCCGTCATATCGAGGGGCTCTGACATTCTGGCGGTAGCTGCCCCCGGCCGCCAACGGCACCCTGTGGATAACCTGTTGGCAAACCGCCGACTAACTTGTGTGCAGCCCGTGGAGTTTCCTGTGGATCAGCCGGAAAGCCGGCCCGTAAAGGCTTGCTGACCTGGGACACTGGTTTCCACTGGCTGTGCAGGAGAAAAACCCGGCGGATTTTTCGCCGGGATATCCACAAAGATATTCCACAGCCGTACGCCAGTTGCCTGTGGAAAAAGGGTGCGGCGCGCGTCAGGCACAGGCCCTTTCGCCGTACCGAACGAGGGGTGGCGACCGCGACGGCGTCCGCCTGGGCCCGAGGCTGCCGCAGTCCGCCAGGAGCGCCTGCGCCAGGTCGGCCGGCTCGGATATCCTTCGCGTGTGTGTTCGATCAAGGGGGCTGCCATCGACCGGATCGCGGAGGCGATTGACCAGCTAGCAAGCGACGTGCAGGGGGAAGCGAGCGGCCAGCAACTCGCCGCGCGGGTGGCCGAGATATGGCTGATGGTCAGCGCTCTCGACCCCGAACTGGCCAGGCGCAAGCAGCGTTACGCGACGCCAGCCGACGGCACGCCCTCCGCGTGAAGGGATGCCGCCGGCTGGGCAAGTGCGGGCGCTGGGCGCGTGCGAGCACAGCCCACCCTGTGGAAAAGGCTGTGCAGCCCGAGACGGAAGGCTGTGGATCAGCCTGCCGCGATCTCGACGGTGACGGAGGCGTTCACTTCCGGGTGCAGGCGGACCTGTACCCGGTGCGCGCCGGTCGACTTGATCGGGTCAGGCACCGCGATCTTGCGCTTGTCGATCTCCGGGCCCCCTGCGTGGCGAACCGCCGCCGCGATGTCGGACGGCCCCACCGAGCCGAACAACCGCCCGTTGGACCCGGCGCGCCGCGTCAGCCTGACAGTCAGCCTCTCGAGCTGGCCGGCGGCCACCCGGGCGTCCTCGATCGTGCGGATCTCGCGGGCCGCGCGGGCGCGCTTGATCAGTTCGATCTGCTTCTCCGCGCCCCGCGTCCACGGCATCGCGAACCCGCGCGGCAGCAGGTAGTTGCGGCCGTAGCCCGCGGCCACGTCCACCACGTCACCGGGCGCTCCGAGGCCGCTGACCTCCTGGGTGAGGATCAGCTTCATTGGCGTACGAGACATCGGTCAGTCCTCCCCTGCCTCAGCGAGCCGTGCTTGAGTAGGGGAGCAGTGCCATCTCCCTGGCGTTCTTGATCGCGGTCGCGACGTCACGCTGGTGCCGGGTGCAGTTCCCGGTCACGCGGCGGGCGCGGATCTTGCCGCGGTCGGAGATGTACTTGCGGAGCAGGCCCGTGTCCTTGTAGTCGACATAGGCGATCCGCTCCTGGCAGAAGACGCAGACCTTCTTCTTCGGCTTGCGTACTGGTGGCTTGGCCATCATGGTGCTCCTTGTCAGAGCCCCGCGTCGCGGGGATGGTCGGTCTCTTCTTATGTGTTCCTGTACGGGACTAGAACGGCGGCTCGTCGGAGTAGGTGCCCGGGTCGGAGGCCCACGGATCGGCGTCCGCCCGGCTGCCGCCGGACGAGGCCTGGCCGCCGCCGCCGTAACCCGAGCCGCCCTGGCCGCCGCTGCGGCTGGCCCGGTTGACCTTCGCCGAGGCGTTCCGCAAGGACGGGCCGACGTCATCGACCTCGATCTCGTAGACGGTCCGCTTCTCGCCTTCCTTGGTCTCGTACGACCGCTGGCGCAGCCGTCCGGACACGATTACGCGCATCCCGCGCTGCAGGCTCTCGGCCACGTTCTCCGCCGCCTGCCGCCACACGTTGCAGGTCAGGAAGAGGCTGTCGCCGTCCTTCCACTCCCCGCTCGTGTTGTCACGGAACCGCGGCGTCGAGGCGACCCGGAACCTGGCCACCGGCTGTCCGGCCTGGGTAAACCGGAGTTCCGGATCGTCGACGAGGTTGCCGACGACCGTGATCTGGGTATCTCCTGCCGCCATCGGACCACTCCCGGTCGCTAACGAGGTTTCTGAAGGGGGTCAGCGGTGCTCGGGCCGCAGGACCTTGGTGCGCAGCACGCCCTCGTTGAGGTTGAGCTGCCGGTCGAGTTCCTGGACGGCCGCGGGCTCCGCGGTCAGGTCGACAACCGCGTAGATGCCCTCGGGCTTCTTGTCGATGGGGTACGACAGGCGCCGCTTACCCCAGATGTCGAGCTTTCCGATCTTGCCGCCATCGGCAGTCACGACCTTGAGGAACCCCTCGAGCGACGGCTGGACCGTGCGCTCCTCGAGGTTCGGGTCGAGGATGATCATTACTTCGTAGTGGCGCATGCGCGTCCGGTGCCTCCTCTGGACTGACGCGGTCACGGTCTTTCCGTGACAGGAGGGTGCGGATTGCGCGGATTAATCCGCCGTTTCGTTCCGCAGCGTCCAACTCTACCAAGGCTCGCGAGTACCCGCGCCGATTCCGGCGGCCCGGGAGGTGCGCGTCACTTCCCGGGCCGGCCGGCGTCCCGCACGACCCACTGGCTCGTGCCGCGTTCTGGGCCAGACGCGCGGCTGCCCCGGTTCTACCGGGCCAGATGCGCATGTGCCCCAGTCACCTGACGGCGGCCTCCGGCTCCCACCTGGATGCCGCACCTGCAAGTCGGTGATTCTACGTCCGCGCTCGCGGGAAGACTCCGCATAGACGACGCAGCACCCCGAAACGGTCGTTAACACCTGGGAGGCCGCAGTGGCAGGCACGATCCGGACCGGCGGGCACGGTCACCTTCCGCACATCTCGCTTAACTCAGACGGCCGACCGCATCGCGCAATCAACGCGCTCACCATCTTCACGCTGGCCGTCGGGCTCGCGTCGTTCGTGACCGGCATCGTCATCAGGAACACCCCGGGCACCGGGCTCGGCTGGGCGATCACGGCCGCGGCCAGCGGGCTGGCGGCCATGCTGGTGGGGCTGTACACGCAGATGATCTCCGCGACACGCGAGCAGCGCGTGCTGATCGTGACCGGGATCATCGCGGGCTTCGTCGGCCTGGCGCTCGGGCTCGCCCACGGCGGTTTCAGCGGCTGATCCCCCACTAGACTCGGCCCATGGTGCGCATCGGAGGGCATTTCCACGGTGATGACCCGCTGGCCGAGGCGGTCGCGTGCGGCGCGCGGGCCGCGCAGTTCTTCCTCGGCGACCCGCAGGGGTGGAAGGGGCCGGTGATCCCCGGGGGCGATCCGGGCGCGGTCAGGGACGCGTACGCCGCGGCGGACGTGCACGTGTACATCCACGCTCCGTACGTGATCAACGTGGCCACCGCGAACAACC
Organism: Actinomycetota bacterium; assembly: GCA_027314595.1. Taxonomy (GTDB): domain Bacteria; phylum Actinomycetota; class Actinomycetes; order Streptosporangiales; family Streptosporangiaceae; genus Trebonia. Next base: position 14,927 of record DAHVAN010000076.1, on the reverse strand, counting down.
GCATCAGGATCCCGTCCCGCAAGCTGCTCGGCCAGCAACTGAAGGCGGCCGCCTCGATCGGGGCGAAGGCCCTGATCGTGCACGGCGGGCACGTGACCGCCGGTGCGGACCCCGCCGAGGGACTGGAGAACTGGCGCAAGGCCGTGCAGCGGATCGAACGCCCGCTGCCCATGTTCATCGAGAACACCGCCGGCGGGGCCGGCGCGATGGCCAGGTCGCTGGAGGCCATCGCGCGGCTGTGGGACGCGATCACCGGCGCCGCGCCCGACGGCGGCGAGATCGGATTCTGCCTGGACACCTGCCACGCCAACTCGGCGGGCATCGACCTGGCGGACGCGGTGGACAGGGTCAAGGCGATCACTGGCCGGATCGACCTTGTGCACTGCAATAACTCGCGCGACGAGTTCGCCTCGGGCGCCGACAGGCACGCGAATCTCGGCTCGGGGACCATCGACCCCGCGGCCCTGCTCGACGTGGTGCGCGCGGCAGGCGCGCCGGTCGTCTGCGAGACGCCCGAGGCCGGGCTCGCCGCGGACATCGGCTGGCTGCGGGATAAGCTCGCCGACGCCTGAGCGGGCCGCCGCGAGCCCCGCTCCCAGTGCAGGACCAGCCGGTCTGGCGCGCCGTCGACGACACCGCCGGCGGGGTCGTCGCGGCCGGCAAGGCGCACCACATCCCGCTCCGGATGCAGCACGTCGATGACGACCGTGGTCGTGAGCAGGCCGACGGCGAGGAACCTGGCGAGCAGGATGGCGAAGTACCAGCCCGGGCTGACCCCCTGGAACCCGCCCTCTCCGGTGCCGCGGTACAGGTAGACGAAGTAGCCCCAGATGCCGAAGAAGTACGCGACCTCGGCGAGCTGCCACAGCAGGTACGGCCAGAGCCGGGGCCTGGCGAGCACGGCGAACGGCACGAGCCAGATCACGTACTGCGGCGACCACACCTTGTTCAGCATCAGGAACGTGCCGAGAAGCAGGAAGCACAGTTGGGGCAGCCGGGGCCTGCGCGGCGCGGCGAGGGCGAGCACCGCGATGGCCACGCAAGCGACGGCGAAGCACCCCGACGACACCAGGTTCAGCTCGCCGATCGACGGGTTGCCGATCACTGGCAGGCTGAAGTGCTCGAACATGTACCAGACGGAACCCCAGTCGGCGCCGCGGGACCGGCTGAAGGCATAGAAGCGGCCCCAGCCAGCCGTGGCGACCAGCGCGACCGGCAGGTTGACCGCCAGCCAGGCGATCACCCCGGCGGCGAGCGCGCGGAAGAACTCGCGCATCCGGCCGGCCCGCAGGCACACCAGCAGCAGCGCGGCGAAGACGAGCAACGGGTAGAACTTCGCCGCGACGCCGAGGCCGATCAGCGCCCCGCCGAGGATCTCGCGCCGTGCCGCCCATGCGGCGATGCCGCCCGCGGTCAGCGCCATCGCGAGCAGGTCCCAGTTGATGAACGCGGCCAGGATCAGCCCGGGCGACAGCGCCACCATGAGCGTGGCCTTGAGCTGGCCGCCCCGCTCATCCCTTCCCGCGGCGTACCCGGTCGCAAGCACCCCGGCCACCAGGCAGAGCGCGAGCAGCACGATCGTCACGTAGTAGAAGTCCTTGCCGCGGGTGAAGGCGTCCGAGACCGAGTGCACCATCCAGGCCGCGAGCTGCATCATCGCGCCGATGAGCACCGGGTACTCGACCGGGTGCCCGGAATAGGGCACCTTCCCCGATGACAGTTGCTCGTTGTAGTACAGCGGGTAGATGTCGGAGTAGCAGGCGTCGCGGAACTGGCCGGTAAAGCTGTTCCACGCACCGCCCGAACTGCACGGCAGCTTCTGCGCGTAGGCAAGCAGCGCCGCCACCGCCGACGCCGCCACGCCCGCGCCTGCGAATGCCGGATAGCGATAGCGCACCTTCCCGGTCCCCGCCTCAGGCTCGTGCCGCTACCTGGCCGCGCCCCGCCGGCGCTTGCGCCGCCGCCTGGCCGCCTGCGTCCACAGCAGCGAGCCTGGCAGCACCGAAAGGATGCCGCCGAGGGCCAGCCCGGCCTGTACGCCACCTCCTGACCCCTTGACCGGCGGGCCTGAGGGCGGCGAGGACGAGGACGACGGGTTGCCGCTCGGCGAGGACGACGGCGCCGCGCTCGAGGTCGGCCCGCCGAGCGGCGAGGTCTGCGTCGGGCTCGGGCTCGGGCTCGGGCCCGGGCCGTGACCATGGTGGTGGCCCCCCGGAGGCGGCGTCGGGCACCCGGAGCGGGACTTGCAGACGGTCTTCTTCGGCTTCGGCTTCGGCTTCGGCTGCGGGGGAACCTCCACCCACTTGGCGCCGGTGAACACCGGCGTCTGGAACTGCATGATGGGCAGTTTGGCGAACTCCATCTCGGCGAACGTGTGCCAGATCGAGGCTGGCCACGAGCCGCCGTAGCCGCCGCCGCCCAAGGACAGCAGCGTCTGCGGCGAGTTGACGTTCTGTGACTGGGTGAAGATCCCGACGACGAGCGAGTACTGCGGTATCGCGCCGATGAAGAACGCGGACTTGCCGTTCGACGTGGTGCCTGTCTTGGCGATGATCGGCCGGCCGTCGGTCATCGCCGCGTTGACGCCGGTGCCGTCGACGGTGGTGGCCTCCATCGCGTACTGGACCTGTGAGTCCTGCGCGGGCGTGAGCACCTGGCTCGTGGTGACGATCCCCGGTACCACTGGCCCGGTCGGTGCCTGGTACGAGGCGACGACGTGGCCGGAGTGGTACTTGCCGTTGTCGTCGATCGTGGCCAGCATCGAGGTCTGCTCGTTGACGGTGAGCGAGGCCATGCCGAGGGCCATGCCGACCTGGCCGATCTCCTGCGACAGGTTCGATCCGGCGGGGAACGGCGCGATGTTGACCCCCATGTTCGCCGCCATCTTCACGATCGCCGACGTGCCCGCCCGGTGGGCGAGGTCGGTGTAGGCGGTGTTGGACGACTGGGCCAGCGCGTTCTGCACGGTGCTCGCGTAGCTAGGCGGGGATGTCCCAGGTATCGGCGCGTAGGCGTCGTTGTGGAACATGTGCGATCCGGGCGCGGCCCTGGCCTGGCTGGTCGCGGACAGCATGAGCGGCATGGTGTCCGGCGGGACGTACAGTATCGGGCTCGCGTTCAGGACGCTGGTCTTGACGTTCATGCCCTCGCTGACGGCGGTGGCGAGCACGTACGGCTTGAACGACGACCCGACCTGCTCGCGCGCGTAGACGGCGGTGTTCAGGTCGCAGTCGTAGAGCTGGCACTGCTTGGGCGGCATGTTCTGGGTGCGGCCCGGGTACATGGCGACGATCGCGCCGTTGGCCGGGTTCTGCAGCTCGGCGCCGATCATCGCGTACGGCGGCAGAACGTAGCCCTGCTGGTGGATCAGCGTCATGTTCTCGTCGACCGCCTTGTACATCGCGGCCTCCATCGGCCGGCTGATCGTGGTGACGATCTTGTACCCGCCGGTGTCCAGCTGTTGCAGGGTGAGATGGTCGATCCCCTCGAGCTCGTTCTGCACCACGTTCATGACGTACGGGTCCCAGGGAGAGGAACCGAAGCTCTGCTCGGGCGTGTCGTACATCGCCGGGAACGTCATCGAGTCGGCCTGGGCCTGCGTCAGGTCGCCCATCTTCACCATGCCGTCGAGCACGTAGTGCCATCGGGCGGTCAGCTGGGGCCGGTACTGCGGCTGCGGGTAGGCGGTCGGCGCCTGGATGATCGCCGCGATGACCGCCGCCTGGGCGACGGTGAGCTTGCCCACCGGCTCGTGGAAGTAAGTCTGCGCGGCCGCGCCGACGCCGTAGGCCCCCGTGCCCAGGTAGATCATGTTCAGGTAGTTGGTAAGGATCCACTGCTTGGATTTCTCCTTGGCCAGCTTCATGGCCACGAAGACTTCCTTGATCTTGCGGCTTATCGTCTGCTGGGTGCCGATGTCCTGGTAGTAGTTCCTGACGAACTGCTGGGTGATCGTCGAAGCGCCCTGCAGCGACCCGCTGCCCAAGACGTCCTCGTAAGCCGCGCGCAAGATGCCGGACGGCGAGATGCCGCCCTCGGTCATGAAGCTGCGGTCTTCGGCGGCCATCACCGCGTCGTCCACGATCTTCGGGATCTGGCCGTAGGACAGGACCTGCCGGTGGATGTCGCCGAAGGTGCCGATCGGCGTCTTGCCGTCGCTGTAGTAGACGGTGGAGTTCTGCCACCCCACGTCCGCGACCGGCTGCGTCGGGATCTGCGTCGTGTCGTACATGTAGTAGTAGGTGCCGACCATGATCAGCAGGAATATGCCGAACGCCGAGCCGGCGACGGCGAGCGCCTTCTTCCACGACCAGTGCCGCCACCAGTTGCCCTTGACCTTGCCCCTGCCGGGACCGCGGCGGGACCGCCCGCCGTCAGGGTAACCAGCCGGCCCGTTCCGGTCGCTGTTGCTAATGAAGTCCGGAGCTGGGCTGCCGGGGTAGAAGTCCGTCGGGGCGCCGCCCATCCCGAAGCCGGCGGCGCCCTGATCCATGCGCGTCGAGTACGAGTCCATGCGGGTGGCGTAGGAGTCCATGCGGGTGGCGTCGGAGTCCATGCGGGTGGGGCTTTCTGTGCCGCTCCCGTTGCCGGTGCCGTGCCCGTTGCTCCCCCCCCGGTGACGCCGGCTGCCGCTGCCCGCCGGACCGCTGCCCGCCGGACCGCCGCCCGGTGAGTTCTTCCACCCCCGGCCGTCGGCCCAGTAGCTGTAGCCGCCGTCGCCCCGCGGGCTGTTGCCGTTGGTGCGGACCGCCTTGTTCAGGCCGGTCTCGTAGTCCGAGTCCATGCTCGAGTCGCGCCAGAAGCCGTCGTCGCCCCAGCCCTCGGGGTCCGGGTACTTGCCGGCGCGGCCCCTGCCGTTTCCGCGCGCGTAGCCGCCGCCCCTGCCGTCGCCGCCGCTGCCCGCGCCGTGCCGGCCCGCGCCCGGCGCTCCGGCGCCACCTGCGCCGGCACCACCTGCGCCACCTGCACCTGCGCCACCTGCGCCGGCGCCGCGCGTGCCGCCGGAGTCGTCAGCTCCCCGCCCCCCAGCGGGCCGGTACGGCCCGTCAAAGTCGTTGCTACTCACACGTCCTCGCTGTGGCTGTGAGCGAGCCTGGCGGCCCGCTCCTGGCTGGGATGTGCCAGGGCGGGTCAGGCACGCACGTGGCGGATTGGCGGGCGACCCGGCCCGCCGAACCCACACGTTACACGCTGCGGTGAACCGTCCTGGGTCGTTCGGCGCATGCCTCCTGGTGACCTAAGCGGAACGCCCGTCGCGCCGTCGCGGGCTACTGACCGCTCCGCGCGCGGCGACCGCGGCGCACGGGAGGCTCACCCGTCCCTAGGACGTACGACGTAGCGAGATGGTTCCAGCCACAATTTTGACAGACCTCGACGACGTAGACCCGGAATTCGCCGTATTCGGCCGCCATCTCGGTCAGTTCAGGACCTCGCTTTACCCGCCCCGCATACTGTCCGAGTTCGTCTCCGTACACGTAGGTGACGTGCGTGAGATTGTTCTTGCGGCAGATCGGGCAGCGCACGTCGGTCGGCTCGCCATGGAACTTGGCCGCCCGCAGCAGGTAAGGGTGCGCGTCGCACACATCGGCGACGGTCGTGTGGCCCGCGTACACGGACGCGAGTGTCGCGCGCCGCGCGAGTCCGTAGTTCACCACCGATCGGCGTGATGCCATGTCCCACAGATTACGTCGGGAAGGACCTCCAAGCCGAGCCCATCGCGCGATGGAACGCTCTGTGAGCGTCCAGGCAACCAGGGAGTTGCCGGATGCGGAACGGTTTCATATGCTGTGATCACTGCGTCCGATATATCGGACCGAGATATCGGCAAGAGATATCGCGCTGATACACCAGACGCTACCCGACGGGAGGATGCCGTGGGCCGCAACCGGACAGGTGTGCTGGAGTTCGCAGTGCTCGGGCTGCTCCATCGAGCGCCCATGCATGGCTACGAGCTCAGCAAGCAGCTCAACGTGCTGCTCGGCACGTTCCGCGCGCTCTCCTACGGAACCCTCTATCCCTGCCTCAACAAGTTGTACGCCGAAGGCCTGATCGCCAAGGAAGACGGCGCGCCCGCCGCGGCGGACACCAGGCAAGTCCCGGCCGCGCGGGCAGGGCGCGCGGGCCGTTCGAAGATCGTCTACCGGCTGACGGCCGAGGGCAAGGAGCGGCTGCATGACCTGCTCACCGATTCCGGCCCCGCCGCGTGGGAAGACGACGAGTTCGGCGTCCACTTCGCGTTCTTCGGGCAGACCCGGGCCGACATCCGGCTGCGGATCCTCGAAGGCCGCCGTAGCCGGCTCGAAGACCGGATGGAAGGGGTGCGGGCGGCACTCGCGCGCACCAGGGAGCGGGTGGACAGCTACACACTCGAGCTTCAGCGACATGGTCTTGAGTCGGTGGAGCGCGAGGTGCGGTGGCTCAACGAGCTGATCGCCTCCGAACGGCGGTCAGAAGCTAATAGCGCCGGGGGCGGACCCTACCCGTCCGCAGGCCGGACCGACATGGATCGCGAAAGCGAGAAGGAGTCATCCTGATGCGTAAAGTGCGCGTCGCCATCGTGGGGGTAGGCAACTGCGCGAGTTCGCTCGTCCAGGGCCTTGAATACTACAAGGACGCCGACGACACGGCCCGCGTGCCGGGCCTGATGCACGTCCGGTTTGGCGACTATCACGTGTCCGACGTCGAGGTGGTCGCCGCCTTCGACGTGGACGCCAAGAAGGTTGGCTGCGACCTCGCCGACGCGATCTCCGCGAGCGAGAACAACACCATCAAGTTCGCCGAGGTGCCGCCGACCGGCGTAATCGTCCAGCGCGGCCCGACCATCGACGGGCTCGGCGAGTACTACAGGGAGATCATCACCGAATCCGACGAGCCGGTCGCCGACGTGGTGGGGGCCCTGCGCGAATCCGGCGCCGACGTCCTCGTGAGCTACCTGCCGGTGGGCTCGGAGCAGGCCGACCGGTTCTATGCCCAGTGCGCCATCGACGCCAGGGTGGCCTTCGTCAACGCGCTTCCCGTGTTCATCGCCTCCGACCCCGTGTGGGCGGCCAAGTTCGCGCGGGCCGGCGTCCCGATCGTCGGCGACGACATCAAGTCGCAGGTCGGCGCCACGATCACGCACCGCGTGCTGGCCAAGCTGTTCGAGGACCGCGGTGTCGAGTTGCTGCGCACCTACCAGCTCAACTTCGGCGGCAACATGGACTTCATGAACATGCTGGAGCGCAGCCGGCTGCAGTCCAAGAAGATCTCCAAGACCCAGGCGGTCACCTCCCAGATCCCGCACGAGATGGAGCGGGCGGCCGTGCACATCGGCCCGTCCGACCACGTGCCGTGGCTCGACGACCGCAAGTTCGCCTACGTCCGCCTCGAGGGCAAGTCCTTTGGCGACGTGCCGCTGAACCTGGAGTACAAGCTCGAGGTCTGGGACTCGCCGAACTCGGCGGGCGTCATCATCGACGCGCTGCGCGCCGCGAAGATCGCCAAGGACCGCGGCATCGGCGGCCCGGTGATCTCGGCCAGCTCCTACTTCATGAAGTCGCCGCCCGAGCAGTTCGGCGACGACGTGTGCCGCGACCTCGTGGAGAAGTTCATCCGCGGCGAAGTCGAGCGCTGACGGCGGGCAGGGACCGCGGACCGGGCAGGCGGCATCGTCCGGTCCGCGAGTCCCTGAACGCCGCCACGGGCCGGCGCTCCAAGCCCGGCCGCCGTACGGTGGACCGGCAGGCGCGGCACTAAGCTGAACGGGTGTCCGTAGGGGCGGAATCAGGGAGCGGCCAGGCGCCAGGCGGCGCCGGGGACGCCACGGGCACCTCGGCGCCTGTCCACAGGTCCTCGTTCGTCAGCGACCTGAAGGTCGTGCTCGCGGAGCGAGATTTCCGCAAGCTTTTCGCCAGCCGCCTCGTCAGCCAGGCGGGCGACGGCGTCTTCAACGCCGGTTTCGCCGCCTACGCGTTCTTCAGCGCGCAGTCCTTCCCCGACCCGGTCGCCGCGGTGTACGCGTTCACCGTGCTCTACCTGCCGTACTCGCTGGTCGGGCCGTTCGCGGGCGTCTTCATCGACCGCTGGTCGCGGCGCCAGATCATCGTCTGGGGCGCGGTGATCCGCGCCGCGATGGTGGGGGCCTGCGGTTTCGTCGTGCTCGGCGGGCAGACCGGGGTCCCGCTGTACGTGAGCGCCCTCGCCGTGCTCGGGGTGAACAGGTTCTTCCTGTCGGCGGTCAGCGCGGGCACGCCGCACGTGGTGCGAGCCGACAAGCTGGTGATGGCCAACGCCGTCGCGCCTACCTCGGGCACCATCCTCGGGTTCGTCGGCGGCGTCGTCGGCCTCGGCGTCCATCTCGTGACCGGCGGCGGGCTGGCCGGCTCCGCGGCGACGCTGTGGTTCGGCGGCCTCTGCTACCTGGCCGCGGGGTTTCTCGGCGCGCGGATGTCGCGCGACCTGCTCGGCCCGCGGCGGTCCGGGCAGGAGGAACTGCTGCCGGCCGCGTCGGGCATCTGGTCCGACCTGAAGGAGGTCGTGCGCGGCCTGGTCGACGGCGTGAAGCACCTGAACGAGAGAAGGAAGGCCGCGTACGTCCTCGCCGCCGTCGGCGTGCACCGGGCCCTGTACGGCACGCTGCTCGTCGCGGGGCTGCTGCTGTACCGGAACTACTTCTACCACGGCGGCAACGGCAACAACGCGCTCGGTCACGCGACGCTGCTCGTGATCACCTCGGCCATCGGGTTCGGGCTCGCGGCCGTGGTCACGCCGCAGGGTGTCAAGCGGACAACCAAGGACGTCTGGATCACGGCCTGGCTCCTCGTCGGCGGGATCGCCACCATTGCCCTGGGGCCGACGTTCAGCCAGGTCCCCTTCCTGGTTCTCGGGTTCGCGATGGGCCTGTCCGCGCAGTGCGTGAAGATCTGCGCGGACACCACCGTGCAGCAGGTTGTCGACGACGCGTACATGGGCCGGGTCTTCTCCATCTACGACATGCTCTACAACGTCGCCTGGGTCGTCGGCCCGGCGATCGCGGTGCCGTTCATGCCGGACACCGGCAAGTCCTACCCGCTCGTGGTCGTGATCGGGGTGCTCTACCTGACGGCGGGCGCCGGGTACGCGGCGCTCACCCTGACGAGGAAGACGGTGGGCGGATCCCCTCGCTTCGCGCCCACCGCAGCAACTCGGCAGTGACCCGCTCCCGGCCGAGTTCGCCTTTCTCCAGGCGCAGTTCGAGCAGGAAGTTCCACGCCTTCCCGACCAGCGGCCCCTGCCGCAGGCCGAGCAGCGACATGATCTCGACCCCGTTCAGCTCGGGCCTGATCCTGTCCAGTTCCTCCTTCTCGCGCAGCGCCTCGATCCGCTCCTCGAGCGCGTCGTACGCCGCCGAGAGCCGCGCGGCCTTGCGCGTGTTCCTCGTGGTGCAGTCCGCCCGGGTCAGCGCGTGCAGCCTGGTCAGCAGCGGCCCGGCGTCGCGCACGTACCTGCGCACCGCCGAGTCGGTCCAGTCGCCCTCACCGTAGCCGTGGAAGCGCAGGTGCAGCTCGACGAGCCGGGAGACGTCGCCGATGACCTCCTTGCCGAACCGCAGCTCCGTCAGCCGCTTGCGCGCCATCTTCGCCCCGACGAGCTCATGGTGGTGGAATGCCACCTTCCCGCCGGGCAGCAGCGTCCTGGTCTTCGGCTTGCCGATGTCGTGCACGATGGCGGCGAGGCGGAGCACCAGGTCACCCGACAACCCGTACCTGGGCTCGATGCCGATCGCCTGCCGCAGCACGGTGAGGCTGTGCTCGTAGACGTCCTTGTGCCTGTGGTGCTCGTCGGCCTCCATCCGCAGGGCGGACACCTCGGGAAGCACCTGCTCGGCGACCCCGGTCCGCACAAGCAGGTCGATCCCGTCCGCGGGCGCGGCCGTCAGCATCAGCTTGGTCAGCTCGTCGGTGATCCGCTCCGCCGAGACGATGGCCAGCCGCGGGGCCTGCGCGCTCATGGCCGCCTGCACCTCGTCGGCGACGCGGAATCCCAGCCGCGCGGCGAACCGGGCGGCGCGCAGGATCCGCAGCGGGTCGTCGGAGAACGAGTCCTCGGGCCGCCCCGGCGTGCGGATCACATGCTCGCGCAGCGCGGCCAGCCCCCCGAACGGATCGACAAGCTCATACGACGGCAGCCGGGCCGCCATCGCGTTGATCGTGAAGTCGCGGCGGGCCAGATCCTCCTCGAGCGACGTGCCGTACCGCACGTCGGGCTTGCGGGAGCGCGGCCCGTACTGCTCGCTGCGGTAGGTGGTGATCTCGAAGATCCGGTCGCCTTTGCGTAGTCCCACCGTGCCGAAATCGATCCCCACGGTCCAGGTCTTATCGGCCCACTTTCTCGTGATCTCAAGCACCCGCTCGGGAACCGCGTCGGTGGTCAGGTCCATGTCCGTGTACGGCTGGTTGCCCAGGAACAGATCCCGCACCCATCCGCCCACGAGCGCCAGCTCATGCCCGGCTCGCATGAAGAGCTCGCCGAGCGCGTCGACTTCCGGCGTGTGGATGGTACGGAGCAGCGCCGCGGCCGCCTTACGCTGGTCGGCACGCATCGGGGCGACGGAGGTGGGGTCTGACACGGGCATCGAGGGTAACTGGCCCATTCCTTTCCGGCGAACGGCAATAGCATGCGAAGCGTGCGCACTGTCGTTCGTACCCTGATCGCTGGCTTCCTCGCGGTGGCAGGACCGGTTCTCGCCGCACCGGCCGCACTGGCCCATGCCCAGGATGTCCAGCAGTCATACCGAACGGCAGGGGCCTCCTCGCACCAGCTCACCGTCTCTATAGACGCGATAAATCACAGCTTCGCGACTCCCGCCTCGACCATCACGGTGAGCGGGACGGTAACCAACCATACCGGCTCGCCGCTGAGTGGCGTCCAGGTGCAGTTGCTGACGAGTGCGCAGTATTTTTACACCCGCGAGGACATGGACAGCTACGCCGCCGGCGGCACCCTCGGATACATCTTTCCGCAGCCGGTAAGCGCCCCCGATGTGCTGACGGGCACCCTGCACAGGGGGGCCACCATGCGCTGGTCGGCGTCATTCACCGCGGCCCAGGCCGGCTACGGCGCGTTCGGCGTCTTCCCGCTCGTCGCCCAGGCCGAGTACCCCGACGGCGTCGCGAGCGGGGCCGGCCGCACGTTCCTGCCGTACTGGCCGGGCAACGGCTACGCGGATCCGCTGAACACCGCGTGGGTCTGGCCGCTCATCGACCAGCCGCAGCAGGGCCCGTGCCCGCAGACGCTGGCCACGAACGAACTGGCCGCCAGCCTCGGCACCGGAGGCCGGCTGGGCACGCTGCTGGCCATCGGCCAGCTCTGGGGTCAGGAAGACCACCTCACCTGGGCGGTCGATCCGGCGCTGCTGTCGGACGCCCAGGTGATGACGCGCCCGTACGAGGTCGGCTTCAACTCGCTGTGCAAGGGCGGCAAACCGGAGCGTGCCAGCAGCACGGCAGCCCTGTGGCTGTCGTCGCTGCGGGCCGGCACGGCCGGCCAGCCCATGTTCGTCACTCCCTACGCGGACCCGGACGCCGCCGCCCTGACCCATGCCGGCCTCGCCGCCAGCCTGAGGGCCGCCTACCAGCTCGGGGATTCGGTGGCCAGGAAGATACTGCCCCGTCCGTTCGGGATGACTAATGCGGACAGCCCGGGAGGCGGCGGGTCACCCGCGGTCGCATGGCCAGCCGGCGGAGTCGCGGACGCGAGCACTATAACCAGCCTCGCCGCGAGCGGGATCTCTGCCGTCTTGCTGAACAGCAACGAGATGCGCTCCACGACCGCCCCCTACGACAACGCCACCGCCGCGACAACCACGGCGGCCGGCAAGCCGGTGAGCGTGCTGCTCGCCGATGCCGGGCTCACCCGCGTTCTCGGGTCGGCTCCGGCCAGTTCGCCGGCGGGCGCGCAGTTCGCGGCCGAGCAGGACTTCATCGCCGAGACCGCGATGATCGCCGCCGAGGCGCCCTTCAAGCGGCGTTCCCTGGTCATCGCCCCGCCGCGGCGCTGGGACCCGTCGGCGTCCGAGGCCGCCGGACTGCTCTCGATGACCCACTCGGCGCCCTGGCTGCGTGACGTCGGCCTGGCCAGGCTCGCGACCGCGGCCGGCAGCGTCAAGGCGCGCCAGAAGCTGCCGGCCTACCAGGTCGGGTCCACCGAGCTCAGCGCGAGCTTCCTGGACCAGGTCGCTTTGGTGAACTCGAACGTCGCGACCTTCGAGGACCTGCTCTACAGGCCGGGCAGCGGGGTGCTGCGGCAGCTCGACATGGCCGCCGCCGTCATGGAGTCCTCGGCCTGGCGCGCGGACGCGGCGGCCAGCGGCCGGCTGGCGCTCACCAAGCTTTCGGATTACCTGACCTACTGGGAAGGCAAGGTCCAGATCCTCACCGGGACGAAGCTGCTGCTGGCCGGCGCCTCAGGCCCGGCGCCGGTGTCGGTGCGGAACGCGGGGCTGCTGCCCGTCCAGGTGAGGGTGACGGTCGCCGTGCCCGCGAACAGCAAGTTCTCGGTCGGGAACATCGGCACGGCGGGCATCATTGACCCCGGGAAGACGTGGACCCTGAGGATGACGGTGCGCTCGGGCGCCATCGGAACCACCCAGTTGCAGCTACAGTTGGTGACCAGGAACGGAACGCCGCTTCCCTGGACCTCCAAGCCGCTGAGCGTTGAGGCGACTCAGTACGGGCGGGCGCTGTTCGTGCTCATCGGCGCCGCGCTCGGAGTGCTCGTGCTGACGGCAGTGGCACGGTGGATCCGTCGGCTGAACGGCACAAGAGCTCACGGCAGACCTGGAGGCACCGGATGACCAGGCCGACGCGGCCCGGCGGGGCTTCCTGGCCGGATGACTACCCGGCCGAGTCCCGCCCGCCTGAACCTCACCCCGGCGAGCCCGCGCCGCCCGAGCCCCGCCCCGAACAGGACGACGGGCGGAGCCGCGGGCGCGATCCCAGGGATCGCCCGCCGCCGTCCGATCCGCGCGGCCGGCGGCCGCGGCCGCCGGCGCCGGGTCCGGCGCAGCCCACCTTCACACCGCATCCGGGCCCGACGTCGCAGCCGCCCCCGCCGCCCCAGGCGCCGCCGCCATACCCGCAGGCCCCGCCGCCATACCCGCAGCCGCCTGAGCGCCCGCAGGCTTCGCAGCCCACCTTCACGCCGCGCACGGACGTTCCGCCTCGCGGTCCCCGCCAGGGCGGCCAGCGGGACGCCGCCCGGCAAGAGGGCCGCCGGCAGGGGGGGCGGCGACGGGGTGAGGACAGGCCGCGGCCCACGTTCACCCCGCGGGAGGGGTACCTGCCGCCACCGGACGGCAGACGGCGCGCGGCCTTCCCCCCGCCGCCAACCGCCATCCTGCCGCCGCCGCCCGGGTACCTTCAGCAGACCTATCCGGTGCCCTTCGACTATCCGGAGGCACCGCCCGCCGCGCCGCGCCGGCGCGCGCCCGATGGCAGGCAGCCGCCGGGCGCCGGGGGCAGCGGGGAATACGGCACGCGGATCCTCGACATACCCGGCCCGCAGGAACGGGTCACCGGCCCGCAGCCGGGTGTGGACACCCAGCCGAACCTGGCGCGCTCCAGCCAGGTGATGGCGTTCGGCACGCTGGTGTCCCGGCTGACCGGATTCCTGCGCACGTTCGTGTTCGTCGCCGCGCTCGGCGCCGGATCGCTCGCCAACGCGTACAACAACTCCAACAACCTGCCCAACACCGTCTACTACCTCATGCTCGGCGGCATCTTCACCAGCGTCGTGGTCCCGCTGCTCGTCAAGGCGGCGAAGGAGGACCCGGACCGGGGCGAGGCGTACGCCGAGCGGATCTACACGCTCGGCGTGATGGCGCTGCTCATCGTCACGGTCATCGCGACGGCGCTGGCAACGCCCCTGGTGAACCTCTACGCCGGCAACATCAACGGACCGCCAGGCAGTGCGGGCGCCGCCGAGCACCACGTGATGGTGCTCTTCGCGTATTTCTTCATCCCGCAGATCTTCTTCTACGGGATGGACTCGCTGCTCGGCGCGATCCTGAACACCCGGGGCAGGTTCGGCCCCAACATGTGGACGCCGGTGATCAACAACGTGGTGGTCATCGCGGTCGGCGGGCTCTTCATCGTCACCCAGGGGCTGAACCGGAATCCGCAGACCATCTCCCCGGCCGGTGTCAAGCTGCTCGCCATCGGCACCACGCTGGGCATCCTGATCCAGTCGATCGCGCTGTTTCCGATACTGCGCCGGGCGGGATTCAGCATGCGGCTGCGGTGGGACCTGCGACGGGCGGAAATCTCCGAGATCGGCACCATGGCCGGCTGGATGGTGTTCTACGTCGCCTCGCAGTGGGCGGGCAACCTGGTCGTGCAGCGGGTGGCGAACGTGGCCTCGGTCCCCAATCCGTCGGAGGGCTTTTCCGCCTACACCTACGCGTGGATGCTGTTCCAGTTGCCGTACGCCGTCGTCGGGATTTCGGTCATCAGCGCGCTGCTGCCGCGGATGAGCGGGCACGCTACCGAGCGCCGCTACTCGCTTGTCCGCGAGGACTTCTCGACGGGGGTGCGCCTGGCGTCGGTCATCGTCGTGCCCGCGGCCGTCTTCCTCGGCGTGCTCGGCGCGCCGCTGTGCGAATTCTTGTTCTCTTACGGCAGCAGCACCGCCGTGGACGCCAGGTACATCGGCGAGGTGTTCGGCATGTTCTCGCTGGGCCTGGTTCCGTTCATGCTCACCCAGCTGCAACTGCGGGTGTTCTACTCGTTCCACGAGAACCGCACCCCCGCCATCATCGGCATGGTGATGCTCGTGGTCGGGGTGATCGGTGACCTGGTCGCGCTGAGCGTGCTCCCGTCACGGCAGGTGGTGATCGGGCTGGCGGCGGCCTATGACCTGATGACGCTGACCGGCGCGGCGATCGCCTGGCCGCTGCTGCTGCGCCGGGTGGG
>DAHVAN010000072.1 GCA_027314595.1 Actinomycetota bacterium | reverse complement strand
GCGGCCGGCGCGAGCTATGCCGCCGTTCCCGCGGAAGCATTCGCGGGAACGGCGGCCTGGCAGCAACCCGCAAATATCGCGCTACGACATAAAGAGGTTATCCATACCTGGATCTGGGTAGGCAGACCAAACCGGAACCAGATCGAACCGGAACCAGATCGAACCGGAACCCCCTGCCGTCACCGCGTGCGTCCCGGGTGCCGCGGCCTTCCCGCGCGGGGGACGCATGGCCGGACAGGGACGCCTGCCGCCCTACACTCCCATGCTCGCGACCCCGGCCAGGCACCTGCCCGCCGACGATGCCGATTGGTCCGCGGAGATCAAGTGGGACGGCATCCGCGCGCTGGCATTCGCCGGCGCCGGGGAAGCAGTCCTGCGCGGCAGGGACGGCAAGGACATCTCGGCCACCTATCCCGAGGTCACCGCGGACCTGGCCGCGGCGGCCGGGCGGCGGTCGCTCATCCTGGACGGGGAGATCGTCGCTTTCGACCGCGGACGGCCGAGCTTTTCGATGCTGCAGAAGCGGATGCACGTCGCGCGGCCGACGCGGGTCCTCACCACCGCGGTGCCGGTCGCCTTCGTCGCGTTCGACCTGCTGCACCAGGCGGGCCGCCCGCTGCTGCGCAACCCTTACGCCCAGCGCCGCGCCATGCTGGACGCGCTCGGCCTGGAAACGGGCACGGTAAGCGTGCCGCCTGCCTTCCCCGGGCAGGTGCACGCCGTGATCGACGCGAGCAGGCAACTCGGGCTGGAAGGAGCGATGCTCAAGCGCCTGCGCTCCTATTACTATCCCGGCCGGCGCAGCGGCTCATGGCTCAAGGTCAAGCACCTGCTCGCCGCCGACGTGGTCATCGGCGGCTGGCTCCCTGGGGCGGGCTCGCGCCTGTCCCTGGCCGGCTCGGTGATAGTCGGGCGGCCCGGGTCCGCTGGCCTGGACTACCTCGGGCAGGTCGGCTCCGGCTTCACCGCACGCGAACTGCGCGAGCTCACCAGCGCGCTGAGGCAGCTCGAACAGCCGGGCTCGCCGTTCGCCGTACCGCTGCCTGAGGCGGTGGCCCGGCGCGCGCGCTGGGTCCGCCCTGTCCTGAACGCCGAGGTCACCTACGGCGAGCTGACTCCCGCCGGACGGCTGAGGCATCCGGTCTGGCGGGGCCTGCGGCCCGCGTGAGCAACCGGCCCCGCGGCGGCCCGCGGTTCGTCCGCGCGCTACGCCGCCGTGATGGTGACGCCGGCTTCGGCGGTGTACGCGGCGAAGGTGAAGGACTCCTGGAAGTAGAGCTGGACATGCTCCGCGTCGTGGGACAGGTAGCCGATCGAGAGATCCTCGCCGAGGCGGAGTTCGTAGTCGCCGCCGCGGCAGGAGAGCACGAGCGCGCCCTCGAGCGCCGGCGCCCAGATGATCTCGCCGTCGAGCAGCCGTGCCAGGTGGTCGCGGATGGGGTACCCATGGTCGGAGGTCTCGCTGACCGCCGTGTAGGCGCCGACGGACAGCAGCAGTGAGTAGGGGCCAGCGACGCCTGCCAGCCGGAGCGCGGAAAGCGCCTGGCTGATCACGTCCGGGTAGTCGCGGACCTCGGGCGGCAGCGCGAGTGCCGGGTTGGAGGTCGCCTGCCTGATGCCGATGATCTGAGCGGCGGGATAGCCGTCGAAGACCGCGCGGTCCTCGGCGAACGCGATCGTCTTCGCGGCGTCCTTCACCGGCCGCCAGTCGGCGTCGAGCGCGCCGCGCTCCACGGAGTCGATCTCTGCCCGGGCGAGCGTGAACGGCAGCCGTAGCCGCACCAGCGGCCGCCAGGCGCGCAGCCCGGCGGTGATCCCGTCGCCGGGTGAGTCGATCGGAGTCAGGTGGCCGGTTCCGGTCCCGGCGAGCGTGGCGCCATCCGGGCCGGTCACGTCCGCCACCCGCCGGGCGGCGGCATGCAAGGCAAAGGTGCGCCTGGCCTCTTCCTCGATGCTGGCCCACGCGGCGTCCGACACAGGGGCGAGTGCACGGTGCAGGTTGTTCATCGCCGTCCTTTCAGCGATCCGATGCCAAGGGACCCGTCGCCACGGGACCCGTCGCCAGGCGGGCCTGGCAGCTGGCCGAGGAAGTCAGCGGACGGAGCGAAGAACAGGCACCCCGTGACCGCGGTGGAGAAGTCGAGGATCCGGTCGGTGTTACCCGGCGGCCGCCCGAGGAACATGTTCCGCAGCATCTGCTCGGTGACCGCGGGCGAGGCGGCGTAGCCGATGAAGTACGTGCCGAACTCACCGCGCCCCGCCTCGCCGAACGGCATGTTCGCCCGCACGATCTGCAGTTGCTCCCCATCGGGCCCGGTCACCGTGTTCAGCGCGACGTGCGAGTTCGCCGGCTTGACGTCGTCGGGAAGCTCGATGTCCGCGAGCTTGGTGCGCCCGACAGCCCGCTCTTGCTCCTCGACGGGCAGCGCGTTCCATGACGCCATGTCGTGCAGGTACTTTTGCGCGATCACGTAACTGCCGCCCGCGAAGTCCGGGTCCTCGTCGCCCACGATGGCGGCCGTGACGGCGGCCGGCCCGCCCGGCGACTCGGTGCCGTCCACGAACCCGATCAGGTCCCGCTCGTCGAAGTACCGGAACCCGTGCACCTCGTCGGCCACCGTCACCGCCCCGGCGAGCCGTTCCATCACCTGGGCGGCGTACTCGAAGCACAGGTCCATCCTGCTGGCGCGGATATGGAAAAGCAGGTCTCCCGGCGTGGCCGGGGCACGGTGCCGCGGACCCCCGAGCTCGCGGAAGGGGTGCAACCGCGCCGGGCGCGGCCCGCCGAACAGGCGGTCCCACGCCTGAGAGCCGATCGCGACCACACACTCCAGGCGGCCATCGGGGATCCGGAAGCCGACCGACCGCTGCAGCCCCGCGACATCGGACAGCAGGCCACGGGCGACGTCCTCGCCGCCCGGGTGCACCGTCAGAACCAGGAAGATCGCGGCAGCCGTCAGCGGGCTCAGCACCGGCTGCGGCTCCGGCCGCGGCTGTGGCTGCCGCTCCGGCGACTGCGGCTGCGGCTCCGGCCGCGGCACTGGCACTGGCACTGGCACGCCCCCTTCAGGTCGACCGGACACTAGCCTCCCATACGCCGGTCATCGCCGACGGGAGGCATCCCAATACCATCGGTCACAAGATGAGCCGGGGACTGAACGGAGGAAAGTCATGGCCGAGGTAGTCGCCGCGGATGAGGCAGGCATCGTCACCAGGCTCAGCCCGCGGACGGTGACCGAGACGGTAGCGCGGCTGACCGGCATGCTGGACGCGAAGGGGGCAACGGTCTTCGCGGTGATCGACCAGGCAGAGCAGGCCCGGCAGGCGGGACTGGAGCTGCCGGAGACCGTGCTGGTGATCTTCGGCAATCCGGCCGCGGGGACGCCGGTGATGGCCGCCCATCCGCTGGCCGCGCTCGACCTGCCGCTCAAGATCCTGGTATGGGACGACGCGGGTCAGGCGAAGGTGTCCTACTACGCGGCCGCCACCATGGCCATGCGGCACAATCTGGACTCCGGCCTGGAGCACAGGCTCGCCATCGCCCCCATCGCCGACGCGCTCGTCGCTCCCTGACGCGGCTCAGGAGTATTCCCGGGAATCACCACCAGAATTATTCACATTTGTATTGTCAGGCACCACCGGTTGCGTTAGCGTCCTTGCTGTGAGGGGACGGGCGCACGCTGGCGGCATCCCGGGAAGTGACCCGCGGCCGCCCGCGGCGGCGTACTACCTCCCGTGGCGCGCGCTCGAGGGGGGCGCGCCACGGCTCGGGAGGGTCAGTCCGGGGCATGGGCCTTGGCTGCGAAGCGGCTAAGGCCCATAAAATTTCCGGCCATCAATCATCCCGAACGGACCGGGGCTTTCTCCGCACCGCACCCTGACTGGCACCATGGTGGCAACCGCACCAGGGAGAACAGGCATGCGACGGCTGACGGAGACCGACGGGCTCACCCAATTCCAGCGTGACATCCTGCGCACCGTCCGGGCTACAAGGGCATCGACACCACGGAACTGATCCTCGACGACCGCCGGGTGCCCGCCAGCCGGGTCCTCGGTGAGGCGCCTGGCCGCGGCTTCTACCAGATGATGGTGATGGCGGCGCGGCGCAAGGACGCGGGCGGGCAGTCCGACGTGGAAGCCGGCATGGCCAAGTACCTCGCGGCCGAGTACTGCAAGGAGGTTGTCGAGGACTCGCTGCGCATCCACGGCGGCTACGGCTATTCGACCGAGCACGAGATCGAGCGGCTCTACCGCGACGCGCCGATGCTGCTCATAGGCGAGGGCACCGCGGAGATCCAGAAGATGATCATTGGCCAGCGCCTCGTCCGCGACTACGGCAGGTAAGCCAGGGGCCGCCTGCCGCCGGCGGCCTGGGCACCGCCGGAGCGCAAGGCGACTCGTGAATCAGCACGCGCATCGGATAGATAGTTGCAGATTAATCAACATACGCATCTGTTCCTGCATCTGGCCACGGCTCGGGCGTATAACCGTGGTCAATGTCAGCACAGTCTTGCGGCCTCAGCGAAAGGGCGACGGGCGCGGACGGCGGCACGCGCAGACAGGGGCTAGTGCCGTGATGACACATGTATCCAAGGAGGGTTTGGCATGCGTTTGCTTAACCGCCCGATCAGGGCTGGCGGCGCGGCCGTGCTCGGGCTGGCGACGATCGCGCTCACCGGCGCGTTCTCCAGTGCCCATGCGGGGACCGCGAGCTCGCCGGCTGCCACGCCGCGGCTGACGACGCTCAGTAACAGCCTGCCGGCCACGACAGACCGGCAGACCGGCAGCTTCACCGCCGCCAGCATGTCCGTCGAGGTCGCCCTGGCGCCGCGGAACGAGGCGGGACTGGCCGGGCAGTTGCGGGCCGTCTACACGCCGGGCAGCCGCTTGTATCACAGGTTCCTGGCCCGGGGCCAGTTCGACCGCATGTTCGCGCCGACCGCCGCCGAGCGGTCCGCGGTCTCGGCGTACCTGACCGGCGCGGGCCTGAAGGTGTCCTCGACGAGCTCGCCGTTCCTGATCCGCGTCACCGGGTCGAGCGCCAGGATCACCGCCGCCTTCCACACCAGCCTGAGCACCTACGTGGACCCGAAGGGCATCAGGTACTACTCGAACTCGCGGACGCTGAGCGTGCCCTCCTCGATCGCCGGCGCCATCCAGGGCGTGGTCGGCCTGACCAACACGGTGCGCGCGCACTCGATGGTCGTCAAGCCGCTGGGCCGCGCCGCGAAGGCCGCGAGCAGGGCGGCGGCCGCCCCCAGGAGCACCCCCACGGCAAGCTGCGAGACCGGCTACGTGACCGCCGCCGAACTCTTCAACCTGGTCAACAACGGCGTCGGCTTCCCGTACGGGTACGGCGGCGGCCCGAGTTGCTCCGGGCTCACCCCGTCACAGACCAACTCCATCTACGGGGCGCCTTACCCCAGCTGGCGAACCCAGGGCGCCGGGGTCACCGCGGCGGTCTTCGAGCTGTCCGCGTACCAGCAGTCGGACATCGCCACCTGGGCGAGCACCTTCTACGGCCCGCGCTACACGCCCAAGCTGACCAACATCACCGTCGACGGCGGCCCGCTTGCGCCCGTCTGCCCGGCCGGCGACACCTGCCCGGCGAACTTCAACGGCTACGCCGGTGACATCGAGGTGGACGCCGACATCGAGATGACGCTGGCCGTCGCCAAGGACGCCCACGTCCTGGTGTACAACGCGCCGAACGACTTCACCGGCCAGACCGAGCTCGACGAGTACTCGGCGATCGCCAGCCAGGACATGGCCTCGACGGTCAGCTCGAGCTGGGGCGTGTGCGAGAACGACGTCACCGCGGGATACGTCCAGGCGGAGAACACCATCTTCGAGCAGATGGCGCTGCAGGGGCAGAGCATGTTCAACTCCGCGGGCGACACCGGGGCATTCGGCTGCATCCGCAGCGACGGAACGGCGATCGTGAACCAGTCCGACCCGGCGTCCCAGCCGTGGGTGACCAGTGTCGGCGGCACCTCGCTCGAGAGCTACAACCCCGGCACGAACCCGAACCCGGGCCCGCCGGCCAGGGGCACCGAGACCGTCTGGAACGTCGACAACCTGTGCAACGGCCAGGGGCCTGCCGCGGCTAACGACCAGCTTGGCGGCATCTTCTGGTGCACCAACACCGGAGCGGGCGGCGGCGGGTCCAGCCAGTACTGGGGACGGCCGTTCTACCAGCGCGGTCCGGGCGTGAACAACGCCTACACCACCTACGGCAACGGCTCGACGAACTGCGCGCTGGCCAGGACCGGAACCCCGTGCCGCGAGGTGCCGGACATCTCGGCCAACGCCGACGAGTACACCCCGTACGCCGAGTACTGCACCGGCAGCGCCAGCACGCCGTACAGCGTGTGCGCGTCGTTCAGCGGCTGGTTCGGGATCGGCGGCACCAGCCTGTCCACCCCGCTGTGGGCGGCCGTGATCGCCGACCGCAACGGCTTCCAGCGGCACCGCACGGGCAACATCAACCCGCTGGTCTACTACTGGCTGCGCACCAACCCGGGCCGGTACCTGAACGACATCACCGGGATCGGCGCGCTGCAGCAGGCGGCGACCACCAACGGCGTGTACCCGACCACACCCGGCTATGACGAGGCGACCGGCGCCGGCACGCCGAAGATGGCCGCGATCATCATGGGCGGCTTCGGCGGGTTCGGCCGGCACTGGAGGTAACGATCCGGATCACGCGAAACGGGAGGCGGGCTTTCCCCGCCTCCCGTTTCCGTTCGCGTCCTGGCGTTGAACTCCTCGACGTTCTGTGCCGTCCGAACGTCCCCGTGCAAGCTTGGCAGTCCCGCCATCAGGCCAGGCGGCGTTCCGCGGCCCACCTGGTGAGCTGGTGCCTGGAGGACAGCTGCAGCTTGCGCAGCACCGATGACACGTGGGTTTCCACGGTCTTCACGGAGATGTACAGCTCACGGGCGATTTCCTTGTACGTGTAGCCCTGGGCGATCAGCCGCAGGACCTCGCGCTCGCGGGTGGTCAGCTGGTCGAGCCCGGGGTCGAAGGACGGCTTGGTGTCCTGCGGCGACGGCGCGGCGGCGAACGCGTCGAGCACGAACCCGGCCAGCCGGTGCGAGAACACCGCGTCGCCGTCGGCGACACGCTGGATCGCGTCGGCCAGGTCGGCCGTGCTGATCGTCTTGGTCACGTAGCCGCGGGCACCCGCCCTGATCACCCCGATCACATCCTCGGGCGCGTCGGAGGCGGACAGGGCGAGGAACCTCACGTCGGGGTGCCCGCCCTTGACGGCGGCTATCACCGCCTGGCCGCCGCCGCCCGGCAGGTGCACGTCGAGCAGCACCACGTCGGGGACAAGCCGTTCGATGATCTCGATCGCGGGCGCGACGTCCTCGGCCTCGCCGACGACCTCGACCGCGTGGCCAAGCTCCGCGCGCACGCCCGAGCGGAACAGTCCGTGGTCATCGACCAGGACCACCCGCGGCGGCCTGCTGGCTGCACCGCTCATCGGCGACTCCCCCTCGCGGGCTCGGCGGACGTGCCGGCCCGCGGCATCGTCATGGTCACCTTCGTCCCTTCGCCCGGCGCCGAGCTGACCGACGCGGCACCGCCGTGCCTGGTCATCCGGCCGTGGATCGACTCGGCGAGCCCCTTGCGGTCGCCGGGAACCGAGCCGGGGTCGAAGCCCTTGCCGCGGTCCCTGACCGCGACCTCCACCTTGTCGGCTTCGACCTCGGCATACAGCGATATCACGCTCGCGCCCGACCATTTCGCGGCGTTGACGGTCGCCTCGCGGGCCGCCCCGAGCAGCGCCCCGAGGTCGTCGTCGAGCGGGCAGTCGCCGACGGTCACGATCTCCACGGGAACCCCGTGCCTGGCCTCCACGTCGCGCTGAATCTGGCGGACCCCCTCGGCGAACGAGCTGGCGTCGGCGTCTCCAGGGGCGCGCCCCTCGAACAGCCAGGACCGCAGTTCCCGCTCCTGCGCCCTGGCGAGCTGGACGACCTTCTGCGGGTCCGCGGCGCGCCGCTGGATGAGCGCGAGCGTCTGCAGCACCGAGTCGTGAATCCGGGCCGCCATGTCGGCGCGCTCCTCGGCCCTGGCCCTGGCCTGCCGTTCGATCACCAGGTCGCGCACGACCCGCAGCCACCAGGGGCCGAGCAGCAGCACGAACCCGCCGGCCACCAGCACGACGCCGCCGAGCGGGCGGACCAGGGCCGTGATCTCGTGCGACCTCGCCAGCACGACGATGCCGCTGATCAGCAGCGCGACCGCCGCGGCCAGCCGGATCACGGTCGCGCGCCGCGTCGTGCTCCCGCTGGCGCCGAGGCTTTCAAGCGGTCCGCCCAGGTGCCGGATCGCCGCCTGCTCACTGCCGGAGGCGTTGCGCACGATGAGCGTCAGGCAGGCCACGCTGACGACCTGCGGCCAGCCCCAGGCCGCCAGTGACCTGTTGTTCAGCACGCCGGCCAGGAGCAGTATCACGCACAGTATCGACCCGAGGACGATCGCGAGCGCGATTCCGCGTGAGTCCTGCCGCGCCCTGCTGCCGATGCTGGCCTCGGCGTCCCTGGCCGGGATCAGCAGCCAGGCGGCGCAGTACAGCGGGACCGCCCAGCCCCCCGTGAACAGCGCCAGGACCACGAGCACGATGCGCACCGTCGTCGGGCTGAACCCGCGCCAGTCAGCGATGCCGGCGGCGACGCCGCCGAGCATCCGGTCCTGCGGGTCGCGCCGCAGCGGCCCGCCGCTGCCGCGCCGCCACCATATCGCGCGGCCCCGCCAGTCACGCCCGTCGTGCCAGCCACGGTTCGCGTGCCAGTCGCGCCATTCGCGCCGGCTCGGCCACCCAGGCTCGCGCTTGTCCCGGCCGGCCGGGACAGCGAACCGGAACGGCGGCCATGTCGGTTCGCTGGGTTCCTGCACAGCACAATCATCACCCGCCAGACCCGCACCGGACCATCCGGGCTTTCCCTGATGATCACCTGACCGGGATCAGCGAACCCCGGACCCGGATCAGGGTCGGGCCAGGGCTCTTCCCGATGCGGCGGCGAGGCCGCGTGACGCACTCTTGAGCCATGGACACTTCCACGGTCAACACCGAATCCGGGCCGGCGAGCAACGCCGCGCGCCCTCCGCTCCGCCGTGCCTACCACGGGCGCATGCTGGCTGGTGTGGCCGCCGGCATCGGCGATTACCTCGGCGTGGACGTCACGATCATCCGGGTCGCCTTCGTCGTATTCGCCTTCCTCGGCGGCGCGGGCATCCCGGCTTACCTGGCCTGCCTGCTGCTCATCCCGGAAGAGGGCACCGACGAGTCCCTCGCGAGCTCGCTGCTCGACTCCCTGCAGCACGGCTCCCGTTAGGAGGCTCCCGCCATGTCAGCCGCATCCAGCCAGCAGTGGACGCGCCGCATCCGCTACACCGACCAGCACATCAGGGTTTCCGACGCGGAGCGCAGCGCCGTCGCCGAGCGCCTCGCGGCGCACTACGGCGACGGCCGGCTCGACCAGGCCGAATTCGACGAGCGGGTCAGCCGGGCAATGGCCGCCAAGACCCGCGGCGACCTTGACGGCCTGTTCGACGACCTCCCGGACCCTGGGCCCGCCGGGCCCTCGGGGACGGGTCGGCCGATGGGCGCCGAGGCGCCGTACCGGCTGCACCGCCGCGGATCTGCCCGCCCGCTTCTGCTGGTCGCACTCGCCGTCGCCCTCATGATCGCCGTTGGCCGCACCTTCGCGGCCAGCTACATCCCCTGGTTCTGGGTCGCGGTGATCGTCGTGGCCATCGCGCTCGTAAGCCGGTCCTCGCGGCCCCGCGGCGACCGCTAGCCAGCGACGGCGCGGGCTCAGGGAGAACATTCCCTGAGCCCGCTTTCGTCATCGCCGTTGTGCCAGGCTGGTGTCCGTGGCGACGGTTCTGGCCTTCCACGCTCATCCCGACGATGAGGTGCTGCTCACCGGCGGGACGCTGATCAAGCTGGCCGCCCAAGGGCACAGGGTGGTGATCGTGGTCGCGTGCGACGGCGCCATGGGCACGCCGAACAGCAGGCTGGAGGAGTTCCGCGCCAGCGCCGCGATCCTGGGCGCCGCGCGCGCCGAGCATCTCGGTTACGCCGACAGCGGCCACGGCCCCGTGCTCTACCCCGATCCGCCCGGGCGGGTGCGGTTCGCCCGCGCCGACCCGGCCGAGGCGGCGGGCAGGCTCGCCGCGCTGATCCGCGAGGAAAACGCGGACCTGCTGCTGAGCTACGACTCCCAGGGCGGCTACGGGCACCGCGACCACATCATGGTGCACCAGGTCGGCGCCATGGCCGGGGAACTGACCGGCGTCCGGGTGCTCGAGGCGACGGTGCCGCGCGAACTGGCCGTCCAGGTGTCCAGTGCCCTCAGCCGCCTCAACGGCCTGGTCACCCGGTTCACGCCGGAGGAGGCCAGGGCGGCCGGCACGCCGCGCGCCGCGATCACGCACCGGGTGGACGTGCGCCGCTACGCCAGGCGAAAGCAGGCCGCGCTGGCCGCGCACCGCACGCCGGTCTACGCCAGGGGCCGGGCCTCGCGGCTGTTCCGGCTCGCCGTCGCGCTCCCCGTCCCGCTCTTCGCGCTGCTGGCCGGCCGGGAATGGTTCGCCGAGCCGGGCGCCGCGCCAGGTCCTGTCCTTGACGACATCTTGCGGTCCCGCTCTGGCTGACCTCTGTCTTTACTCCGAACGGGCGGCGCCGGCTCCCTCGGGCCAATCTGCCTCCGCGACGGCGCTGGCGGCCAGGACGGTCAGGGCGGACGGTCAGGGCGGACGGTCAGGGGGACGGTCAAGGGTTCACCGCCGCCTGACGGGTCCGGCCGGGCGAAGCGCCAGCCGGTGCACGGCGCACATCGCCAGGCCAAGGATCACCAGCGCCGGGCCGAGCGCTCGCGCGCCGACCGCGTCGATGGCGAGCCCGACCAGGGACGGCAGCGCGGCGCTGCCCACCGCCGACGCCGCGACCTGCAGGCCGACCGCGGCACTGGCAGCGCCCGCGCCTGCCCGGTCCGCCGTGGTGAGCGTGATCAGCGGGAACACCGGCGCCGCGGCCAGGCCGAGCAGCAGCATCCCCGCGACCGCCACCAATTGCGGCGCCGGCACCGTCATGAGCACCGCGCCTGCCGGAATGCCGCAGACGGCGACGGCGAGCACACGCGCCGCCCCGGCCCGTTCGGCGACCGGCCCGAGCACGGCGCGCCCGGCGAACATCATCACCCAGTAGGCCGACACGACCACTCCGGCCACCGTGCCGGGCAGGCCGCGCCCGGAGGTCAGGTACACGTAGCCCCAGATGCCCGCGGCCGACTCGACCCCGGTCTCCACGGCGATGAACACGACTCCGCTGAGCACGCTCCGCTTGCCCCGCTCGACTCCGGGCGCTTCTGGCCCGTCCGCTTCCCTCCTCGCTCCCCGGTCATCGGGCGGCGTGCGCTCCGGCTCGCGGCAGGGCTCTTCCCAGGCATGCCGGCAGACTGCGAGCACCCACGCGATCACGCCGATGACCGCCGCCATCACGGCGAGCGCGAACCTCCAGCCCGCCCCGCAGGCGAGCAGTGCGGTGACGAGCAGCGGACCGATCGTGGCGCCAAGCCCGTAGCCGGCGTGCATCCAGTTGATCTGCCGCGCTCCGAAGTGCCCGGCGGCGTAGGCGTTGAGCCCGGCGTCGATCGCACCGAAGCCCGTGCAGAACACCGCGCTGCCGATCGCTATCAGCCAGAGCGCGGGCGCGGCCGCCTCCATCACCAGCGCCCCGGCCACCAGCGCGCTGCCCGCGGCGAGCAACGGCCCGGACCGAACCCGCGACAGCAGCCGCCCGGTGGCGGTAGCCGACACAACCGCGGCGGCGACCCCGCAGATCAGCACGATCCCCAGCGCGCCGACCGGCTCGTGGATGCTGATCCTCATCGACGGCCAGAGCATGCCCAGGGTGGACCCGGGCAGCGCGACGCCCAGGTAGGTAAGGCAGGAAAGAAAGAATGGCGGCATGGCCAGGAAACCCTCCGGAGGAAGGGTGCTGCGATCGCGAGCAGCACGCTTTGACAGAACCTGACGTCAGAGCGTGCGTGATTGGCCGGCCACCTCAACTCCTGGAATGCCTCATATGTCCTGCCCCGAGCTTATCTCCTCGGTTTGACGCGGCGATAAGACATCGCCCAGGGCGCTGCAGCACACTGCCGCACGCCCAGCTTGGCGTGCCGTGCTGCGCCGGCCCGCATGGCACCGCCCGGACGGGAACGGGCCTGCCGGGCGGGCGCGCCAGGCAGGCAGGCCCCGGGAACCGGCTACACGATTCCGGCAGGGCCGTGATCGTGAAACATCGCGGCACCTCCAGCAGGTCTGGCGCATATCTGGCTGGTAACCGGTGACCTCCTCTACCCCGCGCCCCCTGCGTCCGGCGCGAACCACTGGCTCGTGCCGCGTTCTGGGCCAGATGCGCAGCTGCCCCGGTGCTACCGGGCCGGATGCGCAGGCGCCCCAGTCATGCGACGGTTTCCCCGGCCGTGACGTGCGGACATTTGCCCGGACGGCCCGCCCGGCCGGGTCCCGCTCGCCCCATGCGCCGCCGGCGCCACGCCGGCCACCGCCGCGGCGCTGCCTCATCCGTGAGGGGGTGGCCCCTGGTGCGACGCGCCGAAGTTGGTTAATGCGGCTATTCCGTTAGGACCTGTGGCCCACATCCGGTGGGGCAGGGTCGCCTCTCACTCAGGCGGCCGGCCTGTCACCCTGTTACCCGAAGCTAATCAGGCACTAGCATCCTGACTTGCGCGAAAGGGACATCCAAACGAATCGTCGGCGAGTCATTGAGATCGTACGATCAGCGCAGCAGTTCACTGCTAGCGAAAGGGGCGGGGGATGGGTTTTTGCACCAAGTGCGGGCGACAGCGGTCCGGGTCGGCCCTATTCTGCACGGGATGCGGGGCGCGGTTCAGCGACGCCCTGGACGCGACACCCCTAGTCGCCGGCACTGGCGGCCAGCCTGCGCCGGTCGCGCAGACAACCGTCGAACCGGTACAGCCTGCGCACGACACGCCGCAGGGGGCACCGCCGGCCGCGGACTGGGCGCCACCGCCAGCGCCCGCCTGGGCTCCGCCGGCGGCCGCGGACTGGCCGCCGCCATCGGCTCCTGACCTGGCGCCAGCCACGTCGGCAGATCCGGCGCCGCCGGCAGCGGAACCGGCGCCGCCCGCGGCGCAGGACTGGGGCTCGCTCGCGGCAGCGGAACCGGTGCCACAGACGCGGGTGGATCTGACGCCTCCTGCTCCGGCGGACCCGGGCCCGCCGGCGTCACCGGACTGGGCGCCGCCCGCGGCAGCGGCAGCGGCCGAAGGGCTGGCCAGCGCCGAGCCGTCAAACGCCGACCCGACCCGGTGGGACGCCTGGTACAGCCCGGGTGCGGGCTCGCCGCCCCCGGCTGACCCGTGGCAGTCGGCATCGCCGACCGAGACGGTGCTTCCGTCCGGACCCGCCGCCTACCGGCCGCCGTCCTACGGCCAGGAAGGATACGGACAGGGATCGCCCGGGCAAGGGCCCTACGGGCAGGCGGCCTACGGGGCGCCGTCGTATGGCCAGGGATCGCCGGGACAGGGACAGTACGGGCAGGGCCAGTACGGGCAGGGCGGTTACCAGGTTCCGCCGCAGGTCCAGGAGACCGGCGGCTCGCGTCCGCCACGGCGCGGCAAGACGGCCCTGTTCGTCACGCTCCTCGTCGTGGTGGTACTTGCCGTCGGGGGTGGCGCCTACGTGCTGGTCTCGCGGTACGCCGGGCACAAGACCGCGTCGCCGCCGCCCAGTCATCGGACCGTGTCAGCCTCACCCAAGACGGCGACCTCCGCCGCGACCACGACACCGACGTCGTCGGCCAGTTCTTCCGCCACCGCGTCACCCACCGGGTCGCCGACACCTACCGTCCGCCGGACCGCCTCGCCGAAGACCGGGCTGACCGTTGATCCCGCGGCTTCCGCCAACCCCGCCGAGCCCGGCGTGGCGACGCTTGTGAACGACTACTTCACGGCGATCAACGAGCACAACTACACCGCATACAACAACCTGCTCGAACCGCAGGAGCAGGCCAACGACACGCCCTCGGCCTTCCAGTCCGGCTACGGCACCACCACGGACCTGAACGAGAGGCTGACCGCCATCACTGCCACAGGCAACGGCGGCGAGGCAGCGACCCTGTCGTTCACCAGTCACCAGAACCCGGCGGACAGCGCCACCGGCACCGCCTGCACGACCTGGACGATCACCCTCTACCTTGAGCCCAACGGCGGCAGCAGTTACCTCATCGGCCCCACCCCGGCCGGCTATCACGCCCAGTACTCAGCCTGCTAGCGTTCGGCGCAGGAGGACCGATGGTGGTACCGCTCGCCGCCCGATGGGTCGCGGCGGCGTGCGGCGCGCTGCTCGTGCTCACCGCGTGGAGCAGCGTGATCGGCACGCTGATCGTGCCCAGGCTGGTCGGCTCCTGGCTGACCCGGTGGGCGGACATGGTCGTCCTCGCCGCGTACCGCCTGCTCACCAGGGGCGTCGCCGACTACAAGACGCGGGACCGGATCCTCGCCACGCAAGCGGCGGCGATCTTGCTGACGCAGCTGGCCGCATGGCTCGGGATCATTTTCGCCGGCTTCACGCTCGTGCTGTGGCCGTTCGCCGGCCGCGGCCTCGCCGCCGCCTTCACCGACGCGGGCTCGTCGGTGTTCACCCTGGGCTTCGCCGAACCGCAGGGCACCGCGCCGGCGGCGCTGGTGTTCGCCGCCGCGGCCACCGGCCTGGTGATAGTCGCGCTGCAGATCGGCTACCTGCCGACGCTCTACTCCGCCTTCAACCGGCGAGAGACCGAGGTCGCGCTGCTCAACGCGCGGGCAGGCGTCCCCGCCTGGGGTCCGGAACTGCTCTCGAGAACCCACTACGCATTCGACTCGGGCGTGTCGACGCTCGACACGCTGCCCGAGCTTTACACGCGGTGGGAGCGCTGGGCGGCGGACGTCGCGGAAAGCCACACGACGTACCTGCCGCTCGTCAGGTTCCGCTCGCCGCTGCGGCTCTCCTCCTGGGTCACGTCGCTGCTCGCGGTGCTCGACTCGGCGGCGATGATTCTCGCGCTCGCCCCGGAGCATGCGCCCACCGTGCCCGCCAGGCTGTGCCTGCGCGGCGGGTTCCAGTGCTTCCGGCGCATCGCGCGGGCGATGGGCCTGCAGATGCCCGAGGAGGCGGACCCCGAAGCCGGCATCTCCCTGACCTATGAGGAGTTTCTCGAGGGTGTGGAGCAGTTGCGCCAGGTCGGCTTCGACATGACGCGCGACCCGTCCGACGCCTGGCCCGACTTCGTGGGCTGGCGGGTCAACTATGAGCGCGCGGCCTACGCCATCGCGGCGGCGGTGGACGCGGTGCCCGCCCGGTGGTCGGGACCGCGCCGCCAGCCCACGCCGCCGATAGCGCCGTTCCGGCCGCCGCTCGGGCGTCCCCGGCGAACACCCTGACCTCGATCGCGCCCGCGAGGCTCATACATGACCCGTCATTAATTGGCCGTTATGCTTGAAGACATGAGCGGCACCTGGCTCACCGCGGAGGAACAGCGGGCGTGGCGTACGTACGTGCGGATGAGCTCCCTGCTGCTCGCCCAGCTCAACAGGCAGCTGCAGCGGGACTCGGGGCTCACCTTGCCGGAGTATGAGGTCCTCGTCCAGCTGAGCGAGGCGCCGGGTCACCGGCTGCGCCCCTTCCAGATATGCGAGGCGCTGAACTGGGAGCAGAGCCGGCTGTCTCACCAGCTGACCCGGATGGAGCGGCGCGGCCTCATCTCGCGTCAGGAGTGCGCTGTGGACGGGCGCGGTGCCTTCATCGAACTTACCGCTGCTGGCGCCGATGCTGTCGGCGCGGCGGCACCCCGGCACGTCGCGACCGTGCGCAGGCTGATCTTCGACCAGCTGAGCGACGGACAGCGGGCAGCCTTGGAAGAGGCGTGCACGGCCATCATCGCCGCGCTGTCCGATCAGCCCTGACCCGGCCGCCTAGTCCGAAGTTACGTGCCCCAGCGGGGGCGAATACCCGCAGTGACCTGGGCAAACGATAGGTAAG
>DAHVAN010000071.1 GCA_027314595.1 Actinomycetota bacterium | reverse complement strand
GCCGGCGCCTGGGCGCGGGCGGCCGCCGGACCCGCGGCCGCGGCCAGGACCGCCGCCGCGCACACGGCAGCGGCAAACGCGCCGGCCGCGTGACGCGGTCGGCGGACTCGTCGTCGCCTCAAGATGCCGATGCCAAACCATAACCGGAACGCCGGCTCGCGCGCACACCGGAGCCCTCCACCGCGGCCAACCTCTTGGTTCGCTATGAATGCGTTCGTTTGCCCGCATCGTGGGGTAGCCTTCACGAGCGCTTCATGGAAGCGTCATAGCTTTTCCCGGTAATACCAGAGAATCCTTAATTCAGATCGGGGGAGTCTTGTCGCTGGGCATCAAGTGGGATAGGCGAGTGTCCACATGGCACACGCACGTTACGTCCGCGACCGGGTTCGAAAAGGTGCTCGGCCGTCTGCTCGACGTGTCCGCCCCGCGGCCGGCCGATGACTGCGTCGATCTCGGCGCCGGCACCGGCTTCGTGACCGCCGCACTCGCGCCGCGGGTCAGTTCGGTGCTAGCCGTTGACATCTCTCCGGCGATGGACCGGTTCCTGGCCGAGCGCGCCGAACGGGACGGACTGCGCAACGTGCGCACTCAGGTGGCCGACCTGCGGGAACTGCGGCTGCCTGCGGCGAGCGCGGATCTGATCGTCTCCAACTACGCGCTGCACCACCTCAGGGATCCCGACAAGCGCAAGCTCGCCGCCGACGCGGCAGGGTGGCTGCGCCCCGGCGGCCGCCTCGTGGTGGCCGACATGATGTTCGGGCGCGGCGGCAGCGAGCGCGACCGGCAGATCCTGCGGCAGAAGGTCGCCGTGCTGGCCGCGAAGGGGCCGGGCGGATGGTGGCGGATCGCCAAGAACCTCGGCCGCTACGGGCTCGGATTCGGCCAGGAGCATCCGGCGACGCCGCAGTTCTGGCAGGACGCACTGCGCGATGCCGGTTTCGCCGAGGTGACCTTCGAGCCCATCGTGGCGGAGGCCGGGATCATCAGCGGCGTCCGGCCCGGCTGATCGAGCCGGCCAGGGACCTCACCTGTCCCGCGCCGCGAGCGCCTCGCGCACCATGGGGTCCGCGTCGGTGCCGAGCAGCCGCCAGTCCTCGCCCTCGGCGAGGACCTTCTCGGCGCCGCGGATGGCGCGGAAGTCCCCGCTGCCGCCGAGCGCGGGCGGCTCCTCGCCGTTCGCCAGGCCCTTGGCGGCCCGCAGCAGCTGGCGGTGCATCCGGATCAGCGCGACGTCGGTGCTGCCCAGGTGCTCCCTGGTCCGGTCGTAGATCGGCCCGGCGGTCTCGGTGGCCATCGCGTCCTGGCTGCGGAAGTCCCTGATCCCGCTGTAGGAGATGCCCTTCTGCGCGATCCGGTCGATCTGGTAGTCGTTGTCCCTGGTGTGGATCCTGGGCACGACTCCGCCGGGCGGCATCATCGTGAACGGGTACTTCTCGTAGCTGAAGAACAGCGGGCCGCCGAGGCCGCGCGGGTTCTGCGGCGGCTGCGTGGTGAAGTTGTAGCGGAAGGTCGTGTGATCGTCGGCCGGCACGACGAAGATCAGCCGGGTGCTGAACGGGATCTGCGCGATGATCGTGCTCGACGGGAAGATGTAGGCCGTGATCCGGGCGTGCCTGAAGCCGTTGGGCGTGGTCCTGATGCCCGCGTAGCGGAATCCGTGCCAGGTGTCGTCCACCTCGATCAGCGCGCGCGGATCGTGCCGCCAGAACCTCATCGACATGTACCCCGACGGCCGGACCGCTAGCCCGCAGTAAAAGGCACGCGTACCTTGATCGAGCAGCAGCCCAAGCGCTAGCGCCACGAGCGCGAGCACCGGCGCGAGCACCGGCTCGCCCGCGACCATGACGAACGTAACCCTCGGCTAGGTGCCGTATTCGGACGACGCCTCGCTCTTCTACGCGCAAGACAGCGGCATCTTCCGCGCGCACGGGCTGAACGTCACCTTCGTCCCGCAGGCCAGCCCGGTGGCCGTCGAGGCCAGCATGGCCAGCGGGACCGAGCAGTTCGGGTTCGTCACCACGCCGGTGCTGATCAACCTCAACTCCAAGGGCGTCGGCGTGATCGTCTCGCCGTTCACCCAGACCGCGCTCGCCGAGGGCGCGACAGGGGTTCAGCCGCCGGTCAGTGGCTGAACCCCTGGCGCTTGGCCTGGACTTCCGGCGGCGGCTGCTTCTGCGGGTTGCGCTCGAGCGCCCGCAGGTGCAGCCGCAGGTCGTCAAGGAGCAGGTCGGCCAGGTCCATGCTGAACCCGTTGCGCACCACGACGCGCATCACGGCCATGTCGGTGAGGTTCTCGGGGAACGTGTACGCGGGCACCTGCCAGCCGCGCATCCGCAGCCGGTCGGAGATGTCGAACACCGAGTACCCCGTGACGTCCTCGCGCAGCCTGAAGGCGAACACGGGCAGGTCGCTGCCGTCGGACAGCAGCTCGAACGGGCCGAGCTTGGCGACCTCCCCGGACAGGTAAAGCGCGATGTCCTGGCAGGTCTGCTGCACGTGCCGGTATCCGGAGCGCCCGAGCCGAAGGAAGTTGTAGTACTGCGCGGCGACCTGCGCGCCCGGCCGGGAGAAGTTCAGCGCGAACGTGGGCATCTCCCCGCCCAGGTAGTTGACCCGGAAGATCAGGTCCTCGGGCAGGCACTCGGCGTCCCGCCAGACGATCCAGCCGACGCCGGGGTAGACAAGCCCGTACTTGTGCCCCGACGTGTTGATCGACGCCACCCGCGGCACCCGGAAGTCCCACTCCAGGTCCGGCTGAAGGAACGGCGCGACGAAGCCGCCGGATGCGCCGTCCACGTGGATCGGCACGTCGACGCCGGTGTCGGCCTGCAGCCGGTCGAGCGCGGCGTCGACCTCGCCCACGGGCTCGTAGCTGCCGTCCATCGTGGACCCCATGATGACGACCACGCCGATCGTGTTCTCGTCGCACAGCGCGACCGCCTCCGCGGCACCGAGCTGGTACCGTCCGGGCACCAGCGGCACGTACTTCGGCTCCACGCCCCAGTACCTGCAGAACTTCTCCCAGCAGACCTGGACGTTGCTGCCCATGACGAGGTTGGGCCGGTCGGCGGGGAGCCCCGCGGCGCGCCGCCGCGCCCGCCAGCGCCACAGCAGCGCCATCCCGCCGAGCATGCACGCCTCGCTCGAGCCCGTCGTGGAGCAGCCGACCGCGTTGCCGCCCGACGGCGCGTTCCACAGGCTGCCCAGGACGTTCACGCAGCGCCGCTCGAGCTCGGCGGTCTGCGGGTACTCGTCCTTGTCGATCATGTTCTTGGATGAGCATTCGGCCATCAGCTCCTCGGCCTCAGGCTCCATCCAGGTGGTGACGAAGGTGGCCAGGTTGAGCCTGGCGTTGCCGTCGAGTATGAGCTCGTCCCTGACGATCTGAAGCGCGGTGCGCGGCAGCACGCCGTGCTCCGGTAGCTGGTAGCGCGGGATGTCGCAGCTCTTCTCCCGGAAGTAGACCGGGTTGACGTCGAGCTCGTCGCCCGACTGGTGTTCTTCGACCTGCCTGTGCAGTGCGGCCATGCCCACACTCTAGTGCGCCTGGGCCAGGTAGCGGCAGAACAGGAAGCCGTCGGCACGCAGCACGTGCGCGAGCGTCATCGCGGCGGCCGGGAAGCCCTCGCCGGCGATGATCCTGGTGGGGCCGGGGCCGGCGAGCAGGGGGCTGACCGTCAGGCACAGCTCGTCGAGCAGCCCGGCGGCCGCGATGTCGCCGAGCAGGCGCGGGCCGCCCTCGCACAGCACGTGGCGCAGGCCGCGCTCGCCCAGCGCGGTCAGCGCCCCTTCCAGGTCCACCACGGCCTCGCCGGCGACGATCACGTCGGCGACGCCGGCGGCCGCGGCCCGCCTGCCGGCGGGGGATGCCTCGCAGGTGACCACGATCGTCCGGGCGCCCGGCGGCGCCTGGCCGAACAGCCTCGCGCCGAAGTCCAGGTCGAGGGAGCGGCTGACGACCGCGATCGGCGGCGCCGGGGTCCGGCCCGCGCGCAGCGCGGCCAGCTCCGGCCGGCGCCTGGCCGGGCGGTAGCCCTCGGCGCGCGCGGTGCCCGCGCCGACGAGCACCACGTCGCACAGCGCCCGCAGCAGGCCGAACAGCCTGCGGTCTGGCGCCGAGGACAGCCCGGCTGACAGGCCCTCAAGGAAGCCCGCGCCGTCGGCGCTCGCCACCATGTTGGCGCGCAGCCAGCGCTGGTCCGGGTAGGCGTACAGCCGCGCGAGCCCGGGATCGTCGAGTTCGGCCGAGGCCGCGTCCAGCCGGCGCACGGTCAGCTCCGGGACCGCAGCACGACCACCGCCCGCCCGGCCACCTCGACCTTGGACTTCGGGCCGTACACCTCGGCCTCGCCCGCGCCGTGCGGGGTCATGGTGTCGATCACGGCCTCCCAGTCCGAGCCGAGCCCGGCGCCGGGCAGCGTGAACGTGATGGGCTCGGCGCCGGCGTTGAACATGAGCAGGAACTTCATGTCGGTGACCGGGTCGCCGCGCGGGTCGGGCTCGGTGATGGCCGCGCCGTTGAGCAGGACCGCCATCGATTTGGCGTAGCTCGCCCGCCAGTCCGCCTCGGTCATCGGCTCGCCGGCCGGGGTCAGCCACGAGATGTCCGCGGGCCCCTTGAAGAACCGCCTGCGGCGGAACACCGGGTGCTGGCGGCGCAGCCGCGCCAGCGTCTGGGTGAACGCGAGCAGGTCGCGCTCGGCGGCGGCCTTGCTCCAGTCGACCCAGGACACCTCGTTGTCCTGGCAGTAGGCGTTGTTGTTGCCGCCCTGGGTGCGGCCGATCTCATCGCCGGACAGCAGCATCGGGATGCCCTGCGACAGGAACAGGGTGACGAGAAAGTTACGCTGCTGCCTGGCGCGCAGTTCGGCGATGCCGGGCTCGGCGGCCGGGCCCTCGGCGCCGCAGTTCCACGACCGGTTGTCGTTGCTGCCGTCCCTGCCGTCCTCGCCGTTGGCCTCGTTGTGCTTGTCGTTGTAGCTGACCAGGTCGGCGAGGGTGAACCCGTCGTGGCAGGTGACGAAGTTGATCGAGGCGACGGGGCGGCGGCCGCTTGTCGCGTACAGGTCGCTGGACCCGGTGATCCGCGAGGCGAACTCGGCCAGCGTGGACGGCTCGCCGCGCCAGAAGTCGCGGACCGTGTCGCGGTACTTGCCGTTCCATTCGGTCCACAGCGGGGGAAAGTTGCCGACCTGGTAGACGCCCTCGCCGACGTCCCATGGCTCGGCGATCAGCTTGACCTGCGATACCACCGGGTCCTGCTGCACGAGGTCGAAGAACGTGGACA
This sequence comes from Actinomycetota bacterium, assembly GCA_027314595.1. Lineage (GTDB taxonomy): Bacteria > Actinomycetota > Actinomycetes > Streptosporangiales > Streptosporangiaceae > Trebonia. The sequence goes on along the minus strand of DAHVAN010000071.1, from coordinate 1,467 downwards.
GCCGGTCCACGTCGTGCAGTTCGCGGGCCAGCGCGGACGCCAGGTCGAACCGGAACCCGTCGACGTGCATCTCCAGGATCCAGTACCGCAGCGAGTCCATGATCAGCTGCAGCGAGTGGGGGTGGCGCACGTTCAGGCTGTTGCCGCACCCGGTGTAGTCGATGTACCGCCAGGGGTCCCGGTCGTCGAGCCGGTAGTAGGCCCCGTTGTCGATCCCGCGAAAGCTCAGCGTCGGGCCCCGGTGGTCGCCCTCGGCCGTGTGGTTGTAGACGACGTCGAGGATGACCTCGATGCCCGCCTGGTGCAGCGCCTTCACCATCGCCTTGAACTCGCCGACCTGCTCGCCGCGCTGCCCGGCGCTGCAGTACCTGTTGTGCGGCGCGAGGAAGCCGATGGTGTTGTAGCCCCAGTAGTCGGTCAGGCCGCGCGACACGAGCGCCTGCTCGGGGACGAACTGGTGCACGGGCAGCAGTTCGACGGCGGTGACGCCGATCCGCCGCAGGTGGTCGATCACCGCCGGGTGGGCCACGCCCGCGTAGCTGCCGCGCTGGTGCAGCGGGACCTCGGGATGGCGCAGCGTCAGCCCGCGGACGTGCGCCTCGTAGATGACCGTCTCGTGGTACGGGGTCCGCGGCGGCCGGTCGTTCGCCCAGTCGAAAAACGGATTTATCACGATATTTTTCGGCATGAAGCGGGCGCTGTCGACGGTGTTCGGCTTGCGGGGGTCCGCCCACCGGTAGTCGAACAGCGCCTCGTCCCAGGCCACGTCACCCTCGACCGCCTTGCCGTAGGGGTCGAGCAGCAGCTTGGCGGGGCAGCAGCGGTGCCCGCGGCGCGGGTCGTAGGGGCCGTGCACCCGGTAGCCGTACCGCTGGCCGGGGCTGACCGCCGGCAGGTAGCCGTGCCAGACGAAGCCGTCCACCTCGGTCAGCGGGACACGGGACTCGGTCCCGGCCTCATCGAACAGGCACAGCTCGACGCGCTCCGCGATCTCGGAAAACAAGGCGAAGTTCGTTCCCCACCCGTCCCACGTCGCCCCGAGCGGATACGGGGCTCCCGGCCAGATGTGCATTCGCCTCCCTACGCGGTACCGCCTGAGCGCACGAGCCTACCGCGTCAGGTTATTCGCGGCGGGGGAGCGGCGCACGCGAGGGCGCGCCCCGCAGCTTGGTCTGCCCCTCGAAGCAGATTTCTAACTGGTGGTGAGTCACCTCGCTCCGTTCAGGATAATTGTGCCCTTGCCGCAGCCCCGGCAGCGGCTCGCTCGGCGGCGGCGGCGTAGCGGTCCAGGATCACCTCGGCCACCTCAGGCGCGGCGCCGAGCGGCGCGCACACGGCCGCCGCCCCCGCCCGCAGTGCGCCGTCGCGGATCTTGTCCGCGAAGTGCCCCGGGGCCAGCAGGTACGTCGCGACCGCGACCGGGCCGTCAGGGGCGGCGGCGCGCAGCGCGCCGACGGCCTCCGCCGG
>DAHVAN010000067.1 GCA_027314595.1 Actinomycetota bacterium | reverse complement strand
CTCTCGACGGCACCGAGCTCGTCGGCATGCCGCCGTGGCGGCGGGCCCGGGCCGGGCTCTTCCTCGCCCTCCAGCAGCCGATCGAGGTGCCGGGGGTGCGGCTGTCGGCGGCCCTGTCGGAGGCCCGCTCGGCGGTCGAGGCCCCGGCCGGCGGCGACGACCGGGACGACCGGGACGACCGGGACCGCCGGGCGGCCGCCGCGAGGCCGGGGCCACAGGCGCCCGCGGGCCGCGTCCCGGCCCAGGACCGCCACGATCGCCAGCAGCAGCCACAGCACGCGGAAATGCTGGACTTCCTCGTAGAACGAGTTGAGGCTCACGGTGATGAGCGCGGCCACGATCCCGGCGGGCCGCGGAACCGCGGCGGCGAACGGAGCCGACAGCGGCCGCCGGACCACCGGCGATGCCCTGCTCACCGCCGAGGCGCCGAGCAGCAAGAACGCCAGCAGGCCAAGGGCGCCGCGCTCGGTCAGCGCGGCGAGGTAGTCGTCGTGCGCCTCGTTGACGTACGGGTACAGCAGTGCCGCGGTCATCGGCTTGGTGCTCGCGGGCCCGAGGCCGACAACGCCGTCCGACCGCTCGTAGAGCTGGACCGACTCGCGGATCAGCAGGCTCCGTTCCGATGTGCTCTGCCCGCTGCGCCCGAGGGAGTTGACCAGCAGGGCCTGATGGCTGTTCGCCGCCCAGTGCCTGAGCTGGTTCAGCGGAAGCACCGTGAAGAAGGCGGTGACCGCCAGTCCGATAGTCAGGCCGATCGCCGCCACCCCTGCCCAGCCGTGGCGCCGGTGGCCGCGCACGAGCAGCAGGAAGGTGACGCCCGCGGACAGCGCGAGCGCGCCGCCGTTGGACTCGGTCAAGATCAGCGCCCACAACAGCAGGACAGTGCCGGTTACCCGGAGCCAGCGCTTGGCGGGCGTGCGCGCGGCGTAAACGACCAGGACCGTCGATCCCCAGTACCAGGAGGCGTAGTTCGGGTCGCCGAACGTGAACATCACCCGGTTGCCCTCGGTGGCGGTCAGGCCCTCGATGAAGCTGATGTGGCCGAGCCAGGCGATGATGACGACGGCCGCCCAGCCGATGCCGGACCAGCTCCAGGCCGCGACGGCGTACCGCAGCGCGCGGGGCGCCGACAGCACGTTGACGGCCGCCAGGCACCAGGTGAACAGGAGCGCGTCGACCGCGAGCGTGACAAGCGCCGTTCCCGGCAGCGACGAGGCCAGCCCGGACGCCGCCCCCGCGGCCACGTACAGGAAGACGGGCAGCACATAGGGGGCTCGCAGCTTGCGGCGCGTTCCGGCCATCGCGATCAGGGCGGTGACGATGGACGCCACGGTGAGAATGTCGACGGGCGAGCTGTTGCCCGGCCCGGTGGGGTGCAGGATGGGCTGGAAGACGATGGCCGCGACCAGCGTGCATACCGCGGCTCGCTCGGCGCTGCCGCGGGGCGGCCGCGGTGCGCCCGCCGTCCGGGCCGTGCCGCCGGCCAGGGCCGGCCAGGACGGCGGGGTGATCGGGTCAGGTGCCGGGGAGCGCGCGATCACCGTCGTCATGAGCGCTCCCGCAGGCGCCTGAACAGCAGCAGGTGGTTCCAGGCGAATTCGGCGTGGTCGGCTTCGGCCGCGATCGCCGCCAGGTCGGCCAGCAGCACGTCACGCCAGCAGCGGCCGGGCAGGCCGAGCCGTTCCAGCCCGTCGCGCACGAAGGCACGGGCGAGGCCGGGATACCAGCCCGTCCCGTTCATCACGTAGTCGACACCGCAGCCCCACCGGTCGGCCCGCAGCCCCCGATGCCCGGGCACCGGGCGCCCAGGGCGGGTGTGCCTGTCCAGGTACAGGGAGTAGGCGATGGCGAAACGCGCGAGATCGCGGGTGGCCGGCCCTTCCAGCCGCGCCATTTCCCAGTCGATGACCCCGCTCACCTGGCAGTCGGAGACCAGCAGGTTGCCTGGCCAGAAGTCCCCGTGCACGACGCTCGTCGGCACGGGAAAGCCGGCCAGCCGCCGGCCCAGGCCCTCGACGCCCGCGAGGTCGGCTGCCGTGTCGCGCCGGGCGCCGAACCGGACCCGGATCGCCTCGGCGACCCGGTCCAGCGACGCTTCCAGGCCGCAGGCGCCGCTCGCCGTGGCGTGGTGCAGGCCGGACAGCCACGCGCCCGCCGCGGCGAGGTCGGCGGCGACCGACTCCGGGCGGGCGGTGTGCCGCCAGGAGTGATAGGCCGCGAGCATGGACCTGCCGGGCAGTGCGGTCGTGACCAGGACGGGCCAGCCGTGGTGCTCCAGGTGCGCGACCACTGCCGGGACGGTCGCGGTCGTCGCGCCGAGTTCACGGCCGGCGAGGTCGGCCAGGCGCGCGGCTTCCCGCTCCACGCTGCGCGCGGCGGCCTCGGTGGTCGGCACCTTCGCCACGTAGGCGGGCTGCTCGCCGCCAGGCGGGAACAGCAGGATCGTCAGCTTGGCGTTCGGGTCCCGGGACAGCGCCAGGCAGGCGGCACGGCCGCCGAGCTCGCCGATGAACGACGCGAGGGTGGGCTTTGCCAGGGTCGCCACGGTCAGCCCGCCGTCGTCACGAGCTTCGCGCGGATGCGCAGCGGCCTGGCGAGGAACATCGAACCGGGGTGCCGGAACACGCGCAGCCCGATGGTCACAAGCAGGGTGAGCACGGGACCGGCGCCGGGTGGCACGGACAGCACGCTGGCCGCGAGGTAGCGCAGCACCGCCGGATCCCAGCTGGCGACGATCAGCGGGCGGCGGCGCGACGGCACGGCCAGGTACTTTCCGCGCGACAGCAGCTCGACCCGGGCGGAAGCGCACAGGGCCGGGCCGCTCATGCCGGGGTCGCGCAAACCGGGGTCGCTCAGGGCGGGGCCGCTCGTGCCGGGGCCGCTCGTGCCAGGGCCGCTCGTGCCGGGGCCGCTCATGTGAGCACCGCGAACGGCCGCATCCTGGCGACCGGGCGCACCAGCCCGTGCCCGGTGAGTATCCCGAGCGCCTCGTTGACGCCCTTGTCGTCCAGGTGCGGCACGTGCGCCGGAGCCCGGCCGTCGTACCGGTACCGCGCGGTGGTCCGGCCGAGCGGATCAGGACCGGACCGGCCGGACCGCTCGAAAGCCGAGACGATGCTCCCCGAGCCGTGACAGGCGGTGTACAGGCTCCGGTGCGCGCCGTCCGCCGGCACGCACAGGTAGGACGAGGTGCGGTTGGTGCCAGGCAGCAGCACCGGCTGGCCGGTCGAGGCGAAGGCCGGGTGACCGGCCATCAGCGCCGCGGGGTAGGCCCGGCAGGCGTTGTGCCGGTGGACGAAGGCCCGCTGCCCGCCGACCTGCTCCTCGTAGATGGAGTTGTGCGGCGAGTCGATGACGAGGCGCGCGCTGGCCCCGAACGCCGACTTGGCTATGTCGCGCAGCGCCGCGTATGTCGCCGTCCGGTAGGCGAAACCGTAGTTCATCGCCAGCCGCGTCGCGAGCAGCACCCGCCGCCCGTCGTCGCCGTCGACGGGTACCGCCGGGCACCCGTGCGTGAAGTAGGCGGCCAGCCGGCTCTTGAGCCCCGGCCGGAGGGTGAGCAGGTGGGTGAGCGGCTTCTGCACCGACATCTCGGCGCGCAGCATCCGTGAGGCGCTCTTGCGCCGGGCATACAGCTCGCCCAGCTGGCCGGTCAGGACGCCGCCGCCGTTGTGGAACTGAACCGTCACCTGCCCGGCGTGCAGGCCGAGCCGCCCGGCTGCCGCCGGGTCGAATATCTCCTCAACCTGCTGCAGCTCGAGGAAGTGGGTGCTCGGGCCGATGCCGCCGAAGCGCAGGCGGCTCATCTGCACGACCAGCCAGGGCAGTTCCTTCCTGGCCCGCTGGACGCCGCCATGCGCGTCGATGTCCATCCGGCCGCGTTCCTCGATGTGATCGAGCTCCTCGCCGGCCAGGCCGTACCGGTCGGCGGCGAACTCGGCGCCTTCGGCCGCGGCGCGCAGCACCTCCTCGAAACCCAGCTCCCTGCGCCAGTTCGGCGGGCTGGGGAAGCGCCGCGCGACCTGGTCGTAGAAGCGTGACACCGCGGCCTGCGGCGGGGGCGCGACGTCGAGTGTCATCAGGGCCATTCCGCAGTTGAGGGCGGCGTCGGTGAGCGCCGGGCGGATTTGCCCTGTGGTCGCGACCGCGATGCTCGACGGCATCTCCGACTTCGCCTTGTGGCAGAAATCCGGCAGCACCACGGGCGGCGCGGCCAGGCCGGCCCCGGCCGTGCCCTCGCTGAGCGCTTCGATCAGGTTCGGGTCGGCCGGGGCGCCGGGGCTCTGGAAGATGGTGCACCCGCCTGCGGCTTCGGCGCCTGCCGAGCTGAGGACGTCGATCTCCATGTCATCTATCTCCATGTCGTCGCCTTACCGAGACCGGCAAGCCTCTCGCACACCGTCTCTACGTCGGAATCTGTCAGTCGCGGGTGCAGCGGCAGGGACAGCAGCTGGGGGAACACCCGGTCCGCGGCCCTCAGATCGCCGCAGGCCTGCGCGCCGAGCAGGCCGCGGAAATAGGGCATGTGGTGCACGGGGATGAAATGCACCGAGGTGCCGATTCCGGCTTCGGCCAGCCTCGCGACCGCTTCGTCACGGGACATCCCGAACGGCCGGCGGTGCACCCGGACGATGTACAGGTGCCACGCGTGCCCTCCGGCCGGCGGCCGGGGCGGCAATTCCAGCCCGCTGATCCCGGCGAGCAGGGCGTCGTAGCGTGCGGCGAGCTCCGCGCGACGCTGCTGCCACTGCCGCAGGTGCCGCAGCTGCGCCCTGCCGATCGCCGCCTGCACGTCGGTGAAGTTCGCCTTCAGCCCGGCCTCTCGCACCGTGTACCGCCAGCTGCCCGACCGGTGGTACCGCCGCCAGGCGTCGCCGCTCATCCCGTGCAGCCGCATCCGCTTCCAGCGGCCGGCCAGGTCGCGGTCGGTGGTGGCGATCGCGCCGCCTTCCCCCACGGGGAGGTTCTTCGTGGCGTAGAAGCTGAAGCACGCGGCACGGGAGGCGCTGCCGACAGGCTGCCCGGACAGCGTCGCGCCCAGGCCGTGCGCCGCGTCTTCCACCACGTTCGCGGCCGGGATGCCGGCCGCGGCGGCGAGCTCGGCGCCGTCCACGGGATAGCCCGCCATGTGCTGGATCACCATGGCGGCGGCCCCGTGCCTGGCCGCCTTCGCCACCCCGGCGGCGGACACCGTCAGCGTCCGCTCGTCGGCATCGACCAGGACGGGCCGCAGGCCCGCGTGCACGATGGCCTGGACGGCGCCGCAGAAGGTGAGGGTCGGCGTCAGGACCGGCGCGCCCGGTGGCAGGCGCAGGCCGGCCAGCGCCATCTCGATGGCCGCGGTGCACGAGCTGACCAGGACCACATGCGGTGCCCCCAGCCAGGCGCCGAGTTCCTCCTCGAACGCGATCGTCTCCCTGCCCATGGTCACCCATCCGCCGGCCAGCACCCGCACGGCCGCCTGCTGCGCCTGCGGCGTGATCTCGGTCCGGCAGAACGGGATGTCCGCCGCGCCGCTGACGGCTGGGGTGAGCGCGCCGGCTGGGGTGAGCGCGCCGGCTGGGGTGAGCGCGCCGGCTGGGGTGAGCGCGCCGGC
>DAHVAN010000064.1 GCA_027314595.1 Actinomycetota bacterium | reverse complement strand
GCCGGCGCGCTGCGCGCGGGCCCCGCGCCCACCGTCGCGGTCCCGCAGCCGGCCGCGAGCATCAGCGTGGCGGTCAGGAAGGCCGATGCCATCGTGCGCATGCCCCATAGACGCCTCCCGGCCGCCTCCGGTTGCGATTTGCTCGGCCGGCCGGCTCCGCGCGGGCCGTCAGACGCCGGGATCGTCCCCGGCGACGGGTTCGAGGAACTCCAGCCGGTTGCCGTTGGGGTCCTGGCTGTAGAAGCGGCGCATTCCGGGGAACTCATCGTCGAAGAGCACCGGGTACCCGGCCTCGCGCAGCCGGCCCGCCCAGGCGTCCAGACCGGTCACAAGCAGCCCGGGGTGCGCCTTGCGCGCGGGCCGGAAGTCCCGCTCGACGCCGAGGTGAAGCTCTATGCCGTGCCCCCTGAACCAGCATCCGCCGCGTGCGGCAAGGCCCGGCGGTTTGCGCAGCTCGTCAAGCCCGAGCACGCCGCCATAGAACTCGCGCAGCGCCGGCTCGCTGCCCGCCGGGCACGCCAGCTGCACATGATGGATCACCGGGCGGCTCCCTTCGGCCATCTCCACCCCAGAATTACCTCGACATCAAGATAATACGCCTCGCGCGTTCAGGTACCGCTCGACGGCCTCCACTTTCGCCGTGAGGCCGTCGGTCACGCCAGGACGCATGTCCGCCTTGAGCACCATGCTCACCCTCGGCGCCCTCGCGGCCACTGCTTCGGCGGCCTGCCTGACCACCCGCATGACGTCGTCCCATTCGCCCTCGATGCTGGTGAACATCGCATCCGTGCGATTCGGCAGCCCGCTTTCACGCACTACGCGCACCGCTTCGGCCACGACTTCGCCGACATCTTCACCGATCCCGAGCGGAGTCAGCGAGAACGCCACGATCATGATGTCTCTCCTTTACCCCAGGCTGCGATTGCCCCCCGCCGCACAGCCGCCGGCATCATCGCGTCCGCGCTATCGTCTCACCCCAGGCCGGAGGCACCCATGGTGCGGCGTCGTCAGGGCATCTGCCGCCGGCCGCGACCACGCGAGTTTTCCACAGCTCGAAAGCCGGTCTGGCGCCTGGCCGCGCAGGGCCGTCACGCTTGGTCCATGGACATGAACGCACATCGCGACTGGGTCATGACGCTGGACGCGCAGGGCGGTATCGCCGATCAGGCCCAGGCGCGGCAGGCCGGGTTCTCCAGGCAGGCGGTCGCGCACCGCGCGACGTCGGGCCAGTGGCGGCGGATGCACCGCGGCGTGTACGCCACCTTCACCGGCCCGCCGCAGCGCGAGGCGCAACTGTGGGCCGCGGTGCGCAGGGCCGGACCGGGGGCGATGGTCAGCTACGAGACAGCCGCAGAAGTTCACGGGTTAACCGAGGGGGCGGCGAGCACGAAGATCCACATCACCGTGCCCGCCAATCGTCGGCCCGGACAGCACAAGCCCATCCGCGGCGTCGTGATCCATCGCTCGGACCAGAGCATTCCGCAGCGCCTGCCGCCGTGGCGGCTGCCGCGCACGCGCATCGAGGACACCGTCCTGGACCTGGTGGCGGCGGCAGCGACCTTCGACGAGGCCTATGCCTGGATCTCCCGCGCACTGTCCAGGCAACTGGCAACGGCCCCGATGCTGCGAGACGCGTTGACGTCTCGCCGCCGGGTCCGCTGGCGTGCCCTGGTCACCGAGGCGCTCACCGACGCGGAAGACGGAGTGCACTTCCCGCTGGAACGGCGCTACGCCCGTGACGTCGAACGCGCTCACGGGCTGCCGAGCGCTCAGCATCAGGCACGCCGGACCATCGCGGGCAAGGTTCACTACAAGGACAACTGGTACGCCGGCTATGGCATCTGCGTCGAACTAGACGGCGCCGCCTACCATCCGCCCGAGCAGACAAGGCACGACAAGCACCGCGACAACGTCAACCTCGCCGCCGATGACGTCCGCACCTACCGCTTCACCCTTATCGACGTCACCGAGCGCGCGTGCGAAAGCGCGGCCATGGTCGCCGCGTCGCTGCGCCGCAACGGCTGGCAAGGCACTCCCCATCCGTGCCGCCGGCCCGGCTGCGCGGTCGGCACCGGAAAGATGGTGGATCGGTTGTGACCCCCTGGGGTGACAACCGATCCACCATCGTTGGCCGCGGCGCAAGCTGCCCGCTCGGCGGTGCGGGAAGCACCCGCGCACTCCACCCGGTGGCCCAGCAGCGCGAGCAAGGCGGCGCGAGCAAGGCGGGAAGCAGGGTCAGCCGATCCGATCACGGCGACCGCCACGACGAGCATGGCGGACTGCCCCATCCCGGTGAAGATCTTGCTGCCGGTCAGGAACATGCCCGACATCGCCAGCAGCACGGTCAGGCCGGAGACGAGCACCGAACGGCCCGAGGTCGGTGCGGCCACCGCGATCGCGTCGACCACCGGCCTGCCGCGAGCGCTCCTCACACTCGCGCTTGACGTAGAACATCGAGTAGTCGACGCCAACCGCCAGGCCGATGCACAGCATCACCGAGCTCGCCTGCACGGGCCGCGCCCCTCGGCGGGTCGGCGGTGCGGCCACAGTCGCCACCGCTCGTTCGGATGAAAAGAAAGCGTCGCGGCGGGTGCGGGGAGCGGTCCCTGACGCGGGACGCGGCCTGCCCGGGGTCAGCGGGCGGCGCGGACCTTGGCCTTGCCCGGGGTCAGCGGGCGGCGCGGACCTTGGCGCTGAGGCGGGTCAGGCCGTAGAGGGCGTCGACGAACGGCGTCGGGACGCCGACGATGGCGCCGATCTCGCGGACCGCGCCCGCCAGCGCGTCGAGCTCGAGGTCCCGGCCGGCCTCGGCGTCCTGCAGCATCGAGGTGCGGAACGAGCCGAGCTTGCGGGTGACCAGGTTCCTGTCGGCGGGGGTTTCCAGGATCGGGCAGCCGATCCTGGCGCCGATCTCGCGGGCCTCAAGCATGGCCGACTCGCAGAAGGCGCGGACGAGGTCATCGTCGAGTATCTGGTCGGCGGTCGCCCCGGTCAGCGCGGACACCGGGTTGACGGTCAGGTTCCCCCACAGCTTGTACCAGACGTCCTCGCGGATGTTGGACGAGACCGTGACGTTCATGCCCGCCTTGCGCAGTTCGGTGGCGAGGGCCTCCAGCCGGGGGGTGTCCGTGCCGTCGGGCTCGCCGATGATGATGCCTTTCCCGCTGTGCCGCCGGACCACGCCGGGCCCTGGCGAACTCGCGCTCATGTGCACGGTGCCGCCGATCACCCGGCTGACGCCGATCGCGGCGGCAATCGTGCCGCCGGGGTCGACGCTGTCCAGGTGACGTCCCGCGCAGGGGCCGCCGAAGCCGTCGAAGAACCACCAGGGCACGCCGTTCAGCGTCGACAGGACGACCGTGCCGGATCCGAGCAGCGGGCCGATGCCCGCGGCCGCGGCCGGCGCCGACTGAGCCTTCACCGCGAGGATGACCACGTCCTGCGGGCCCAGGTCCGCCGCCTCGTCGGACGCGGTCACCATGGCGGTGACGGTGCCGTCATCGGATTCGACCCGCAGGCCCGCCGCCCGGATGGCGCCGAGCGTGGCGCCGCGCGCCAGCACCGAGGTGTCCGTTCCCGCGGTTGCCAGGCCGCACGCGATGAAACCGCCGATCGCCCCGGCGCCGACGACACAGATGCGCATGCGGGCTACCTTAACCGCTGGCCGTCATCCGGCCTGGTCCAGATGCCGCGCTCGTGCATCAGCTCGATCTGCTTGTCGATGACCTCGCGGCGGTACTCGGCATGGGTGTACGGGGCGCGGTCGAGATAGAGATTCTTCGGGTAGACGGGCTGGGAGTAGATCAGCTGGTACTGCTCGGTGGTGAGGTCCTTGAGCCAGTTGTCCCACTGCGCGCTCGCCCGGAACCGGCGCAGCGCCTCGATGTCGATGGTGCCCGCCACCCAGGACGATCCGGCGCTGTAGTCGTGCCGGCCCACGATCTGCCCTCGGTAGTCGACTACCGCCGATCCTCCGCCGAACGTGTCGATCGGCGTGGCGTCCTCCGCGTGCAGGTAGTAGGTGCCTACGTTGCACGCGATCAGGTACAGGTTGTTGTCGAGGGCGCGGGCACGGTTCTGGACCTCGAACAAGCCGTTGCCGACGTGCGGGTGCGGGTACGGCCCGCGGTAGAGGACCTCCGCGCCGTTCATCGCCAGGCCGCGGGCGTTCTCCGGGTAGGAGCCCTCGTTCGCCATCAGGAACCCGAGCCTGCCGATCTCGGTGTCGGCCACCGGGTAGAACGCGTCGAGGTTGCGGCCGTACAGTTCGATCCACCTGTCCCAGACGTTGTGCGGCGTCACCGAGTGCTCGACCGGGAGCAGCGGGACTACCTTGTGATGCCGCAAGATCAGGTCGCCTTCGGGGCTGAGGATGAACCCGACGTTGAAGAAGCGGCCGGGAAACTCCGGGTGCCTGGCCTTGGCCTGCGCCATCACGAACGCGTTCCACTGGCGGGCCAGCTTGCCCAGGTAGTCGGTCTCCGGTCCGGGGATGTCGATCGCGCACTCTCGCGCGAACTCCTCGTGGTCGAGGTCGAGGACCTCGTCGTTGAAGCCCTGCAGCGCTCCCTCGGGTATGGCGATGAGGCGCACGGGCAGGTCCAGGCTCGACAGCCAGGAGGCGGCCTTGATCAGGTGCGAGATGTGCTCGAGGTTGACGGCGATCTCGTCCCGGCGGCGGATGCCGCGCATGGTGGGCACCAGGCCGATGGCCTGATAGGGCTCGATCATGGGTAATCCCTTCGGCCTGGGGGGGCGTGCTATCTCACTATCTACATGACCGGCCAGCCACGTGTCTGCCGCACCGAGGTTGCTCACCAGCCGCCCGTCGGCACCGCGGGTGTCGCCTGGTGGGGACGGGCGAGGTTTGCGGCTGCCGGGAGACGGGGACATCGTAGCGATACAGCTCGATTTGACGAGGGTCCGCGGTACCCCTAGAGTTCTTCTTGCCCTGAGGGGGACGGAACGCCGGAAGGCGGGACGGGACCCGGGGAGCCATCAGGAGACCTTCGTCCGGGGACGTGCGCGTGCCGCAAGATCCCGGAAGCTTGGTATGCTAGTGGTAGAGGAAGTCTCAAGAGTCGGCAAAGTTCAGCAGAACCGAGTTGACAGCGGGGATGCCTCAGAGTAAATTAGGACGGTTGCCCCAGCGAGGAGCGAGAGCTTCTCACCGGTGTGCGTCTGTTTCTTGAGAACTCAACAGCGTGTTAAAAGCCAGTGCATTTTTATGTGCATTACCCCCGTTGCGGGATGTGCTGTTTTTGGTGTGTCTCGCGCGGTGGAGCCATGATTGCTCGTGGCCGGGTGCTGTT
>DAHVAN010000063.1 GCA_027314595.1 Actinomycetota bacterium | reverse complement strand
GCCGGCGCGCTGGGCCGGGCGATCCGGTCCGCGGCGTGGATGGGTTCCGGTCCTGGCCCGGCCCGCCGCCGCAACGCCCCGCTCCCGGAACCGCCAGCCGGGGATGGCCTTCGGCCGGAGCCGGTTCCTGTCTCAGCCGCCATCCCTGCCCCGGAGCCGCTCGCGGCGGTGGATCCGGCCGCGGTGTCGCCCGCTCCCGCCGCGGGGACGGCTGATGAGCCGGTGCCGTCGGGCGGGGAGGCGTCGTGGCGGTTCGGGGAGCGTGCCTGGCGGGTGCGTGGCCTGGATAAGGCGTCCAGCTTCGAGTCGCTGCGGGTCAACGTCATGTGCTCGGCGCCGGACGGCACCGGGGGGACGCGGTTCCACGTCGACACGATCGACTTGTATTCGGCCAGGGCCAGGGCCGGGTTCATCGCGGCGGCGGCTGCCGAGCTGGGCGCCGAGCCCGATGTCATCAAGAAGGACCTGGGGCGGGTGCTGCTGGGCTGCGAGCGGCTGGCCGACCAGGCGGTGACCGCCGCGCAGGCCCCGCGTGATGAGCCCCCGCCGATGACGGCCGGGCAGCGGGAGCGGGCGCTGGAGCTGCTGCGCGACCCGGGCCTGGCGGAACGGATCGTTGCGGACTTCGCGAGGGCGGGGATGGCCGGGGAGGCCGTCAACTGCCTGACCGGCTACCTGGCGGCGATCTCGCGGAAGCTGCCCCGGCCGCTGGCGGTGATCGTGCAGTCCACCTCCGCGGCCGGGAAGTCGGCGCTGATGGACGCGGTGCTCTCCTTCGTGCCGGGTGAGGACCGGGTGCGGTTCTCGGCGATGACCGGCCAGTCCCTGTTCTACATGGGCGAGGCCGGCCTGGCCCGCAAGGTCCTGGCCGTCGCGGAGGAGGAAGGCGCGGAGCGGGCCGCCTACGCCCTCAAGCTGCTGCAGTCCGACGGTGAGCTGTCGATCGCCTCGACGGGGAAGGACCCGGCGACGGGCCGGCTGGTGACCAGCGTCTACACCGTCACCGGGCCGGCGGCGATCTTCCTGACCACCACCGCCACCGACGTCGATGAGGAACTGCTCAACCGGTGCCTGGTCCTGACCGTCGATGAGGGGCGGGAGCAGACCAGGGCGATCCACGACCGGCAGCGCCACGCCCAGACCCTGGACGGGCTGCTCGCCGGGCGGAGGCCGAGAGCGTGCGGCGGCTGCACCAGGACGCCCATCGGCTCCTGGAGCCCCTCGCCGTGGTGAACCCGCACGCCCGGGAGCTGGGGTTCGCCGACGGGACGGTCCGGACGCGGCGGGACCACGTGAAGTACCTGACCCTCATCGCGGCGGTCACGCTGCTGCACCAGCACCAGCGGCCCGTGAAGACCGCAACCCGCGGCGAGGCGGTGATCCGCTACGTCGAGACCACCCAGGCCGATATCGCCCTGGCCGACCGGCTCGCCGCCGGCGTGCTCGCCCCGTCGCTCGGTGAGCTGCCGCCGGGCACCCGCCGCCTGCTGGACGCGATCGCCGGCTACGTGACCGCCCGCTGCCAGGCAGAGGGGACGGACCCTGGGCTGGTCAGGTTCACCCGCCGGCAGCTCCGCGAGGCGCTGAGCTTCGGCGACACCCAGCTGAAGGTCCACCTGGCCCGCCTCGCCGACTACGAGCTGGTCATCGCCCGCCGCACCGGGCCGGGCGGCGGGCTCAGCTACGAGCTGGCCTGGCAGCCCGAGAACCCCGCCGGGAGCACCGGCGACGCGGCCGCTGATGCGGCTATGACGCCGGACCGGCCGGGTTCTGAAGGCCCGCGGTCGGGGCCTGGTCGGCCCCCGGTCGGGGGGAGGTCGGCCCCCGGTCGGCCCGCCCCGGAAGCGGTGAACGGGCAGGCCGGGAGCCATGCGGGCATCCCCGGGAACGGCCGGCGGCCGGGAAGCACCGACCCTGGCCAGGTCAACGGCCGGGTCGTAGTCACAGCCGCGGGCGGCCCAAGGTGACCCGCCGCCCCGCCGGGCAGCGGGCACCGCAGCAGATCCCGGGTGACCGGGCGGACCTGGCCGGGTTCCCCCGCCTGGTGGAGGAGTTCTGCGAGGACATGGCCGCCCGCGGCTACTCGCCCCGGACGATCGGCAACCGCCGGGCCATGCTCTCCTTCCTGGCCGCCTGGCTCGGCGAGCGGGGCATCACCCGCCCCGCCGATGTCACCCGCCCGGTGCTGGAGTCCTACCAGCGGCACCTGTTCCGCTACCGCAAGAAAAACGGCGGCCCGCTCAGCTTCCGGTCGCAGTCCCAGCGGCTGCTCGCCGTCCGGGCGTTCTTCAAGTGGGCCGCCCGCCAGCGGCACGTGCTGCACAACCCCGCCAGCGAGATCGAGCTGCCGAAGGCCGAACGGCGGCTCCCCCGCCCCTCGCTCACGGCCGCCGAGGCCGAGCTGGTCCTGGCCCAGCCAGATGTCTCCGGTCCGCTCGGGGTCCGGGACCGGGCCATCCTGGAGGTCTTCTACTCCACCGGCATCCGCCGCAGCGAGCTGGCGAACCTCGCCGTCACCGACATCGACCACGACCGCCAGACGCTGCTGGTCCGCCAGGGCAAGGGCAGGCAGGACCGCATGATCCCCATCGGGCAGCGGGCGCTGGCCTGGACCGGCAAGTATCTCGCCGAAGCCCGGCCCAAGCTCGCCCTCGGCGATGATGACGGGAGCCTGTTCCTGACCGCCGAGGGGGAGCCGTTCAGCCTGGACCGGTTGTTCCGGCACACGATGGCCACCCTCATGCTGGAGGGCGGGGCCGACATCCGCTACATCCAGGCCATGCTCGGCCACGCCCGGCTCGACACCACCCAGATCTACGCCCAGGTCTCCGTCAGAGCCCTGCAGGCCATCCACGCCGCCACCCACCCAGCCGCCGGCAACCAGCCACATCACGACCGGGACGGCGGCGAGGCCAGGCGGATCGCCGTCACCGAGCTGCTGGCAGCCCTGGACGAGGAAGCCGCGGATGAGCCGGGAGCGGCGTCGTGACCCCGGCGGACCTGGCCGGGCAGGCCGCCGAGGCGGTCCGGGCGCTCAACCACGCCACCCTCCCCGGAACCGGCGGCCTGGAATACCCCGCCGGCGCCTACGAGGTCAGCGGCCAGCTCTCGCTGCTGGCCGCCCGCCTGCCGCAGGCCCTGGCCCAGCTCCACGCCTTCCTGCAAGAGCAGGCAGCCGCCGGGGCGATCACCGTCGTCGCCGGGCAGCACGCCGGCGACCCGGCCGCCATGCTCGCCGCCGTGACCGCGGATCTCGACGCCGCGGTCGCCTCCGCCCGCCGCCTGCACCAGGCGCTGGACGCCGCCCAGAACCACCTCACCTGGGCGGCAGGAGCCGAGCAGTAGCCAGAAGCCTGGCGGCGCGGGGCGGCGGGCCGCCGGCCCGGCAGGGCCGGGGCGGCCCGCCAGCCCCAGGGCGCCGCCCCTTGATACCTATATAGCTAAATTCGGCAACTGAGCCGCCAGTCAGGCCCGGCTGGCTGCTGCTGGCCCGCGGTGCCAGGCCCCGGAATCTTTCGGCAACTGACGCCACCCCGGTCCGCGGCACGGTGCCGGCGATTCTTTCGGCAACTGCCCCGGCCCGGTGCGAGGCTCAGCCTCATGCACCCGGCCCGCCGCCGGCTGGTTCTCTTCTCAGCCGCCCTCATCGCCCTGGCAGCCGTTCTCGCGGTCGCCTGGCCGGCCGGGGTCGCGTCCGGCGGATCGGCTCCCGCGGCTGGAACTCGCGTCTGGGCGATCACCGTTGCGGGCCCAAGATCATATCCGGGCAGACGGCCTTGTTTCCGCAGATCAGCACCTAGGTCAGGCCGTCTCGTGTCCGTTTTGCGTGTCGGGTGCGTGTGTTGCCCCAGAAGCAGCGGCCGCCACTACGGCTGACGCCGGGAGCAACCTGACGCGGGTGGGACGGTGGATGTCACCAGCCGAGCATGAAGCTATGGTCAACACTGGCATGGTGCAAGAAGGAGCAGGCGGGACGACGTACGTGGCGTCTCCTGCGGACCCAGCAGCTTATGGATCGCAGGCCGCCGCGGGGACGCGCTATGTCGAGTTCGAGGTTCCGCAAGAGTCGCTCGCGCCAGCCGGCAAGGAAGGATGGGCACAGATCCCTGGACCGAATTCCTTCTGTGCCCGGCTCGCGGCAATGCGAGGATTGCCGACACCGCAATTCCCGCCAGCACTTAACATCGAGTGGCCCCTAACAAAGTGAGGCTTGAATTGGATGCTACAAGCGAGCTGCAAAGCTGGTTTGCCAAGCATCAGGAGGAACTAACGAGTCACGGATATACCGCCGAATTGACAGTATCGCCTGAAGATCGGCCAAAGCGCGCCGTGGCAATGACTATTGCTACGGCGCTTCGAATCGGGCAGCTGACGGTCTGGGACACGGGCGAAGCGGCGCTGAACTTGGGTGACGCAGTCTCAGGGGAGGTTCGAGAGGAGCACAGAGAAATCACGTCCGAGGTCGGACTTGATGATGCCACCAACACGCTTGTGGCCTGGGTTGCGGCAGTGGTTTAGCCCCAGAAGGCGTAGACGCTGGGATTCCTGCTGGCTCGACGGCTGATGCTGCGACGTCGGGTAGCAGCATCACCCCATCAGTTCGTGGTCAGTATTTCCAGGATGGGGCAGAACCTAAGAACCTCCGACGTGCTCATATTGTCAAGCAGAATCCGGCTGAGCATCTGGATCACGTGATTCCGCGCAGTCAGGGTGGCGATCTGTCGCCGGACAACATGACGCCCGCGTGTGCATGGTGCAATCTGTCGAAGGGAGCCAGGGTTGCACCGGTGAATCCGCCGCCTGGCTTCGTCGGCGAGTGGCCGCCGTCGTTCTGGCCGTCGCGGATGTTTGACTGGTGGAGCAGCACCTACGGTGGGGTGTAGTCATGACGAAGATCGCGGCTCACGCGAATCCGGTACGGCGCCCGGTGCCGAGCTTCATGCTGCGCGTGTCGCTGGATGACGTTGAGGGCGAGGATAACTTCGAGCAGCTCTGGACCAAGCGCGTGGGCGATGATCGGTTCGAGGTGTGCTGCATCCCGTTCTTCGCTTACGATCTGGCGCTCGGCGATGTAGTGCGTGCCGACGCCGGGACCGGTTATGTGATCCGGTCCGTGGAGCAGCGCTCGGGTAATGGCGTCGTCCGGGTCGCGGTGGGGCGCCGCGAGGACGTGGATGCGATGCACCTGCGTCTTCATGACCTGCTCGGGAAGCTGGAGTACTTGCACGAGTGGTTCGCGCCGGGTTACGTGGCCGTCAGCCTGGAACCGGGGAGATCGCACGATGAATTCTTCGCGGGTCTGGCTGAGCTGGGTGATGCCGTGGAGGTCGAGCGCATCCTGACGTGACGCGTCGTGGCCTTGCTCGGCCGTCGTGGGAGAACGCCCGCGCGTGGTCCAGCTGCGCGCAGCACGCGCGGCGCAGTGCTTGGGTTTCCTGCGTCATCGGCCCTACCTTCGCGCTGCCTGTCTGCTCTCGGTCCTCAGCCTGTCCCGTCTTCCGTCAGCCACCCGCCCGGCCTTGCCCGTTTCACCCGTTTCCTGAGGCCCCCGCTGTTACGGCACACCTAGGCATCACGATGATCGAGGTGGCTCCGGTGGCCGCTGCTGGTGGCGCTGGCGGTGGCCTGCTGGGCGGCGTGGCCCGTTTCCGTTTCTCGCGCTGCGCCGGGTGATCGCGGTCGCGTTGCGCGCGGTCGGCTTGCGCGTGGTCGTCTTGCGTGCGCTGGCCGCGTGGCGCTGCGCCGTGCGGGTGCTCGCGTGGTCGTGCTCTCTCTGCTGTCCGCTGGCCCGCCTGCTTGCCGCACCGCTGCCCGCTCCCCTGCCCTGCTGCCCTTTCTCAGCCGCTCCTGCCGCCGCCGCGTCCTTCGTCTGTTTTTGATCTTGGCAGACCATTGCATTCCTGAATGATCTTGGTCCGCCCTGCGGCGGGGTTAGCGGGCTTGGTCGAGGGCGGCGCGGATGCGGCTGTTGGCGAGCAGGCCGTCGATGATGTGGGCGATGGCGGCTTTGTCGGCCGGGGGGAGGCGGCTGGCGAGGGTGATCTTCTCGGTGAGCTCGTCGCGGGGGTCGCCG